>NZ_JACEFC010000048.1 GCF_014180715.1 Nocardioides stalactiti | reverse complement strand
GACCTCGCCTTGGACGCACTCGAGATGGGGCTGTGGACCCGGCAGCACGCCGGCCAAGACACCGCCGGTGTCATCGCGCATTCGGACAAAGGCGTTCAATACCTCGCCATCCGCTACACCCAGCGGCTGGCCGAGGCCGGTGCTGTCGCATCGGTCGGCTCGACAGGCGACAGCTACGACAACGCCTTGGCCGAGGCGTTCAACTCGCTGTTCAAGGCCGAGCTGGTCCGCAACCACGGGCCCTGGAAGAACATCGACGACCTCGAGATCGCCGTCGCCGAGTACATCGACTGGTTCAACCACCGACGGCTCCACGGCCAGATCGGACTCGTCCCGCCAGTCGAGTTCGAAGACAACCACTACCGGCACAACCCCGCGCCGACTACCGTCAGCGCGTCAGTTCAGAGCCTCTACTGAACCCGGCACGCGACAGTCATCGGCCGGACGAGCCCAGATCAAGTCGGGTGGAACGCTACGCGCGGGACTTTCCCACCGCCCAGCGGGCGCCCAACTGCCACCTGCGCCATGTCGACGGCGTTCCACCGGCTGATTGGGCTCACACCTTGGCGGCCATCTACCGAGTTAGGTGCAATCTGTTCCACGGCACGAAGTCAGCGGTCGGCGATGAGGATCGAGCGATCGTCGAATCTGCCGCCGGAGTGCTCGTTCCGATGGTGTACCAGCTCGTGCTGTCCCCGCCCTAACCTCTGCTGGAATCAAGCACGTCCCGCTGGCGCCGGTATGCGCGGAGGTCATGGTCAGTGAGGCCGCTGTACTCGAAGCTTTCAATCTCGTATGTGAGCGCTGGGACGTTTAACAGTTCCTGAAAGATACGAGAGGCCGCTCGGTGCCTCCGCTCTTCGTGAAGCAGTTCACGATCGGCGCTTATCTGCCGT
The DNA here is from genome assembly GCF_014180715.1 of Nocardioides stalactiti. Taxonomy (GTDB): domain Bacteria; phylum Actinomycetota; class Actinomycetes; order Propionibacteriales; family Nocardioidaceae; genus Nocardioides; species Nocardioides stalactiti. Next base: position 29,962 of record NZ_JACEFC010000048.1, on the reverse strand, counting down.
CGGGCGGTCCACTGGGCGACACCTACGGCCGCAACGACGCCCACCGCGCTCCCAACGAGACCGGACCACTCAATCGCCATGGTCGCCAGGCTAGGCGCACGTCATTGCCGGCACAGACGGTGTGCCATTCCGCCGCGAGACGGCATGTCCGCAATCTCGGCCGGCCAGTGGACGGCAGTCGCCTGGCGGCACGTGGGGCATTCACCTCGGCGTCGACTGCTGGGACTACGCGCCGGACTCGCACAAACCGTTGCGCCACATCTCGACGACATGAGTGGCGGGGTCGTCGCTCCGACCGATGCCGCATATGTCCGTGCTCCAGCGGCGCTTTATGGTCGAGGACTCCGATCGGAGATTCGGCCGGTCGTCAGCCAGCGCGGGCCGCCGAACGTGGAGACTGCAGCCATGAGCGATGAACACGCCGAAGGTCTGCACACCGTATCTGCGCCGTCGCGGCCGCGGCCCGATATGGAACTCGCGGCAGAGATCGGCCCGCTGATCGCCCAGATGCTCGGCGACGGGCGTTCCTTGATCGACCCGGGGACGACGATCTGGACTGCATCGGCGGCCGAGGACCTTCGCGCCCGAATCGGAGACAACCCGCTCGTTGGCACACAGCAGGGCCAGTGGGACAAGCTCGACAAGCAACTCGAGGGCGCATCGCGGGAGGTGGTGTTGCTGGCCGCAGAGCTCGCCTTCCTGCGTGAGCATCCGGTTCGTTCGGCGCTTCCCGAGACTCGCAGAGGTCACGTCGAAAGGGTCTTGGCTCATCTCAAGTCCCCGGTCGACATCCCACACTCGATGGCGACCTGGCTATCTCGTCCCGCCGGAACCGCCGGGTTCGAACCAGGGCAGGCGTACAACGGCAGCCTGTGGCGCCACGTCATCTGGGCTTCAACGTTCGTGCGCTACTGGAGCGGCCTACCTGACGCCGAGCGTGCGAACGCTCGAAACGATCCGTGGCAGCTTCAGAAAGTCATGCTCGACTCCGGTGACGACCGCTCCGACATTCGCAATGCACTCCAGTTTCTCGCTCGCCCTGACGTTTTCGAGCCGATCTCGTCAGCACGGATGAAGGAACAGATCCGTACGGGGCTAGCCGATCGGATTGGTGGACCTTCGGGAAACGGCGCCATTGCGATTGACCGCGACCTTCTTGCAATCCGTGGTGCGCTCGCACATGAAGTTGATGGCCCATTCCACTTCTGGACACCGGGCGTGCGCGAACTCTGGGACCCGTCCCCGACGCCCAGTGAGGACCCCGAGGCGTCTGCCGGTGCTGAGGAACCTCGTCCCCGTCATTACTGGCTCTATTCTCCCGGAGCTCAGGCTTCTGAATGGGGCGAGTTCTCGTCCGACAATCTTATGGGGCTTGGCTGGGATGACATCGACGATCTGTCCCACTTCGGGAGCAGGGAGGCGATGCGTCAGGCCCTGGATAAGGACGGAACTGGGGCGGCGAACACCAACGCCTCGTTGGCGCTGTGGCAGTTCCAGAACGAGATCTGTGTCGGAGACATCGTCTTCGCGAAGCGCGGGCGGCAAGAGATCATCGGTCGTGGTGTGGTCACGTCCGAAGCGCGCTACGAGCCGGAGCGGGAGTCGTTCCGCCACATGCGCTCGGTTGACTGGACGCATGTGGGGACCTGGCCGCACCCGGGAACGGCGGTCATGAAGACTTTGACCGACGTCACGCGCCATCGCGAGTACGTCGAGCAACTCGAGACGTTGGTGGCCGGGGAGACCGAACCAGAACCGCCCGTTGTAGTGATCGAGCTCCCGGGATACGACAAGGAAGCCTTCCTTAGCGAGGTATACCTCTCCGAGGACGGATACGACCGGCTGAGCACCCTGCTCATTCGTAAGAAGAACGCGATCCTTGCCGGCCCGCCAGGAGTCGGGAAGACCTTCGCCGCCAAGCGGCTGGCCTACTCGATGATGGGCGCCAAGGACCCGAACCGGGTGCAGACGGTGCAGTTCCATCAGAGCTACTCATATGAGGACTTCATGATGGGCTACCGACCCACTGAGTCGGGTGGCTTCGTCCTCGCGGAGGGTCCGTTCTACCGGTTCTGCGAAGCGGCCCGAGATGACGACGACCGGCCGTACTTCTTCATCATCGACGAGATCAACCGCGGCAACATCTCCAAGATCTTCGGCGAACTGCTCATGCTCATCGAGGCCGACAAGCGCGGCCAAGACCTACGCCTTCTCTACAAGAACGAAACCTTCTCGGTTCCGCCTAACGTCCACATCATCGGGATGATGAACACTGCCGACCGCAGCCTGGCGGTCCTCGACTACGCACTACGCCGGCGGTTCGGGTTCTTTCAGATGTCGCCGGGCTTCGGCTCGACCGGGTTCGTCCGCTGGCAGCAACAGGCCGGTAGCCCGAGCCTCGACGCCCTGGTCACGGTTGTGGGCGACCTCAATCAAGCGATCTCTGAGGACCCCGCGCTCGGCCCCGGCTTTGCCATCGGTCACAGCTACCTATCCAAGCCACTCAACGGTGACGCTGACGATGCTTGGCTGTACTCCGTCGTTGAGGACGAACTGGTCCCGCTGCTCGAGGAGTATTGGTTCGACGAACCCTCGAAGGCCGAAGAATGGGCCAGCAAGTTGCGGACCGCAGTGGCATGACTGCCAGCTCGATCGCCATCCGCAACGTGTACGTGATGATGGCGTACGCGTTCCGAGCGATCCGCAACGCGGGCACCGAACAGCTCGCAGCCGAGCGGTTCGACCACCTCCACGACCTGCTAGCCGAGATCCTTGTCCGCGGTGTCGGCGCCCAGGTCAAGCGCGGGCTCCACCGGGACTACCTCCATCGAACAGAGGACCTCCTCGGTGTCCGCGGGCGCATCGACCTCGCTCGAACGGTCGCTCGTCGATCGACCACGCCGGGACGGGTGATTTGCGAGTTCGATGAATATGAGGCCGACACTCCCCACAATCGCGCCCTTAAGTCGGTGCTGGTGCTTCTTTTACGCCACGGCCATGTCGACCCAGCCCGCAAGGACGCACTCCGCCGACTACTTCCTCACCTCGAGGCTGTCACCCTGATCGCGCCGACCGCGATCCGCTGGGGCGACCTCACGTATCACCGCGCGAACGCCACCTATCGGCTGCTCCTCGGAGTCTGCGAGCTCATCGTCCGCGGGCTCATCCCTACGCAAGACGCCGGAACCGCCAAGCTCACGTCGTGGGTCTCGGACGAGGCGATGAGCAGCCTGTACGAGCGCTTTCTGCGTGAGTACTACGCCCATCATCACCCCGAGCTGGCTCCCGCCGCTCGCACAGTCTCCTGGGACCTTGATGGGCCGAAGGACCTTAGATCGCAGCTGCCCCAGATGCGTACTGACGTCACTCTCCAGCACCGCGGTCGGACGCTGATCATTGACGCGAAGTACTACAGGCAGTCCATGCAGACCGGAGCCTGGGGCAAGTCGACCATCCACTCGGGAAACCTCTACCAGATCCTGACCTACGTGAAGAACGAGGACACCGGCCGAACCGGGTGTGTCAGCGGACTTCTGTTGTACGCCCAGACAGAGGCTGATGAGCAGCCCCATGTCGACGTCGTCATCCAGGGCAACCGGATCGGAGCGCAAACTCTCGACCTCAACCAGCCGTGGGAACTTCTCCGCGATCAACTCGAAGACGTTCTTGGATGGTGGCAGCGAGCCGGTGGATGACTAGAAGCAGTGGCACGCGAGCTGGCCTTCCCCCGGCGACGTGCCTCCCATTCCAGCACGGTGTCGCTCGGGACCACCAACCCGCCTATCGGCGTCGTCGGGGCGAGGTGACGGCCCGCCGATGCTTCGACGGTCGGCTCTGGTCGAAGGCCGACGACGGCGGCGAGCGCAGAGGCCCCACCTCCGACGTCGCCGAGCGAAAATATTGTCAGCCCTGCGATGACCGTCGAAGGCTGCCAGCAGCGTCATTCGCCGCGATTGCGGCGGGCGTCATGTGCTCCGGTGGCGCAAGTTCGATGCTTGGCGCGCAGCACGGTCCGCTTCGGTCAGCCGCGCTACCACCGTCACGTCGACATCTGGCGGAAAATAGCTCAACCGGCGGCGCTCCAGGCCTCGCACGTACCACCAGGGCGGGCGATGACTGGCCTTGCGTCGATTGTGGTCACGGCAGAGAGCTTGTCCGTTGCCAACGACCGTCGGACCGCTGCGGGACCAGGGATAGATGTGGTCCGCTTCCGCCGCGGGTTGGCGACACCGGCCCCACGCGAGGAAGAGCGGCCCTTCACATCGACCGCCGGCTCGGGCCATGACAGTCGCGCGCGCCCGGTATCGGAAGCTCCGCCAAGGGTCTCGGCCCTGGCCGATTCTTGGCCCGCGGCCCGGCATGGGTGACGCAAGGAGCGCCACCAATACGAGCGCGCCGCCGAGCGGTGGCAGGAACGGCCCGAGCCCGTCGAGAAGCGCCGTGATCACGGGACGAGCTTGGCGGCGAGGCGTTGCCGCCGCATCCTCCGATCGGTTGGCCCTGCGTAGTCGGTCCGCACAAAGCCGAAGGGCGGCCACCCTCTCGGGTGGCCGCCCTTCGGCGTTCCAGCTCAGCTCAGCTGCAGCCGCTGGTGCTGCCGCAGCCTTCGCAGACGTAGCAGGAACCCGCGGGGCGCATCTTGGTGCCGCAGGTCATGCAGAGGGGGCTGTCGACGGCGTGGCCGGTGATCTGCTCGAGGAGCTCGGCGGACGTCCGGGCCTTGGGGGCCGCGGGGGACTTGTCGCCGATGACGATCTCGGCCTCGGCCACCTCGGGCTCGGCCGGGGCGGCGGTGCCGCGGACGACCACGGGCTGCTCGATGAGCTCGGCGGCGGAGCCGGTCTCCTCGATGGGCTCGTAGGAGCCCGTCTCGAGGTGGCGCTGGCGCTCCTCGGCGGAGTAGATGCCGAGCGCCGAGCGGGCGTCGAAGTCGAGGTAGTCCAGCGCCAGGCGGCGGAAGATGTAGTCCATGATCGACTGGCTCATCCGGACGTCCGGGTCGTCGGTGAGACCGGCGGGCTCGAAGCGCAGGTTGCTGAACTTCGACACGTAGGTCTCCAGCGGCACGCCGTACTGCAGGCCGATGCTCACCGCGATCGAGAAGGCGTCCATCACGCCGGCCAGGGTCGAGCCCTGCTTGCCGAGCTTGAGGAACACCTCGCCGAGCGAGCCGTCCTCGTGAGCCCCCGAGGTCATGTAGCCCTCGGCGCCGCCCACGGTGAACGACGTCGTCCGCGAGACCCGCGACTTCGGGAGGCGCTTGCGGGTCGGGGCGTAGACGACCTTCTCCACGACCTTCTCCACGACCGCGGTCGCGGCCTCGGCGGCGTCCGCAGCGTCCTTGGTGGCCTTGCCGCCACCGTCGGACAGCGGCTGACCGACCTTGCAGTTGTCGCGGTAGATCGCCGTGGCCTTCAGGCCGAGCTTCCACGACTGGAGGTAGATCTCCTCGATCTCCTCGACCGTCGCCGACTCCGGCAGGTTGACCGTCTTGGAGATCGCCCCCGACAGGAACGGCTGGCAGGCGGCCATCATCTTCACGTGGCCCATCGGCTTGAGGGCCCGCTCACCCATCGCGGTGTCGAAGATCTCGTAGTGCTCCGGCTTCAGGCCCGGGGCGTCGACCACGTGGCCGTTCTCCGCGATGTAGGCCACGATCGCCTCGACCTTCTCGGCGTCGTAGCCGAGCTTCTCCAGCGCCCGCGGGATCGTCTGGTTGACGATCTGCATCGAGCCGCCGCCGACCAGCTTCTTGAACTTGACCAGCGAGAAGTCCGGCTCGATGCCGGTCGTGTCGCAGTCCATCATGAAGCCGATGGTGCCGGTCGGCGCGAGCACCGAGGCCTGCGCGTTGCGGAAGCCGTTGACCTTGCCGAGGTCGACGACCTTGGCCCACTCCTCGGTCGCCAGCTTGTGGGTCTGGGCGTCGGCGATGTGCAGCGTGCGCACCTCGTCGTTGGCGGCCTGGTGCTTGCGCATCACCCGGTTGTGGGCCTCCGCGTTGCGGGCGTAGCCGGCGTACGGGCCGACGATCGCGGCGAGCTCCGCCGAACGACGGTACGACGTACCGGTCATCAGCGAGGTGATCGTCGCGGCCATCGAGCGGCCGCCGTCGGAGTCGTAGCCCAGGCCCATCGCCATCAGCAGCGCGCCCAGGTTGGCGTAGCCGATGCCGAGCTGGCGGTAGTCACGCGTGGTCTGGCCGATCGGCTCGGTCGGGAAGTCCGCGAAGCAGATCGAGATGTCCATCGCGGTGATGATGAACTCGACGGCCTTCGCGAACAGCGGCGCGTCGAAGGTGTCGTCCTCCTTGAGGAACTTCAGGAGGTTGAGGCTCGCCAGGTTGCAGGAGGAGTTGTCGAGGCTCATGTATTCCGAGCACGGGTTGGACGCCGTGATCCGGCCCGTCTCCGGGTTGGTGTGCCAGTCGTTGATGGTGTCGTCGTACTGCAGGCCCGGGTCGGCACAGGCCCACGCGGCCTCGCTGATCTTGCGGAACAGGCCGCGGGCGTCGACCGTCTCGATGACCTCACCGGTGGAGCGGGCGCGCAGCCCGAACTCGCTGCCCTCCTCGACCGCCCGCATGAACTCGTCGGTGACCCGGACCGAGTTGTTGGCGTTCTGGTACTGGACCGAGGTGATGTCCTTGCCGCCCAGGTCCATGTCGAACCCGGCGTCACGCAGGGCGCGGATCTTGTCCTCCTCGCGCCACTTCGTCTCCACGAACTCCTCGATGTCGGGGTGGTCGACGTCGAGCACGACCATCTTGGCCGCACGACGCGTGGCGCCGCCGGACTTGATGGTGCCGGCCGAGGCGTCGGCACCGCGCATGAAGGAGACCGGGCCGGACGCCGTGCCGCCGGACCGCAGGAGCTCCTTGGAGGAGCGGATACGGGAGAGGTTGAGGCCGGCACCGGAGCCGCCCTTGAAGATGAAGCCCTCTTCCTTGTACCAGTTGAGGATGCTGTCCATGCTGTCGTCGACCGACAGGATGAAGCAGGCCGACACCTGCTGCGGGGACTGCGTGCCGACGTTGAACCACACCGGGGAGTTGAAGGAGAAGTACTGGTTGACGAGCAGCCAGGTGAGCTCGTGCTCGAAGACCTCGGCGTCGGCCGGGCTCGCGAAGTAGCCGTGCTCGATGCCGGCCTTGGTGTAGGTCTTCACCACGCGGTCGATGAGCTGCTTGAGACCGGTCTCGCGCTCGGGGGTGCCGACGGCGCCACGGAAGTACTTCGTCGTGACGATCGTGCTCGCGTTGACCGACCAGAAGTCGGGGAACTCCACACCGCGCTGCTCGAAGACGGTCTCGCCGGTCTTCCAGTTCGTCTGGACGACGTCGCGGCGCTCCCAGGTGATCGCGTCGTAGGGGTGGACACCCTCGGTGCTGAAGATCCGCTCGATCTTCAGTCCGGTGGCGCCCGGCGTACCGCTGTCGGTCGCCTGGCTGGCTGCGGAGTTGGCCGTCTCTGTCACTTCATCCCCCTGGCTGGGTGTTCCGGTGTGGGTGGTGCGGGTGGTGCTGATGGTGCGCTGGGGTCCCGACAGAACCGGGACCGGAGCTTGGTGCCCGGGCAGACAGCTTCCCCACTCTCTGCCCGGGCGGTCTGGGGTCAGCCCGTTGGGGCTGGTGCAGGCGCCTCTTGTTCAACAACGGTGCCCGCTCGCTCCATCCGCATGAGCGCGATCTCGGCCTCGAAATCCGCAGCGGACTCGAAGCCTCGGTAGACGCTCGCGAAGCGGAGGTAGGCGACCTCGTCGAGGCGGCGCAGTGGTGCGAGGATCGCCAGGCCCACCTCGTGGGCGGCGATCTCCGGGCTGCCGTCGAGGCGGAGCTGGTCCTCGACCACCTGGCCGAGGCGAGCGAGGTCGTCCTCGCTCACCGGACGGCCGTTGCAGGCCTTGCGGACGCCGGCCACCGCCTTGTCGCGGTTGAACGACTCGGTCGCGCCCGAGCGCTTGAGGACCGTCAGCTGCATCAGCTCGACGGTCGTGAACCGCTTCTCACAGTCCTGGCAGACGCGGCGGCGACGGATCGAGCAGCCGTCGTCGGACACCCGCGAGTCGAGGACCTTGGTGTCCTGGTGCTTGCAGTAGGGGCAGTGCATCGGACGGTCCTCCTCTCGGACGCGGGGGCTGCCCCTCGGGGCATGCCAAAGCAGACCCTCGCGTGGGCCGGCCCTGTGGATAACGGGAGCTCTAGCTGTGCAGTTCGGGCCTTCAACTGTTGATGACCTGTGGATGAACTACACGGTTGTAACTACTAGATGTTGTGGTGACCCTACGCCCCCACCACTAGGGGTGCAAGTGGAACCCGCGAAGAGTTCGTGACGAATGTCAGATGGATCACGTTTACGCAGGTCAGGAGCCTGGATCTCGGATCAGGTACGGCGTGTCGGTGGGCGTGTCGCCGCGTCCGAGGCGGTCTCACAACCGTCTCACTCCCCACTCAAATGGTTCGAAGGGACGTATCGGAGGAAGCATCTCGTCACTAGCGTTGGGCTAGCTCGAAGAGGCCTCGGGGCCGATCGATCCATGCACGCACACATCCCTGCCCGGAGGGCCCCATGAAGACCACTCGTACCCGTCGCCTGCTCCTCGCCGTCCCGGCGACCGCGCTCGCGCTCACCACCCTCGTCGGCTGCGGCGACATCCTCAAGGACCAGGTCGAGAAGAAGGTGGAGGACGCCGCCAAGAGCGAGGGCGTCGACCTCGACGTCGACCTGGACAGCGGCGACGTCAAGGTCGACACCACCGACGGCGGCGCCGTCACCGGCGAGCTCCCCAAGGACTACCCCTCCGACGAGGCCCCCGTCGTCGACGGCGAGATCCTCGCCGGCACCTACACCAAGAACCCGGCCTCCTGGAACGTCACCATCGAGGTCGGCCCCGCCGGCGGCGACAAGCAGGGGGCGTACGACGAGGCCGCGGCCAAGCTGCTCGACGGCGGCGCCTCCGAGGGCACCGCGCCGGTCGACAACGGCACCTCGATCAGCGGCACCTACCTCAGCGCGTCGTACACGATCGTCCTCGCCGTCACCGACTCCAACGGGATCGTCGTCAACTACACCGTGTCGCCGAAGTAGTCACCCGTCCCCGCGCCTGGCGCGGGGTTCCGGCGACGGGCCGCTCAGCATTCGTGGGGACGCTGGGCGGCCCTTCGTCATGCTCGAGGTCGTTCCTCGGCGCCATCGTGACCGGATGGCATAACGGTTGTCCCATCGGTTGGCGCGTCCGCGTCTCGTCGCCTTGATATGTCGGACACAATGACGCGGTGACCAGCGGGAAGCGGGCGGGAGCCCGGCAGAAGCAGGGCTTCCAGCCCAAGCTGCTGCTCCTCGCGCTCGGCATCACCGGCTGCGTCGTCGCCTGGGGCTACCTCGTGTACGCCGCCATCGACTTCGGCTCCGCCGCCCGCCACGACGGCGAGACCGCGGCCTGGTTCTACCTCGGCGTGGCCGGTGTCGGCGCCGTCGCCTGCCTGTTCCTCGGCTTTATGCTCGTCGCGCGGCTCTCCCGCGCGATCGGTCTCACCGCCTCCCCCGAGCCGAAGCCCAAGCGCGACCCCAGCGTCCCCAAGGGCGGCAAGCGCGCCGCTCGTTAGGCCGGCACCCTCACGCAGCGGGAGAGCTCCGACGTCCCGGTCGGCCCGGTCGCCGTCGTCGTGAGCCACGAGCCGGTCGGCACCGACGCCGGCAGCGTCAGCTGGAACGACGCCGGGCTCCCACCCACGACGACCTGGACCTGGCCGACGTAGGTCTCGGCCTCGCCGTGGTCGGACGCGTCGCAAGTCGCGGAGCGGAACACCTCGACGACGTAGGTCCCCGGTAGCGCGTCGAGCGTGCCGCTGACCTTGACCCCCGTCCCCCGCACGACGCCGGTGACGACCGGGAAGTTCTGGACGCCGTTGGCCCCGACGTCGGCGTCGCCGGTGTCGTTGAGGGTCAGGCCCTCGAGATGGAGGTCGATCCCCAGCCCGCCGCTGCCGGAGACCAGGTTGCCCCGCAGCCGGTTGAGGTCCGCCTCGTTGCCGGAGACCCGGATGCCGGCCCAGCCGCTGTGGGCGACCACGTTGTTGCTGACCAGTGAGTCCACCGCCTCGCTCAGCCAGATGCCGTTGCGGAGGTTGGCCATCGCGACGTTCCCGCTCCGGTTCAGACCGAGGACGTTGCGTCGCACCGTCGTACCGGTGGCCCCGACGAGGATCCCGTGCCGGCCGTTGGCGGACACCAGGTTGCTGGTCGCGTCGGTCGTGCCGCCGACCGTCGTGTCCGTCGCGCCGCCGACCCAGATCCCGTTCTGGCCGTTGCCGAGCGCCACCTCGCCGGTCGGGTCGACGCCGATGTAGTTGCCCTGGATCACGGTCCCCTCGTTGCCGGCGTACAGGACGATCCCGTCATTCGTGTTGGCCGAGATGACGTTGCGGTCGCTCGGGTTGGTGCCGCCGATCACGGTGTCGGTGGCGCCGTCGAGCCAGATGCCGTAGCGGTTGCCGGCGGCGTTGTGCCCGGCGCTGTCGACGCCCACCCAGTTGCCCGAGATCCGGTTGCCGTCGCCCGACACGAAGATCGCGATGTCGGCGAACCGGTTGATGACGAAGCCCTTGATCACGGTGTCGTCGGTGTCGATCGCGAAGGCCTGGTCGGGGAAGCCGGTCCCGCTGCCGTCGATCTCGACGATCGGCCGGCCGTTGGACCCTGGTTGCGTGGTCGCGTCGATCACCACCGGGTCGGTGATCTCCGGCAGCACCGGCCCCGGTTCGAGGGTGACCGGTCCGCTGCCGATCGCGAAGATGATCGTGTCCCGCCCGGGGGCGTCGTTGGACTCCTGGATCGCCGCGCGCAGCGTGCACACCCCGGTCAGCCCGGTCTCCTCGCTGCCGGTGTCGCACACCGCGTCGTCGAGGTCCCCGTCGCTGGTGTCGTCGGGCGCGTTCACGATGTGCGTCGCGGCGCACGGGCCCTGCCGGTCGTGACCGACGGAGAACTCCGAGGTGCCCTCCGGACCGGTCGCCGTCGCCGTGACGACCGCCCCCACCGGGAGCCCGACCTGGTACGTCCGGTTGAAGATCAGGTCACCCGCACCGTTGGTGGTGAGCTGCACCCGGCCGACGTACGTCGTGCCCTCGCCGTGCCGGCTCGGGTCGCAGGCCGACGAGCTGAAGAACTGCAGCACGTACGGCGTGCTGGGCGCGCTCGACAGCGTGCCCTGCACCGTGGTCGTGGTGGCGGTGCCGTGGACCGAGGTCAGGACCGGGAAGTTCTGGGTGCCGTTGGGCCCGCTGTCGGTGTCGTCCGGGTCGTTCGGCGACACCTCACCGTGGTCGACCCCACCGTCCTGGAGGTTGATCCCGAGCCCGCGCGGGGAGCCGTTGGAGAAGATCGAGTTCGACAGGATGTCGTGCCCGGTGCCGCCGTACACGTTGACGCCGTCCTCGCGGTTGAAGGCGATGATGTTGCCGTCGACCGGGTCCCCGCCGATCACGTCGTTGTCGAAATTGTCGTAGACCAGCACTCCGTGCGCGTCGTTCGGGAGCGCCGTGCCCCCGTCGCGCTGGGTGCCGATGTAGTTGCCCTGGACCAGGTTGCCTCCGGCGTTGAACAGCTCCACGCCGTTAGAGCCGTTGCCCGAGATCACGTTCAGGAACCCGGGGGCGCCGTCGCCGATCCGGTTGTTCCTCGAGTTCGCCACCACGCCGTTCGCCTCGTTGCCGAGGTCGTCGGCGCCGGTCACGTCGGTCCCGATGAAGTTGCCGAAGACCTTGTTGCCGCCACCACAGGCGCCGGACATCGAGAGCCCGTTGTCACCGTTACCCGAGATGAGGTTGCGCTGCCACCCCTCCTCGCCCCCGATGAAGTTGCCGCCCGAGTGCTGGAGCGCGATGCCGTCGCGCCCGTTGCCCAAGTCGAGGCGACCCGTCAGGTCGGTGCCGATGTAATTGCCCTCGAAGAGGTGGAGTCCGGACGCGGAGTCACAGTCCTGACCCGGGACCGGGCTCGCGTGGATCCCGTTGCCCGACCACCTGTTGATGGCCATCGCGCGGACGGTCGACGCATCGCTCCCGGTGCCGAAGAACAGCCCGGAGCACGGGACGCCGCACTGGGCCAGGCTCCCGTCGAGCTCGACGCACGGGTGGCCCGTCCACGGAGCGCAGCGCGCGCCCAGGAAGAACGCCCCGATCATCGGCTGGGTCGAGGCGTCGATGATCAGCCCCTTGCCCTCGATCGCGGGCAGCCGCGACCCCGGACTGATCGTGCGCGATCCGCCGAGGAAGACCGGGCCGACCGAGTCGGTGATCGCGAACGTGATCCGGTTGTGCTTGCCCTTCTCGTGCAGCGCCTGCTGGATCGCGGCGCGCAACGTGCACGCCTTGGGACAGTCGCCGTCGTTGAGGTCCGGGTCGCCGCTGTCGCCGGTCGAGTTCACGACGTACCCCTGGCAGGCGTCGCCCACCTGGTTGCCGTCGGAGTCGTTCTGGTCGGGGTTCGCCATGTTGGGGCAGTTGTCGATCACGTCCGGGATCGGGAACGAGAGCCCCCCGAGTCCGAACTCGTCGCCGTCCCGGTTGTTGAGGAAGTGCTCGGGCGGCGAGTTGCACTCCACGCCGGTGACGATGTCCTTGCCGCGCTGGGTCGGACGGATCTGCCGGTCGAGGTTCGTGATCAACGAGGTGACCAGCGAGTCGCGATAGGCACCGTGGCCGGGAGCGCACGGGTGGAACGAGCCCTCCTTGTCGGCCTGGTTGACGAACGACTCCTCCAGCCGCACCACCCAGTGCGGCTCTGCGCAGTAGCCGTGACCCGGAGCGCCCTTGTACGCCTTCACGATCCCGGAGACGAAGTTCCAGCCGAACGCATCGACCTTGCGCTTGATGATCTGGTTCATCCCGCCGACGACGGTCTTGGAGGCCCAGGCGGCCTCGGGGCCGTCGATCAGCCCCTCGACGAGCGGAGCGCAGGTGGTCCCGGCCTCGCTGGGCGTCGGGTCGAAGTACTCCGTGACGTAGATGTCCTCGGCAGCGACCTGCAGTCCGACCTGCGCGATCCGCTTGCGGAGCTTGTTGTAGAGCGGTCCGAGCAGCGGTGACCGCGCGTCCCAGATGTCAGCCGCATCGAAGACCACCGGGTTCTTCTTGTGGCAGCCGAAGATGTTGATCAGGCAGTTCTTCACCACCTGCGAGAACAGCATGTCGTTGGCGCCGATCGAGATCATGAGGACGTCGATCGTTCGGTTGCCGACCAGCTGCTTGAGCTGGGTCAGCTGCGGCGGCAGGGGCGCACCGCCGGTCGGCTCGATCCCCACGTACGGGTCGATCAGGCCGCCGTCAGCCAGGTCGTCGCCGGGCACCGGGTCGGCGATCGACGCTCCCGAGCAGGCGAGGTGCACGAAGGTCACCGACGTCCGGTCGCTGGTGGTCTCCAGGTGCCGGGCGGCCTGGGCCGGGCCGGCCACCGCCGAGCGGTGGCACCGCTCGTCCTGCCAGGTCGCGTCGATCGGGATCTTGACCTCGTTGCCGTTCAGGTCGGCGTCGACCAGGTGCTCGGTCGCATACGGGTTGCCCTCGCCCGAGGCGATCGAGTCGCCGATCGACACCACCAGCAGGTCCTTGACCTTCACCGGCTGGCGGGCGACGTCCCGACCGCCGTTCGCGGTGATCACGGTCAGCTCCACCCGGACCTCGCCCTCCTTGCGGAAGCTGCGGGTGAGCTGGCAGTCGTCGGTCGTCGTGACGTCCGAGCCGAACTTCCAGCGGTAGGTGCGGATGGTGCTGCCGCCGCCCGTCGAGCCGCACGCGTCGAAGTGCACCCGGAACGGCGACTGGACGGCGTCGGGGCGACGTCGGGGGTCGAGGTAGCCGTCGCCGGTCGAGTCGACGTACCGCTGCTCCATCTCCCACGTGAACCGCGCCGTCGGTGCCGCGGCCGCGCCGGCCGGCTGCCCCGGCAGCAGCGGCAGGACGACCGCCAGCACGACCAGGACCAGGAAACGACGAACGAACGAACCCGACATCGGAGCCACCACCCTCTTGAGCACCCGAGATGGTGATCCCTGTATAGGCGAGGGCGAGGTCGCTGTCTTTACTTCGGGAAGAACGGGGCCGCGAAATCGTTCTCGGGACGGAGCAAAAGCGCGAAGGGCGGACCCGGGGTCGTGGGTCCGCCCTTCGTCTTCCCCTTCGAGGTGCCGAGCCCGGGCAGGTGGGCTGGTCCTCGTCGTCCGCGAGGGTCGAGGTCGCAGACGAAGCCGTGCTACTCCGTCGGGACGCGGAGCTCCTGGCCGGCGAAGAGCATCGACGACTCGAGGTCGTTCATCTGCTCGATCCGCGCGACCATCCCGGCGACGTCGCCTTCACCGGTGACGGCGACCGCGTCGGCGGCGATGTCCCAGAGCGTCTCACCGGGAGCGACCGTGACGACCTCGACCTGCTCGACGCCCGCCTCCTGGGTGGCGACGGAGCCGGCGGCGAACCACACGCCCAGAGCGAAGGCCACCAGCACGCCGAACGCGAAGACGACGAGGCGTCCGCGGCGAGTGAGGCGCATCGAGCTCTTCCGCGCCGCGGACTGCGGGCGGTAGCTGACCTGGGGGGTGATCGTCATGGTGCTCATCGGTGTGACCTCCGGGGAAGAGTTGGTCGGTGTGCTCGAACGGACTTCATCAACGGGGTCCTACACAAGTCCTTGCGAAGGGGCCCGTTCGATCAGACGTTCGATCGAACACATGACCGAGACTAGATCAGGTGTTCGAACGATTCAAGGACCTGTTCGAAAGAATGTTCGACGGCGTGTCGCGACACGCCCGGTTCGAACAGATGTTTGAAACAGGCGTCTGATCAGGGCTAACGTCACCCCCATGCCGGACAACAAGGTCAGCGAGCTCCCGGACGGGCCAGCCGACGCCACGGGTCTCACCCCGCGCCAGCAGCGCGTCCTCCAGCACATCAAGGACAGCATCGACCAGCGCGGCTATCCGCCGTCGATGCGCGAGATCGGCAAGGCCGTCGGCCTCACCTCGACCTCCAGCGTCACCCACCAGCTCAAGACGCTGGAGGAGAAGGGGTTCCTCAAGCGCGACCCCAACCTCCCCCGCGCGCTCCAGGTGGTCCTGCCCGAGGCCCTCCGCGGCCGATCCGTCGGCTCCGCGAGCGAGACGTCGTACGACGAGACCGGCATCGGCGACTCCGCGCCGGTCCCCACCAACGTGCCCGTCGTCGGCCGGATCGCGGCCGGTGGTCCGATCCTCGCCGAGGAGCGGATCGAGGACGTCTTCCCGCTCCCCCGTCAGCTCGTCGGCGACGGCCAGCTGTTCCTCCTCGAGGTCAGTGGCGAGTCGATGATCGACGCCGCGATCTGCCACGGCGACTACGTCGTCATCCGGCAGCAGCCGACCGCCGAGAACGGCGAGATCGTCGCCGCGATGATCGACGGCGAGGCCACCGTCAAGACGTTCCAGCGCAAGGACGGCCGGGTCTGGCTGCTCCCCCACAACGACGCGTTCGAGCCGATCGACGGCACCCACGCCACCATCCTCGGCAAGGTGACCGCGGTCCTGCGTCGGGTCTGACGTCGCGCGGGCGCCGGGCGGCATAGGCTCGGCGCCATGCTCCGGCTCCGCACGTCCACGCTGCTGGCGTGGGCGCTGCTGGCGGCGCTGCTCGTGCCGGGGCCCGGCTCCGCCGAGCCCACTCCGTCGCCCTCGCCTGCGCCGCGGGCCGCGCGGGCGATCGAGGCGCTCGCACGGGTGACCTCGCTCCTCGACGGCGGTCCCGGCATCGGTCACAGCGGCGGCACGACGATGGCGCTGCGCGACCTGGCGCTCCTCCAGGACGCGCTGCCGGTCGCCGACCGCGCGCGGGCGTCGTCGTACCTCTCGAGGCCGACGGCCAACCCGGACCGCTGCCCGGACTTCTCCTGCTACCGGACCAACGAGGTCGTGCGGGCCTGCACCTCGGTCGTGTGCGTCCACTACGTACGACGTGAGGACGACGCCGACAACGGCGTACCCACCCGCGACACCGACGACGACGGCCGACCCGACTACGTCGAGAAGGTGCTCGACAGCGTCACCCGCGTGCACCGGACCTACGTGGCGGCCGGCTACCGGCCGCCGGTCGGCGACGGCAGCCGCGGCGGCGACGCGCGGCCCGACGTCTATCTCGCGCAGATCGGCGACCAGGCGCTCTACGGCTACTGCACCACCGACGCGTCGTCGGTGCCGCAGCACGGCGCGACCTGGGCCTACTGCGTGCTGGACAACGACTACCGCCACGAGGAGTTCCCGCGGCACACGCCGATCGAGAACATGCAGGTGACGGCGGCGCACGAGTACTTCCACGCGGTGCAGTTCGGCTACGACATCGGCGAGGACGCGTGGTTCATGGAGGCCACCGCGACCTGGGTCGAGGACGAGGTGTTCGACCGCGTCGACGACAACGTCGGCTTCCTGCGGATCGGGCCGATGGGCCAGCCGACCGTCTCGCTCGACTCGCAGCGCAGCGGCTTCTACTACGGCGCCTGGATCTTCTTCCGCCACCTCACCGAGCAGGTCGACCGTTCGCGCGCCGGGCTGCCGGTGCTCGTCCGAACGATGTGGCGGCTGGCCGACGCCGACGGTGATGCACCCGACCTCTACTCGCTCGCCGCCGTCGAGACCGCGCTCGCCGAGCAGGGCACCACCATCGCCGACGAGTTCCTCCGGATGGCGGCCGCGAACCTCCACCCGCAGCGCTGGTACGACGAGGGCCGGCTCTACCCGACCACCGACGTCCAGGGCGCGTGGATCCTCTCGCCGCAGCACCCGGCGCGGCGAATGCGCCTCACCCAGAACCACCTCACCTCTTCGTCGTACCGCTTCGTGCCGACGGGGACGCGAGCCGCCGGTTGGCAGCTCCGGGTCGGCCTGGACCTCGCTCCCCTCACCCAGGGCAGCCGCGCCCTCGCGCGGGTGTTCCTCGAGGACGGCAGCGTGCGGACGACCGTCGTCGAGCTGTCGGAAACCGGAGACGCCGAGATCTCGGTGGAATTCTCCTCCCGCGAGGTCAGCTACGTCGAGCTCACCATCGCCAACGCCAGCACCCGCTACAAGTGCAACGTCGCCACCGGCTGGAGCTGCCACGGCCGCCCGCTCGACCAGGACGTCGCGCAGCTGGTCGAGGTCGAGGCCCAGCAGGGCTGACCCGCCCGAGCCCGCTGGTCGTCCCGCGACGTCGAGCTGGCCCGCGAACCTGTGGATGAGTGCCCGTACTCATTGACGGTTCGTAATCGAACTGTTCTCCTTTACTTCTCGCGACTCTGGGAGGGGAGCAAGGGATGTCGTCGTCGACGAACAACAGCAACAGCAAGGGATCACGTGCGGCCGCGATCGCAGCGATCGTGGCCGTCTGCCTAGCAGTGGGGGTGATCGCACTGCTCACCGGCGTGTTCGCCGGTTCATCCACGAGTACGACGGGTCCGCCCGTGCGAGCCGAGTTGGCGAGCACCGCAACGCCACCGAGCTCGCCCGCACCACCGTCGTCCAGCGGGGCCGTGTCCTCGCCCCGCGGCATCGAGAAGGGGCCAGCGCGAGCCGACGATGCGGCCGGTGATGCGACCACGGCGATCGACCCCGCCGGTGCGCAGGACGCGACCGGCGCGGTCGAGGTGTTCGTCTCCTACCTCACCTGGGCACTCGCGTCTCCCGCCGCCGCTGCGGACCCGCTCCGTGTGAGCCAGAACCTCGGCGGTCACCTCAACATGGGCGACGCCACGATGCTCGACATGAGGAGCCACGACGACAGCACCGACCTCAACCCGTCCAAGGGCGCCTACCGCGTCCTGGGCCACTCCGGGGACGAGAGCGCTCCCGACCAGGTGATGCTGGAGTTCGTCGCACCGCTGGAGTCCGACGACAGGATCCTGTGGCGCAAGTTCGGCGGTGTCGTCGCCTGGGTCGACGGACGCTGGGCGCCGACCAGCATGCAACCGCGCGACGTGCCCCAGCCGGCAGACCTGACGCAGACCGTGGCTGGCATGTCCGACGAGGAGCGCACCCGCGTGCTCGACGGGCTCGGCTGGACCCTGTTCAGCAACGCGCAGGAGTGACGCGATGCCCCGGATCACGGGCCGGGCCTCGACCTGGCGCACCCTGCTCTGCTCACTCCTGCTCGCCGCGGCCCTGCCGCTCACCGCGGCGCCGCCAGCCGACGCGGCGCCGGTCATGGTCGTCGTACGAGAACAGCCCGGTGCCGTCGAGCGTGTCGCTTCTCGCCGACTGCTCGTCACCGGCGACTCCATCACCCAGGGCTCGTCGGGCGACTACACCTGGCGCTACCGGCTCTGGAAGAAGCTGCAGACCACCGCCCCCGGCCAGGTGACCTTCGTCGGCACGAAGTCGAGGCTCTACGACAACGTCAACAACGTGCAGGGCTCGCCGCACTACGCCGTCCCGTACGCCGGCTCCGCGCACGCGGCCACCTGGGGTGCGTTCCTCGCCGACGAGGTCAACCGGGTCGGCGACCAGGTGACGCGGACCGGTGCCAACACCGTCGTCGCGATGCTCGGGATCAACGACATCATCTGGCACGGCACGAGCGCCTCCGAGCTCAAGGCGCTCTACCGGACCTACGTCGAACGAGCCCGCGCGGCTGCGCCCGGGATCGACGTGGTCCTGTGTGCGGTCCTGTCGCGTTACGACTTCTTCGACAAGAGCTATCACCAGGTCGCCGAGACCAGGGCGGTCGCAGGCGAGCTGAAGGCCCTTGCCGCCGAGATGAGCACTCCGAGCCAGCGGGTCGTCTTCGCCAACACGCTCAACGGCTGGGACGCCCGGCTCCACACCTGGGACAGCACCCACCCCAACCCGACCGGCGAGACCCTGATCGCACAGCGGGTCTCCGCCGCGCTCGCCTCGATGGGGGTCGGCACGGCCACCCCGTCGATCTACCGGAAGACGCCCTGGACGGTCCGACCCGCGGCGCCCGCCGTCGCCGGTGGCGCCGAAGAAGCGACAGTCGGGTGGAACCGCACCTCGACCGGCTCGACCGCGATGTACGTCGAGTACGACCTGACCAACGAAAAGGACGGGTTCGTCCGACTGCCCTACGGCATCGCCGACCAGGACGACTGGCGGATCAGCCCGCTGGTGGCCGGCGGGAGGTACGCGTTCCGCACCGTGCCGATCAAGGGATTCATGACCGGCCGGCCCGGGGCGACCACCACGCGATCGGTCACGGCCAAGCAGTTCCAGCGGACAGTTCCGACTATCGACGCTCGCCAGTCCCCACAAGGCTTCCACGGCCTCTGGTCCAAGGCGGACAACGCCCAGGGCTATCTCCTCAGCTTTCGCAAGATGGCCTATCACTCACCGATCACCCGGCTCCCCTACCCCGTGGACGCCGACACGACAGAGTGGGCCATCTATCCATTGCCGATGGGTCGCTACTACCAGTTCAGGGCGGTTCCTGTTCGGGGCTATGTGACCGGAACGTGGCGAAGCTCCGCCAACGTTCGGACAGCCGGCTTGACGATGGAGCGTTCGTATATTGCGCTCGGCGATTCCTACTCGTCCGGCCTGGGGGTACACCGTGACGTCGACGACTACAACCTCGACCGCCCATGCCGACGCACCACGGGTGCATGGGCATTCAAGATGCAGGACAAGGCGAACGCCGCGACGAAGCTGATCGCGTGCCAGGCCGACGAGATTGACGAGGGCCTCGACGACGGAGTTCGAGCACAACTGCGCCGGATTCAGCCGTTCTTCGCTCTTCGTCCGCATGCAGCACAGCTGGTGAGCGTCACCGTGGGCGGCAACGACGTCGGATTCACGTCGAAGCTCAAGTACTGCCAGGCGCGCGACTGCGCGACGAGCGAATCTGATTGGTACGGGCAGATCACAGCAATGGCAGGGCCGCTCCATGACTTCTACAACGACCTCCGCGATGCGGCGCCCAACGCAGACATCGTGGTCGGCGGCTATCCCGAAATCATCGACGCGTACGGAAAGAGGTGGGACCCGGTCTGCCGAAAGATCTCAGAGTCAGAACGCAAGATGTTCACTCGCCTGGTCGACCACCTCAACGGAGTCATCGACTACGCCGCCGAGAAGTCACTCCGGACCGGCCGCTATCGCACCCCGATCTGGTCTGCCGCGAGCTTCGTTCGGGCGCGTTTCAAGGGTCACGGGGCGTGCCAGTACGGCGACGAGGAATGGATCCACTCGTACACCACCGGCGGCGGTCTGGTCGGTGACGGAATCAAGAAGGTAGGCATGAACAGCTTCCACCCCAAACCCGTCGGGCAAGCGGGGTACGCGTACGGGTTCGCCGATGCGCTGGTCGCGAAGGCCGGTCGATGGTGAGACGCCCAGGACAGATGGTCGCTCTCGGAACCGTTCTCGTGGTCTTCATCGGAGCATGTTCGGGCGATCATCAGGCTCCCATGCCCGGGCCGGAGGAGGACTCGACGCCTCCCGCTGCAGATCGGTCGTTCCGGCAGCTTGATGCCGATCAGCCTGGCGGGCCGCGCCACCGGGCCCCCTTCAACAGCGAGCCGACCAGCGACCAAGTTGCTGATGCATCTCGAGCGGAGCCGACTCGGCGTGACGCCGAGACCTTCGCAGTTCTCGTCAGCCACGCGATCGAAGACCAGACCGAAGACTCGATTGCGGATGCGCTCCTCAACCAGTACGTCGACGAACTGCCGGCCGACTCCGTCAGGACGATCAAGGAGAATCGGGACTTTCCCGGCAACCGCGTGGTCCCGGGCAGCCGTTCGTTCGTGCGATCGCTGATTCGAGAGAGTGCCGAGGGATACGAGGCGGTCGTCCTCGTCGTCGAGAAGATCGAATCGCCGACCCTGGGGGACGCACCTGATCAACCGTTCGTCTTCTGGGCCCAGTCAAAGCTGGTTGTCGTCTGGTCCGACAGCGAATGGGCGCTGAAGGACTACCAGTCCGCGGGCGCCTCGGAGTATCCGGAGTTCTCGAAGTGGACCTGGCGCGGCACGATGAACTCCGGCCGCGACTGGCGCCGCTTCGACGTGGCGGGCTAGCCCTACGCCGAGCCCGAGAGCCGCGTGAGGGCCTTGCGTACGACGGCCGGGTCGGTGGTCGTCCACATCGGCGGGAGGCTGGCCTTGAGGAAGCTGCCGTAGCGGGCGGTGACCAGGCGGGGGTCGAGGACGGCGACGACGCCCTTGTCGGCGTGGGTCCGGATGAGGCGGCCGGCACCCTGGGCGAGGAGCAGGGCGGCGTGGGTGGCGGCGACCTGCATGAAGCCGTTGCCGCCGGACTGGTCGGCGGCGCGCTGGCGGGCGCTCATCAGCGGGTCGTCGGGGCGGGGGAACGGGATCCGGTCGATGATCACCAGCTGGCAGGTGTCGCCGGGGACGTCGAGCCCCTGCCACAGGCCGAGGGTGCCGAACAGGTTGGTGTGTGGGTCCTCGACGAACTGGCGGGCCAGCTCGGGGAGCTGGGCGTCGCCCTGAGCCAGGGTCGTCAGGTGTGGGAGCTTCTCGCGGACGTGCTCGGCGGCGGCCTCGGCGGCACGGCGGCTCGAGAACAACCCGAGGGTGCGACCGTCGGCCGCGTCGACCAGCTCGGTGATCTCGTCGAGCTGGGCCTGCCCGAGACCGTCGCGCCCGGGCTGCGGCAGGTGGCGCGCGACGTACAGGATCGCCTGCTTGCCGTAGTCGAACGGACTGCCGACGTCGAGGCCCACCCACGGCTCGGCGTCGTCGGCGAAGTCTGCGGACTCGTCGACCGAACCTTGCGGGTTCGGCGACCGAAGTGTGCTGGTTCGGCGTTCGGTGGGCTTGAGGCCGACGGAGGTGGCGACGGAGTTGAAGTCGCCGCCGAGCATGAGGGTGGCGGAGGTCATGACGACGGTCTTCTCGGCGAGGAGCTTGTCGCGGAGGGGGCCCCAGACCTGGAGGGGGGCGACGCAGAGGCGCGGGGGGAGGCGGTCGGTGCCCTCGGTGAGCCACATGACGTCGGTGTCGAGGTTGGCGGCCATCCGGTCGGCGGTGGCGAAGAGCTCCTGGACGTTGCCCTTGGCCTGGGTGAGGCCGGCGTCGGGCTCGTCGGACGCCTCGGCCTTGGGGAACGCGCTCACCAGCGCGCGGGCGGCGTCGCGGACCAGGATGAGCGCGTCGCTGAGGTCGTCGGGGACCAGGTCGAACCGACCCGGCCGGGCCTCGCCGATCGCGGCGCGCAGCGCGTCGGACGCGTCGCCGAGGTCGCCCGCGACGTCGCCGGTGTCGGAGCGGACGTGGCGCGCGGCCCGCCGAGCGGCGCGCTCCACCTCCGACGCCCACAGCTCGTCGGTCGCCGCCTGCGTCACCCGCGCGGTCAGCTCGTGGGCCTCGTCGATCACGACCACGTCGTAGTCGGGGATCAGCGGCACCCCCTCGATCGCGTCGATCGCGAGCACGCTGTGGTTGGTGACGACCAGGTGCGAGTTCTGTGCCTTCTCCCGCGCGCGCTCGGCGAAGCACTCCTCACCGAACGGGCACTTCGCGGCGCTCAGGCACTCCCGCGCGGTCACGCTGACCTGACGCCACTCCCGGTCGGTATGACGGGGCGCCGCGTCCTTCTCCCCCGTGCCGCCGGCCTTGACCTCACCCTCGGCCCACTCGCGCAGCTCGAGCACCTTCTTGCCGAGCGCGCCGAGCGCGGCCTCGGCCTGGATCAGCTCGCCCTGCTCGTCCGGCACGCCCTCGCGGATCCGGTGCAGGCAGGCGTAGTTGGACCGGCCCTTGAGCACGGCGTACGTCGTCCCGGCCCCGCTGCGCCCCTTGACCGCCTTCATCAGCCGCGGCAGGTCGCGCTCGACCAGCTGGTGCTGCAGAGCCAGGGTCGCGGTGGCGATGACGACCCGCTTGTCGTGTCGGAGCGCCGGGACCAGGTAGCCCAGCGACTTGCCGGTGCCGGTGCCGGCCTGGACGAGCAGGTGCTGGTGCTCGTGCATCGCCTCGGCGACCGCCTCGGCCATGACGACCTGGCCCTCGCGCTCAGTGCCACCCAGCGCCTCGACGGCAGCGGCGAGCGTGGCGCGCAGCGCTTCCTGGTCGACCCCGGGCATGCCCGGAACCCTAGACGGAGCACCGGACAGCGCTACCAGCCCGTCCGCCGCGCTGCGGGGAGAGCGTCTGCTACGAGGTCGCCGAACTGCTCGTGACCCGCGGGCGTGAGGTGGAGGTCGTCGTCGAGGTACGGCAGGTCGGCGCCGAGCATCGACACGTAGCCGACGCCCCAGGACCGCGCGAGCCGCGCGAGCAGGCGGTCGACCGCCCGGACGTCGTCCGCCCGCGACGGGGCGGCCACCGGACCGACGACGAGCACCGAGCGGCCGCCGAGCTGGACCATCAGCCGCTCGAACCCCGACCGGATCGCCGTCTCCGGCTGGTCGAAGTCGTTGAGCCCGCCCTCGACGACCACCAGGTCCGGGTCGACGGCGTCGAGCGGCCGCGGCGCGCGGTCCGCGAAGGCCACCGCCCCGCACTCGCTGGCCTGCGGACTGAACCCCGAGCCGGAGAACCCGGCCACGTGCACACGCCCCGGCAGCCGCGTCGGCCAGCTCGCCTCGGCCGACGTACCGAGCCCGACCGAGTAGGAGTCCCCGATCACGAGCACGTCGGGACCGGTCCCGGTGACGAGGTCGGCCCGTGCCGCCGACGCCCGCTGGAAGGCGGCGCAGCGCGAGGTGTCGGCCCCGGCGCGGGACATGACGAGGAGACCCGCGGTCACGACAGTGACCACGAGGCCGACCGCCACGAACCATGCTCCCCGGATGCGCACCCGAGGATGGTGCGGTCAGCAGGCGGCTCCTGTCCGGCGAATGCCGAAACCGTTACCCCTCGCAGGCCACCAGCGTGTTGGTCCCGTCGCCGCCGTCGCAGGTGTCGGTGCCGCCGCGGCCGTCGATCAGGTCGTCGCCGTCGCTGCCGGTCAACCGATTGGGGCCGGCGGTGCCGCGCAGCTCGTCGTCCATGGTGCTGCCGATGGCGTTCTCGATGCTGGTCAGCGTGTCGGTGCCGGCGACCTCGGTGTCCTGCGGCCCGGCGAGCGCCAGGTCGACGTGGACGCCCGCGTCGGTGGGGTCGTAGACGAAGCCGTAGGTCACCGTGTCGGAACCCCGGTCGCCGTCCAGCACGTCGTCGCCCGAGCCCGCGATCATCAGGTCGTCGCCGGGGCCACCGTCGCCCGTGCTCGTGGTCGACCCGTCGAACCCGCCGGGGTCCACGATGTCGTCGCCCGCCCCGCCGCTGACGGTGTCGGCGCCGCCGTCGCCGTGGAGCTCGTCGTCGTCGGCCTGCCCGCGGACCACGTCGGCGCCGTTGCCCCCGGTGATGTCGTCGTCGCCGGCGCCGCCGAGGAACCGGTCGTCGCCACCCTTGCCGTCGATGATCACGTCCGGACCGTGGGCCCCGTGGACGACGTCGGCGCGTGCGCCGCCGTAGATGACGTTGCGGGTGCCGTCGCCGCCGATCCGGTTCGGTCCGGACCGCGACCCGGTGACGTTCTCGATCCCGCGAAGCGTGTCACCCCCCTCGCCGGTCTCCTGCGCCGCGGTGATCCAGAGGAAGAGCACCAGCCGCGGGGCGCTGCGGTAGTCGACCCAGTCGCGGCCGAGCCCGCCGACCATCACGTCGTCGCCGCCGCCCCCGTCGATGACGTCGTTGCCCTCCCCGCCGAAAGCGCGGTCGTCGCCGCGGCCGAGCCACACGAAGTCGTAACCGTCGCCGCCACAGACGACGTCGTCACCGCCACCGGTCCGGATCCGGTCCGGCTCCGGCGTGCCGAGGACGACGTCCGCCCGGTCCCGGTCGGTCTCCGGGGCGTCCGGGTCGTTGAGGTCGATCGTCACCGCCCGTCCGCCGCAGGACGGCGGCGCCGCCGTGGCAGGCGCGGACAACACCACCAGCGCCGGCAGCGCCGGCAGCACCAGCGCCGGGAGGGTCAGCGCGACAGGAAGGACCGAGCCGAGAAGACGCTTCACGACCTCCACGCTAGGCGGCGGACCGGAGTCGCACCACCGGGCTGGCCCCTCAGTCCGGTACGACGCAGTTGAGGACCTGGTTGGTGCCGGGCCCGCCGTCGCAGGTGTTGGTCCCGCGTCCGCCGTCGAGGCGGTCGTCGCCGTCGCGGCCCTCGAGGACGTCGTCGCCCTCGAAGCCCTCGATCACGTTCGGCCCGGCGTCGCCGCGCAGGACGTCGTCGTACCGCGATCCCCACAGGTCCTCGATCGCGACCAGCGCGTCGGTGCCCGCGCCGACCGTGTCCTGCGGGCCGACGATCGCGAGGTCGACCACCGCGCCGACGGTCATCTCGTCGAAGTCGAAGATCGCGAGGTACTGGCCGGTGCCGCCGTCGAGGAGCTCGTCGCCGCCGTACGACGCGAGGGTGTCGTCGTCCGGTCCGCCGTACACCTCGTCGTTCCCGCCGCCGGTACGGATGACGTCGCGCCCCTCAGTGCCCAGCACCACGTCCTTGCGGTCGCGGTTCGGGTTCGGCGCGTCAGGGTCGGAGAGGTCGATCGTGACGACGCTGCCGCGACACAGCAGCACCTTCGCCTCCGCAGGGCCCGGCACGGCGACGAGCAGCGCCAGCGCCATCCCGCTCCCCACCGCGACCGCGGCCGAGGAGCGTCGGGTCACAGCGTCTCCTCGCAGTCCATGAACTGGTTGGTGCCGGTCCCTCCGTCGCAGAGGTCGAGCCCGTCCCCGCCCTCGAGGTCGTCGTCACCGCCGCGCCCGTAGAGCTGGTCCGGGCCGTTCGACCCGGCGATCCGGTTCGGCCCGTCGTCGCCGGAGAGCACGTCGGGGCCTCCTGAGGTGCCCACCAGGTTCTCGACGTCCACCAGGGTGTCGGTGCCGCCGGGTCCGGTGTCCTGCGGGCCGTCGACGGCGAGGTCGACGGTCACACCGGGACCGCCGTCCTCGCCCACACCGACGTAGCTCACCGTGTCGGCGCCGTCGCCGCCCTCGACGATCTCGACGCCGGCACCGGAGACCGCGAGGTCCTTGCCGGGGCCGCCGAGGTAGGTGATGACCGCGGAGCCGCAGTCGGTGCAGTCGTTGGCGTCGGTGAAGTAGTCGCCGCCGTCGCCGCCGAGGTACACGTCGCCCGGGTTGGCGTTGCGGAACGTGTCGTTGCCGACCCCGCCGTACACGCGGTCGTCGCCCTTCGCGAGATCGACCATCTCGAGCTGGTCCCAGCCCTCGCGACCCCGGATCACGTCGTCGCCGGTGCCTCCGTAGAGGTGGTCGGAGCGGCCGCCGCCGTCGAGCAGGTCGGCGCCCCGTCCGCCGTAGCCGGTGTCCTTGTCGTCGCCGAGGAACACCCGGTCCTTGCCGTCGCCGGCGCACACCGTGTCCTCGCCGCCGCCGGTGCGGATCAGGTCGGCGCCCGGCGTCCCGAGCACGACGTCGGCCCGAGGTCGGTCCGGGTCGGGCGCACCTGGCTTGTTGAGGTCGATGGTCACGGGGCGGCCGAAGCACAGCGCAGGGGCCGCGGCGCCGGCCGGCCCTGACGGCAGGACGGACGTGGGGACGAGGGCGACGACAGCAGCGAGGACGAGGCCCGAGAACGTGCGCAGCATCTCGCCACGGTAGGACGGGATCGCGCCCGCCGCTAGCGGGAAAACCCCAGGATCAGACGGCGTACGACGCCAGCTCGCCGGCGAGCGCCTCGGTGGCGCGCCCGGCGATGCGGGTGCCGTCGGCGGTGTGCTCGAGGGTGTCGATCTCGCCGAGCTTGTGGATCTGGTCGACGAGGTCGCCGCGGGCGTAGGGCACGAGCGCGTCGAACTCGACCTGCGGCTTGGGGAGCTCGGCCTCGATGGTGGCGATCGCCTCGGCGATGCCCTCGCCGGTCCGGGCGGACACGACGACCGAGTGCGGCTCGCGCTGCCGGAGCCGCGAGATCACCAGCGGGTCGGCGAGGTCGGCCTTGTTGATGACGATGAGCTCGGGGATGCCGGCCGCGTCGATCTCGGCCAGGACCTCACGGACTGCGCTGATCTGGCCCTCGGGGTCGGCGTGCGACCCGTCGACGACGTGGACGATGAGGTCGGACTGGGCGACCTCCTCGAGCGTGGAGCGGAACGCCTCGACCAGCTGGTGCGGCAGGTGCCGCACGAAGCCGACCGTGTCGCTCACCGTGTAGACGCGACCGTCGGCGGCCTGGGTCCGGCGGGTGGTCGGGTCGAGCGTCGCGAACAGCGCGTCCTCGACGAGCACGCCCGCACCGGTCAGCCGGTTGAGCAGCGAGGACTTGCCGGCGTTGGTGTAGCCGGCGATCGCGACCGACGGCACCGCGTTGCGGCGGCGCTCCTGACGCATCGTCGCGCGAGTGCCCTCGAGCGCCTTGAGCTGACGGCGCAGCTTGGCGATCCGGTCGTTGATGCGACGCCGGTCGGTCTCGATCTTGGTCTCACCGGGACCACGACCGCCGATGCCGACGCCGTTGGCCGCACGCCCACCAACCTGGCGGGAGAGGTTGCCACCCCAACCGCGCAGGCGCTGGGTCATGTAGTTGAGCTGGGCGAGCTCGACCTGCGCCTTGCCCTCCTTGGACTTCGCGTGCTGGGCGAAGATGTCGAGGATCAGCGCGGTCCGGTCGACGACCTTGACCTTGATCTTGTCCTCGAGGTTCCTCAGCTGGGACGGCGCGAGCTCACCGTCGCAGATGACGGTGTCGGCGCCGGTGGCCTCGACGATCTCGCGGATGCCCTCGACCTTGCCGCGCCCGACGTACGTCGCAGGGTCGGGCGACTGACGCCGCTGGTAGATCGCCTCGAGGACCTCCGAGCCGGCGGTCTCGGCGAGCAGCGCGAGCTCGGCCATCGAGTTCTCGGCGTCCTCGATGGTGCCCTGGGTCCACACTCCGACGAGGACGACCCGCTCGAGCCGGAGCTGGCGGTACTCGACCTCGGTGATGTCCTCGAGCTCGGTGCGCAGGCCGGCGACCCGACGGAGCTCGTGGCGCTCCACCAGGTCGAGGTCACCGGTGGTGAGCTCCGGGTCGGCATCGGCGTAGCCCGACTCCCAGGTGTCGGAGTCGTCGGCGTCCCAGCCGGCGGTCTGCTGGAGCTCGGTGTCGAGGCTGAAGTGTTCTGCATGGTTCGTCATAGGTCTGTCCAGGGTAACCACGCACGCGCCGGAAGGCTTCCCGTTATTCGGCGCTGGTCATCCGCTGGTGATCCGCTCGAGCGCACCGGCCAGCTCGACCCGCGACCGGATGCCGAGCTTGCGGTAGGTCCGGGTCAGCAGCGACTCGACGGTCTTGACCGACAGGAAGAGCTCCTCGGCGATCTCGGTGTTGCGGCGGCCGGCCGCCGCGGCCCGGGCGACGGCGAGCTCGGCCTGGGTGAGGACGTCCTTGCTGCGCTTCCCCCCGCTGCGCTCGAGGTCGGCGCGGACCCGCTCCGCGCGCGCCGCGCAGCCGATCTCCTCGAAGAGCGCGATCGAGGTCTCGAAGGCCGCGGTCGCCTGCCGGCGCAACCGGCCCCGGCGGTGGACCTTGCCGGCCGTCCACCAGGCCCGCGCCCGCTCGACCGGCTGGACGACCATCCCGGTCGGGAGCTCGTCGAGACCGGCGAGCATGGCCGGCACCATCGCCATCGCCGCGTCGAGGTCGCCGCGGGCGGCGGTCAGGGTCACCTCGTGGCGGACCAGCTCGGCGAGCGCCGCGTCGAGGTCGATCTTGCGTGCCCGGGTCCGGACGTCGGCCAGGTAGCCCTCGGCCTCGTCGAGCCGCCCGGTCTCCAGGAGCACGTCGAGGATGGTCGGCGCGATCATCGGGTCGGTGGGGTGCTTCATCCCGAGGCGGTCGACCAGCTCGCGGATCCGCACCGACAGGTCGTAGGCCTCCTCGAGCCGTCCGGCCGCCACGAGGGCAGCCATCCGGCCGACCGACCAGGTCGCCTCCTGGGACGGGTCGTCGAGGTTCTCGAGCAGCGCGCGGACCTCCTCCGAGCGCGCGATGGCGCGGTCGGCGAGGCCGACGTGGGCATCGATCGACACCAGGATGTTGGTCAGCATCGGCACGAACGCCGGCATCGTCGCGGTCGCGACGGCGAGACCCTCCTCGACCATCGTCCGGCCCTCGGCGAAACGGCAGGCGCGCACCTCCAGCGACGCCCGATAGCTGTGGATCACCGGCAGCGCCAGGTCGTCACCCGTCTCCACGCTGACCCGCAGGATCTCCTCGAAGCCGGTGCGGGCCTCGTCGAAGCGCCCGCTCGTCATCTGGTGGATCGCCTCCATCATGATCGGGCGGTAGGCGATCCGCTCCCCCGGCTCGCGCCGGTCGTTCTCGATCGCCTCGTCCAGCAGGTCCTGGAACGGCTCGGCGTCCTGGTAGCGGTTGTAGGCCAGCGGCACCAGCACCTCGGCGCGCAGCCGGCTCAGGCCCGGCCGGTCCGGCACGCCCTCCAGCCGCCGCAGGGCCTCCTCGTAGGACTCGCTGAGCCGCTCCATCCGGCCGAGCAGCATGTCGATCTCGGCCTCGACGACCGCGGCGGCGAAGTCCTCCGGCGACAGGTCGGCGGCGTCGAGCTCGCGCGCGACGGCCTTCGCCTCGTCGTACCGCTCGTCGATGGCGAGGAGCTTGCAGAGCTCCACGGTCGCGGCCCAGTACGACGACCCCGCGGGGTCGCCGCGCAGGTCGAGGAGGATCTGCTCGGCGTCCTGGGGGTCGCCGTTGAGGATGAACCGGCGGGCCAGCTCCAGCGCGCGACGGTCCCGCTGGACGGGGTCCTCGCTGCGGGCGACGGCGAGCTGGAGGAGCTCGGTGGCCGACACCCACGCGGCGCGGGCCCAGGCCTGGCGCGAGGCGAGGGTGAGGTCGGCGGCGAGCGCCTCGTCGGCGGCGTCGTCGGCGAGCGCCCGGTGCCGGACCCGCGCCTCCTGGAGCGGCTCGACCCCCGCGAGGGCGCGGTGGATCGCGGCCCGCTCCTCGGCAGCGGCGCCGTCGATCGCCG
>NZ_JACEFC010000047.1 GCF_014180715.1 Nocardioides stalactiti | reverse complement strand
CAGCAGTCGCGGCCGCCGGTCGGCGCCGACCACGAAGTCCTCGAAGGCGAGCAAACGAGGCTCGCGTCGGGCCGTCCCGGCTGACAAGGCGGCGCCGCTGCCCCCGCCGCCTCCGCCGGCCGACGACAGCGGCAGCCACAAGGCTCCTTCCGCCTGACGACCTGACTCCCCATGCTGAGCACCATCGAGGCCGACCTGCGGGCCAACGTCGACCACACGCGTCGTACCGGGCTGGGCTTCTGGGCCTGGGTCATCGGCAAGGCCGTCGTGACCCCGCAGGTCCAGGTGGTGATCCTGCACCGGTTCGCCTCGGCGCTGGCACGGACGCCGCTGCGGCCGCTCGCGTTCGTGCTGCGCTCGATCGGCCTGGTCTGGTCCGGCGCGGAGATCCACCCGGACGCGACGCTCGGACCGGGCTTCGCCCTGGTCCACTCCAACGGCATCGTCATCGGGCCCGGGGTGGTCACCGGTGTCGACTGCCGGCTCAACCCGGGGGTCGTCCTCGGCGAGCCCGGGCGCGGCAGCTCGGGCGACTACGGGTTCCCGGCGCTCGGTGACCACGTCACGATCGGCGCGCACGCGGTCGTGCTCGGCACGGTGAGGATCGGCCACGGCTCGGTCGTCGGCGCCAACTCCGTGGTCCGCGGCGACGTTCCCGACAACGTGGTCGTCATCGGGTCCCCCGCCAAGATCGTGCGTCGGCTGGTGCCCTACGCCGAGGACCCGAGCCGCGCCACCGCGCAGGTCACCGACGCCTGATCCTCGTCCTCGACGAGCGCTCCGGCGACCACCGCTGCTTGACCGCGACGTTCGCTTCACCTAATGTCCCATTCAGGATGTTCGATTTCGAAGGATCCCGCCGGGAGGGGCAGGCCTCGAAGATCCAAGGGGGAAGGGATGCGAGTTCGATCCATCAGTGCGTCAGGGACGGCCACGCTCGTCCTGCTGGCCCTGACCACCGTGACCGCTCAGGCAGCCACGGACGTCGGCTGGTTCTACAACGACGCCGATCACGACGCCAAGGCTCGCTTCAGGGCATACGGCGAGCACATCGATCTGTGCAAGCTCAACAAGGCGAAGGTGTTCGTCGAGTACGGCGTGGCTGGCGGCTCGATCAGCCGCACGTACTACGACGGCGACGTCGACTCGTGCAAGGACATCAACTGGGCTGCCGCCGAGGGCAAGGCGATCCAGATCAGGGTCTGTGAGCAGAAGACCTGGGCGCCGGACGACTGCAGCGCGTGGAAGTACGGCACGGCGTGACTCCACCGTTCGCATCTCGGTGACAGATGCCAGTGGCTCGTGTCTGCTCCGGGCCGCGGACCTTCACCTGTCGTTCGGCCCGGCGAGAGCGTTGGCCGCGGCCTCGTTCACGCTGCGGGCCGGCGAGATCGTCGCAGTTGTCGGTCCCTCAGGGTCGGGGAAGTCGACTCTGCTGCACTGCCTGTCAGGGATGGTCGTGCCGGACGAGGGCGAGGTGTGGTTCCACGGGTCGCCGGTCCACACGATGTCGGAGCACGAAAGATCGGTACTGCGTCGCACCAGGTTCGGCGTGCTCTTCCAGTTCGGACAACTGGTGGCTGAGCTGACCGCCGAGGAGAACGTGGCACTACCGCTCCTGCTCGCCGGCAGCCGTAGGAGGAGCGCGCTTCGAGCGGCGGCCGAACAGCTGGATGCCGTCGGAATTGGCGACCTCGCCCGTCGCCGCCCGACAGAGATGTCGGGCGGCGAGGCTCAACGGGCCGCGCTCGCCCGCGCGCTGGTCACCGAGCCGGAGGTGCTCTTCGCCGACGAGCCGACCGGCGCGCTGGACAGCGCGGCGGGAGCGTCGGTGCTCCGCCTGATCGAGGGTGCCGCGACCCGTCACGGGACCGGGGTCGTTCTGGTCACCCACGACCAGGACGTCGCTCGAGTCGCCCACCGCCGCGTCGCGATGGCCGACGGGAGGTCGACCGTCGATGCTTAGGCGGCTGCGGCTCCTCCTGTGGCTGGCCACCCGCTGGGATCGCACCGATCTGCTCCGCGTCGCCGCCACTGGTGCCGTCGGAGCGGTCGCGGAGGCCGTCGTGCTCGCACTTCTCGCGGTGCTGGCTGTCGGCACCGACGACGGCCCGTACCGCTACGACGTGCTCCAGGACGCATCGCTGCGTCGCGGCACAGTGCTCGCCCTCGCGGTACTGGTGGCCCTCGTCGCACTGCTGGCCGCCCAATGTGCTCGGATCGGCGCCACCGCGCGGGACCGCCGACTCGCCGCCCTCCGATTGACCGGCGCCACCCCTGTCGACGTCCGGCTTGTCGTCGCCCTCGAGACAGGCATCTCGGCCCTGGCCGGCTCAGCGACCGCCCTCATCGCGACCTCGCTCGGCCGCGCTCAGCTCGATGTGATCACCACCGCCCACGGCACCTACCGCGAGATCACGCCCATGGGGCCCGACACCGTGCGCATCGACATCCTCCGCGGACAGGTCCGCCTGCTGCCGACAGACGTCGCTCTGCCACTCTCGCTGCACCTCATCGCACTGCTCGTGACACCTGCATTGGTGACGGCGTTCTGCGTGCTCGTCACTCGCAGGGTGTCGGTGTCGCCGTTCGGGGTGGTCCGTCTCTGGCGCACCGAACCTCCGAGGCAGTGGCCGGCAGCCTGCGGCCTCGCCGGCCTCGTGATCCTGTCGGTGTTCGGCGGCCTCCAGTCCGCCGTCGGTCTCGCGGACGATTCCACGCCTGCTTCCGTCACGATCGTCGCGACCGCGATGATCCTGACCCTCGCCGGCCTGATCGCAGGCAGCGCCACCTGCGCGCACGGCCTCGGTCGTTGGATCGCCGAGCACACGAGATCGGCCGGGCTGCTGATCGCCTCCCGCCGCCTCGAGCACACCCCGTACGTCGCCGGTCGCTCCTCCTCGGTGGTCCTCGGGGTGCTGCTGGTCGGCGGGTTCGTCCTGGGGTTCGGCGAGTGGCTGGCGGTGGCCGCGCCACCGGAGCAGAACAGCTTCTACGCCGACACCATGGGACTGGTGCGGGTGGTTCTCGCGGCCGCCCTCCTGATGAGCCTGGTCGGGGTGATGATCTCAGCCGCTGAGGCGGCGGCCCTTGCTCGGCCGTCGACCGCCGGCCTGGTGGCGGCCGGCGTACCCCGCCCGACGCTCCGTCGCGCACTGCTCGTCCAGGCGGTCCTGCCGCTGACCCTGATGGCACCGGGTGCCGTCGCGTCCGGCGTCGTCGCGGCGCGAGGCGTCCTGGGCACCAGCGACACCCGCTCGCTGGGGACGGTCGCCCACGAACGACTGGTCGTCCTGCCTGTCGAGGTCCCCTGGCTGGGCGCGTTCGCGCTCGTCGTCCTCGCGGTGGGCGTGGCGACCGGACTCAGCATGCTCACGCTTGCCTGCACTCGGACCGACCTCGACATCACCGCGATCCGCACGACGGCCTGATCGACCGCCGGCCGCCGCCTCACATCCCGAGCAGCAGGTCCAGCTCGGCGAGGACGGCCGCGACCGGGATGTCGATGTCGTCGACGATGCCGGTGGGCTCCTTGCCCTCGGGGAGGACTCCTGTGCCCACCAGGTAGCGGTAGTGGACGCCCCCGATCGCCTCGGCGATCGTCCACAGCCCCAGGTGCACGTAGGTGCCCGCGAACATCTCCAGGACCCGGACCCCGGGACGGCTCCAGGTGAGGTTGGTCAGCGCGGCGCCGTGCGGCGCGATGATCACCTCGGCGCCGTGGAAGACGTCGATCTGCTCCTGGACGCTCAACGTGCCAGGGTCGAGCATGACGAAGCCGCGCTGCTCCAGCAGCGGCCACAGCTCAGGCTCCTGGAGGTAGCGCCGCCCTCCGGGCTGCTGGCCGCGGGAGAGGTACAGGTGGGTGGGCGTGCCGGTCGCGCCGCTCGGGGGAAGCCGCTTGCGCAGCCACTCGGTCGCTGAGCGCGGGGCGAGGAGGTCCTGGTTGGGGGTGCTCGGCACCAGCAGCCGGTCCGCCCGGACGGTGCGGTCTGCTCGCGGCTGGACGTAGGGGCCGGGGATCCCGGCGAGCTCGAGGATCTGGCGCTGGTAGCCCGATCCGTGCGGCACGACCACGCCGTCGACACGCTCGCCCGGCATCGCCTCCTCGAAGATGCCGTAGCGAGCCACGGCGTCGTACAGGAAGTGGTAGTAGTTCACGACCGTGCCCCGGGTGGTGAGGCTGAGCAGGGTCCCCTCGTGCTGCTCGACCTCGGGCAACCGCGGGCGGAGGAAGACCGGGTGCTCGCGCCAGCTCTGGAGCCCGAAGTAGCCGGAGGTCTGGTAGTCGAGGATGCCGCCCGGGGTGACGCTCGCCCCGAAGTCGCCGACCAGCCGGCCGTCGCGGATGTCGAGCACGTAGCGCGCGGGCACCTCGGCGTGCCGGCCCTGCTCGAAGACCCAGTGCGCGGGAGGCGTTCCCTGGGCGGGGCCCCGCTCGAGGACCTCGACCGGTCCGGCCGGGTGGAGCGTGACCGCCCCGGGCTCGCGCTCGGCGGTCGTGACCGACGCGGTGGTCGCCGTGCGCGGCAGGCCGCGGACGCCGAGCAGCCGGCCGAACGGGCGGTAGGCCATCCCGGCCAGCACCGACAGGAGCCGGTGCAGCCGCTTGAGCAGGGGCCAGGCGGGCTGGAGCCGAGCCGGCAACCGGCTCACTTGTTCACCACGCGGCGCACGACCCGCCACACCACCGGGATCTCGATGAAGCGGCGCACCAGCGCGCGCATCCACAGCGGGCGGATCAGCTTGCGTGCCAGCCGGGAGAGCCGGCCATCGGTGCGCAGCAGGACCAGCTCGAGCTCCCCCTCGATGGCGCGGTTCAGCTCCACGACGGACGGGTGCACGAGCGGGAAGTCCAGGGAGGAGGACGGGACCGGCTTCTTCGACGCCCGGGTGTGGGTCGCGCCCTCGCCGTAGCCGTCGTGCTCGACCAGGTTGACCCGCGGCATGATCGAGAGGCCCTGTCGCGACATGATCGTCACCCACCAGTGGTGGTCCCAGCCGTAGCGGTCGCCGTCGGGCTCGGTCGACACGAACGTGAAGTGCTTGCGGGCGGCGTCGGTGATGAGCGCCTCCGGGTGCGGCACGGCGACGTGGGTGCGCTGGGCGTCCGCCGTGCGCGGTACGTCGTCGACGCGATCCTCGGCGCCGGCATGGTCGCGGTTGAACTCCGCGCGGTGGTCGTGCCACCGGTCGGCCCACGTCGCCCAGCCCCAGACGCTCGCCCAGGTGCTGAAGCCGTAGCTGTCCTCGCCGAACATGGCGGGCGGCACCAGGTGGGTGTCACCACCGATCTGCCACACCCGCTTGTCGTCGGCGTAGCGCTCGAGGAGCTCCTCGGCGTACCGGAAGAACGACGGGTCGGGGATGCAGTCGTCCTCGAGCACGATCGCACGGTCGACCTGGGAGAAGACCCAGTCGAGACCGAGCTCGACGTTGGCCTCGAGCCCGAGGTTGCGCTCGGCGAGCTTGCGCTCCACCTTCACCGGCCAGTCGATCTCGTCGAGGAGCGCGCGCACCTCGGCGCACCTCTCGGCCTCCTCGGCGCGGCCCGGCCGCGGACCGTCGGCCACCACGAAGAGCTGCTCGGGCTGCACGCTGCGGAGCACGTCGAGGTTGCGGCGCGTGACGTCGGGCCGCCGGAAGGCGATCAGGACGACCGGCGTCCTGAGGGCCTGCGCGGGCGGCTGCAAGGGGGGCTGCTGGGGGTCAGCCACGATCAGCTCAGCTCCTCTGGGTCATCCGGGAGGCAACCCGCGCGGCACTCTTCGCGGGACGACTGTTGACCGCCGCCCGAGCGGCGCGGCGCAGTCTAGGGGACTTGATGAGCTTGCGGCCCAGCCGGGCCGCGGGGCCGCCGACGCGGTTGAGGTGGAGCTCGAGCTCGCGCTCCACGTCGGGGTCGAGGGCGACCTGCGGCGGGTGGGACAGCGGGAACGCCATCGGCTCGGCCGGGTCGTCCTCACGCCCCGGCGAGTAGCCATGGGTGGCGTCCTCGCCGAAGCCGCTGTTGACGACGAGGTTGCCGGCCGGCGCGACACAGAGCCCGCCCTCGCTCATGACGGTCAGCCACCAGTGCTTGTCCCACCCGTGGGTGACGACGTCCGCCGAGGCCGCGGCCTCGGTGAAGTGCTTCCGGCCCGCGCGGGTGACGAGGGTGCCCGGCGCGGGGACGGCCGGCCGGGTGCGGACCGGGGCGTCGCCCGCGTCGGTCGCGGAGCGGCGGACGTGGTCCCGGGTGAACACCGCGCGGTGCTGCTGCCAGCGGTCCGCCCAGGTCGCCCAGCCCCAGACGCTCGCCCAGCTCGCGAAGGCATAGCTGTGGCCCTTGTAGAGACGAGTCGGCACCCCGTGCCGGTTGCCGGCGACCTGCCACACCCGGGCGTCGTCCCGGTAGCGCTCGAGTAGCTCCTCGGCGAAGCGGAAGAACGTCGGGTCCGGGGTGCAGTCGTCCTCGAAGACGAACGCCTCCGACACCTGGGAGAAGACCCAGTCGAGGCCGAGCTCGACGTTGCCCTCGACGCCGAGGTTGACCTCGGAGAACCGTCGGTCGACCTGGCAGGGCCAGTCGATCTCGTCGAACACCGCACGGGTCTCGGCGCAGAGCGCAGCGTCGTCGGGACGGTCCGCGCGGGGACCGTCGGCCACCAGGAAGACCCGCTCGGGAGCAGCCTCCCGGATGGCGGCGAGAGTACGACGAGCCAGGTGCGGGCGGTTGAACGCGATCAGCACGACGGGGGTCGAGAGCACGGGAACGGGGGTCCTTCCGGTCAGGGCGTGGAACATTCCACCATCCCCCGGACTCTGACCTAAGGTTGCCCACTGTGCCCCCCACTGAGAGCCAGTTCATTGCAAAGCTGAAGCGCGCCAACCCCTCGTTGGTCGCGTCCTGGACCAAGCGACAGGTCAAGACGGCAGCCGCCCGCGCCGGCTACCAGGTCTCCAAGCTGGACGGCGAGGCCCAGCGCTACGCGCGGGTGTCGCACAACGACGCCGTCCCGCTCCCCGCGGGCGCCGAGGCGACTCTCAACACCGACAACCCGGAGCTCGCGAAGCTCCAGCACGCCTACGACAACCTCGACGTCGCGGCGACGGCGCACACCCAGTGGCGCCAGGGCTTCCTCAAGCGCAACCTGTCGCTCGCGTGGTTCCGCGGCGACAACGCCTACGTGTGGCAGTTCCGCCAGCTGCGCAACGCGGCCGAGGCCCGGATGTACCTGACGCTCCTCGACGTCGAGTCGCGCGACCGCCTCGGCCTGCTCAAGCGGCTCGAGGAGGACGGCACGTTCGGTGCGTGGACCTTCACCTACGGCAACCGCCCCGCGGTGAGCCGGGACCTGCTCGACAGCGTCAACGAGATCAGCTACCTCGACGCCCAGATGGGCCTGAGCAGCATCGACGGTCTCCGCGTCCTCGACATCGGCGCCGGCTACGGCCGGATGGCGCACCGCGTGTCGGCCGGGCTGCCGAACCTCGCGAAGTACGACTGCATCGACGGCGTCGCGACCTCGACGTTCCTGTGCCAGTACTACCTCGACTACCGCCAGGTGCCCGACACCGTCCGTGTCGTCCCGCTCCCGGAGTACGAGACCCTCGCCGACGCCTACGACGTCGCGATCAACATCCACTCGTTCTCCGAGTGCTCGATGGAGGCCATCGGCTGGTGGCTCGACCGGATCGCCGAGCGCGACATCGAGTGGCTCTTCATCGTCCCCAACACGCCGCACCAGCTGTTGAGCACCGAGCTCGACGGCACGATGAAGGACTTCTCCCACCTGGTCGAGGCGGCCGGTTACGAGAAGGTCGACGAGCGCCCGGTCTACGAGAACGACGAGCTGCGGGCCCTCATCGACCTCCACGACACCCACTTCCTGTTCCGTCGGAAGGGCTCCGCTTCGTGACCCAGATCGTCGGCGACGACGACCGGTCCCCGCGGACGCTGTGGGCCGAGGAGAAGCTCCGGCGCTTCTCCGCGGCCACCACGCACCAGATCCTCAAGCGGCGCGGCCGCAGCCTCGGCATGTGGGTGGGATGCGGCTTCCCCAAGTCGGGCACCAACTGGCTGTGCGAGCTGATGGGCACCTCGCTGGGCCTCCCTGTGCCGGTGGACTACCAGCTCCCGCTGATGTTCAAGGCGGTCGTGCACTCGCACTACCTGTACGACGAGCGGATGCCGCAGGCGATCTACATCCGCCGGGACGGGCGCGACGTCATGACGTCGTTCTACTTCTACTGGACCCGTGCGCTCCAGCTGAACAAGAACCCGCGCTTCTCCCAGGGCATCGCGAAGATCTTCGACGAGCTCTACGGCTCGTCGTTCGACCCGGCCGACGTCCAGGGCAACCTGCCGAAGTTCGTCGAGTACCAGATGACGGTGTCGCCGACGACGGTCGGCACGCCCTGGCACGTCCACGTTCGCGACTGGTGGGACCGCCCGGGCGTGGGCCACGTGTCGTTCGAGGGCCTGCACGCAGACCCCGTCGCGGAGATGGTGCGGGCGCTCACGGCTGCCGGTGCCGAGCCCGACCAGGAGATGGTCGAGCTCGCGGTCCAGCGCCACGACTTCTCCCGGTCCGCCGGTCGCAAGGCCGGGCAGGAGGATCGCGGCAGCTTCCGGCGCAAGGGCGCCTCGGGCGACTGGCGCAACCACTTCACCCCGGAGGCGGGAGAGGTGTTCGACTCCTTCGCCGGCGACGCGCTGGTCGACTTCGGCTACGAGACCGACCGCGACTGGTTCCGGAGCCTCTGAGGCCAACGTCGGGCGCCGTCGGGCGCCGTCGGGCTCAGTCGAGCTCGGCGATCCGGGCCTTGAGGACCGCCGGCTCGACGGTCTCCAGGTCGATCTCGAAGAGGTCGGCGTTGGCCCGCAGCCGCTCGTCGCTCCAGTTCCACCAGTCGACGTCGCGGATCAGGTCCACGATCTCGTCGGGGTAGCGGTAGCGCAGCACCCGGGCCGGGTTGCCGACCGCGATCGCGAACGGCGGCACGTCCTTGGTGACGACGGCCCCGGCGCCGATGACCGCACCGTTGCCGATCTCGACGCCGCGCAGCACGGTGACGTTGTCGCTGAGCCAGCAGGCCGCCCCGATCCTGATCGGCTGGTCGAGCGGCGTCACGACGGACCTGCCGCCGATGACCCGGCGCTGCGCGACCTCCTGCATGTTGAGGAAGCGGGTCTCGTGGTTGACGCTCCGGATCGAGACCCGGGCCAGGATCGAGTACGGCCCGATCTCGCACGGGTCGATGTAGGACGGCGTCGTGATGCGGACCCGGCGACCCAGCCGCGCCCCACGGGACACGAAGGTGCCCGGCGCGACCTCGACCTCGTCCTTGGCCCACTGCCAGCGCTGTCGGAGGACGACCGGCCAGCGGAGGATCGCCCGGATCAGGGGCAGCAGGAGGCGCTTGAGCACGCGCGTCAGGATACGGGGCCGGTCCCGGCCACGTCGGCGGCCTCGTCTGCGGTCTCGGCAGCGGTCTCGGCAGTGCCCGCGCTGGGCGCCAGGTCGGGGTAGGTCTCCCCGCTCCGCAGGTGCTTGATGAGCACCGCCCACCAACCGATGACAGTGAGCACGAGACCGACCAACGAGCCCCACATCGCGCCCTCGGCGTCGCCGAGCGCGGCACCGATGACGAACCCGATGATGGACAGCGCGGTCCCGACGATGTCGACGATCATGACCGGGCCGATCTGGCGACGGCCCATCAGCGCGGCGCGGACCCCGCTCTGCGCCGCCATCGCCAGGACCCGGAGGCCGAGGATGAGCAGCAGCGGCGTGACCAGGTGCCACACGTCACCGAGGAGCAGCTCACCCGCCCAGTCAGGGATGAGGAAGAGCACGGCGAAGTTGAGGGCCGCGACGACGACCGACACCAGCATCGCCCGACGCTGGTGGACGAGCAGCCCGTGGTTGTCCGGCCGCTCGCGGGCGATGTCCGCACCCGCCGATGTCGCGACGGCGGTCTGCACCGTGGTGCTCGGCCTCTCGAGGAGGAGCGCGGCCCGCACGGCGGCGACGGCCAGCGGGCCGCTGACCACGGCGACCAGGGTGGCGCCGAGCATCGCGACGACCGAGCTGGAGCTGGCCGCGACGAGCGAGCGCCAGGAGAAGTCCCACCGCTCACGGAGCCAGCCGAGCGTGAGCTCGCGGCCCCGCGGGATGCCGTGCTGCCCGAACACCCACAACCCTGCGAGCGCCCCGGTGCCCGCCCAGCCGACGACCAGCCACAGCAGGGTGATCTCGTGGACGAGCGCGATGCCGCTCAGCGCGACGACGGTGAGCACCAGCCAGAGGGAGTCGAGCACGATCGCCTTGCGCGGCTTGGCCTGGGCGAAGGCGACGTAGCGGCCGACGTCCTGGACCGACAGCAGCGGCATGAGCAGGCCGACGAGCAGGAGCGGCGTCGAGAGCGGGCTGTCACCGAGCGCGAGCAGACCGCCTGCCGCGAGGCAGATGGCGCCGGCCCCGACGGCGAGGATCACCGCGCTGCCGAGCACGGCGCGCGGCCGCGTGTCCGCGTCCTCGGGGTGGACCATCACGGTCCACGACACCAGCGCGCGGACGACGCTGCCCTGCACGAACATGTAGGTGAGGAGGACCAGGCTGAACCGGCCGAAGTCCACCGGCTCGAGCGCGTGGGCGGCCCAGATGAGGACCATCAGGTTCGAGATGCTGGAGATGGCCTGGTCGATCGTGACCGCGCCCATCCGCCGCCGGGCGCCGCCCGCGCCCCCCGCCGTCGTACCGACCGGAGCGTCCGCCGTCCCGTCCGTAGCGCTCGGCGCGAGCGCTTCTTGTCCGGGATCCGCCATAGGCCGAATCCTCACACACCAGCGTGGGCTATCGTCCGGTGGTCATCTCCAGTCCCCCTGCGTGGAGGTCAGTTCCGTGCCGTCCGCTCTTGCCTACCGCTCGCTCCGCCGGGTGGCGTCCGCTCCTGTCGCGCGCCAGATCGTGCAGCGGCTCCGCGCCCAGCACGACGAGCTCCTCCTCGCCATCGGGAAGCTCGAGAGCCACGTGCTCGCGTCGAACACCAAGCCGGACAAGCTCGAGGACATCGAGTTCAAGGTCTTCTCGCAGTTCGGCGAGGACGGGATCCTCCAGTACCTGATCCGCACGATCGGCATCCACCCGGACTCGTTCGTCGAGATCGGGACCGGCGACTACCGCGAGTCCAACACCCGCTTCCTCGTCCAGAACAACAACTGGCGCGGCCTCGTCATCGACGGTGGGGAGTCGCACGTCAAGTTCGTCCTCGGCACCGGCATGAGCTGGCGGCACGACGTCGAGCCGGTCAGCGCGTTCGTCACCACCGACAACATCAATGCCCTCATGAAGGACAACGGCTTCGAGGGCCAGGTCGGCGTGCTGTCGATCGACGTCGACGGCAACGACTACTGGCTGTGGAAGGCCGTCGCCGTGGTCGACCCGGCCATCGTGGTGATGGAGTACAACGCGCTGTTCGGGCCGACCGCTGCGATCACGGTGCCCTACGACCCGTCGTTCGTGAACAGCGAGGCGCACTACTCCCAGCTCTACTTCGGCGCGTCACTCGGGGCGTTCGTCCACCAGGCCAACGAGCGCGGCTACCGGTTCATCGGCTGCTCGAGCAACGGCGCCAACGCGTTCTTCGTCCGCGACGACGTCGCCAACGACCTGCCGAGCCTCACCTCCGCCGAGGGCTACCGCGCCAGCCGCTTCCTCACCTCGCGCAACCCCGACGGCACGATGTCGCGGATGCGCAGCGTCGAGGACCGGCTCCGGCTCATCGGCGACCTCCCGGTCGTGGACGTCACGACCGGCGCCACCACGACCGTGGCCGCTGCGTGCCTGGGCGGGGCGCGATGAGCGAGGCGGAGAGCGCCGTCACCCACCGGCTCCCGCTCCACCGCACGCGGCACTTCCTGCGTGTCACCAAGGCGAAGACACAGTTCACGATCTACTCCCTCCAGCTCTTCTGGGCCGCCTGGCGCGGCCAGCTCAAGGAGATCTGGGTCGGCGACTCCCACGCCGCCCTCACCCCCGCGCGTGAGCTCGGCAAGCCGCTGCGCCACATCGAGGACGGACGCTGGGTCTGTCACCTCGGTCCGCGGCTCCAGTTCTCCATCGCCCGGCAGGGCCTGCCGCCGGCCGTGCTGCGGATCTTCCGCCTGGTCGGGCGCACCAAGAACGCCAAGAACGTCCTGTGGATCTACTCCTTCGGCGAGATCGACGTGCGCTGCCACCTGGTGCCGCGGATGAACGAGCCGCGGACCTACGACTTCGTGGCGACCTACCTGGAGAAGATCCGCGAGTCGGCGCGGGCCACCGGCAGCGACCGCGTGCTCGTCTACGTCCCGCCCCCGGAGAGCGACGTCGCCGAGGAGCAGACCGGCTTCCCCGTCGTGGGCACCCTCGAGGAGCGGACCCAGGCGCTGCACCTGATGCAGGCCGCGATGCACAAGGCCGCCGCCGCGTTGAGCGACGACGGTCCCCAGGTCCTGCTCATCGACTGCATCGACGAGTTCTCCGACGAGAACGGCATCTGGCAGTGGCGCTACACCTACGACGGCCTCCACACCAACGACGAGGGTCGGGCCGTGGTCCGACGCGAGATCGACCGGGTCCTGGCCGCCGCGGACGCCGCCCGGTGACGGCCATGACCTGCCCCGCGTGCGGCTCCGGAGCCGTCCACGTCGGTCCCGCGTCGCGTCGCAACGACATCGTCGTCGCCCGCTGCGCCTCGTGCCGCGCCCAGTTCCTCGTCGAGGAGACCACGGCACCGACGGAGGTCGTCAGCACCGACGAGGTCTCGGTCGAGTACGTCGCGGACTGGGTCGACGCCAAGCGCGAGGGCGTCGGACCGGCGGTCTGGCGCGAGAAGCTCGCGTGGCTGGCCGACGAGGTCAAGGACATCGACAAGCCGACCCTGTACGACGTCGGCGCCGGCGGCGGCGAGTTCCTCGCCGTGGCCCGCGACGAGTACGGCTTCACCGTGTCCGGCAACGACATCCTCGAGGGCGCGGTCGCCGTCGCCCGCGAGCTGAGCGGCGTCGACCTCGAGCTCGGCGACCTGTCCGCGCACGACCACGAGGACGACTTCGACGTCGTGACCATGTGGTGCGTGCTCGCGCACGTGCGCGACGGCGAGCGGATGCTCCGCGAGGTGCATCGGATGCTCAACCCCGGCGGGCTGCTGTTCCTCCAGACGCCGCACAACACGATCGCCGACCGTGCGTTCTACCGCGCCAAGGTCGCCAGCGGCGGCCGGGTGTCGCGGATCTCCGACCGGCGCCTCGCCGGCCACCACCGGATCCTCCACACGAAGCAGAGCATCACGACCCTGTTGGAGCGGGCCGGCTACGTCGACATCAAGGTCGACGCCCACACCCGCTACCCGATGTCGTCGAAGGCCTACCTGGTCTCGCTGCGCGCGCCGTCCTGGACGATCCCGCCGACCGCGTGGGTGATGGACAAGGCCGTCGAGAACAACGCCGTTCCGCGGATCACTCTCGACGTGCAGGCACGCAAACCGCGCTCGCCGCGAGAAAGTTAGAGTCGCCCCGTGCGCCAGCGCCTGATGATGCTCGTCTTCCTGCTGCCCTCCAGCGCGTTCAAGATCAAGGTCCTGAACCGCCTCGGGCACCGGATCCACCCCTCCGCCCGCATCGGCATCTGCTGGGTGCAGGCCGTCGAGCGCTTCGAGATCGCCGAAGGCGTGCAGATCGGCAACTTCAACGCCTTTCGCTTCCTCAAGCTGGTGCAGATCGGCACGGGCTCACGGATCGTGATGTTCAACTGGTTCCTCGGCGGATCGGGCTTCGAGCCCGGCGCCGTCGACAACGGCACGATGCGCACGCTCCGGATGGGCGAGCACGCCCACATCATCTCCATGCACTACATCGACTGCGGAGGTGGCGTGATCCTGGAGGACAACGCCTGGATCACCGGCATCCGCAGCACCGTGCTGACGCACGCGT
Organism: Nocardioides stalactiti; assembly: GCF_014180715.1. GTDB lineage: Bacteria > Actinomycetota > Actinomycetes > Propionibacteriales > Nocardioidaceae > Nocardioides > Nocardioides stalactiti. The sequence continues at coordinate 17,192 of NZ_JACEFC010000047.1, read as the reverse complement.
TCGATCCGGTCAACGGCGGCCTCATCCTGGAGCCGGTGACCTTGGAGAAGTCGGCTGCGATCTCCACCAACTGCACCGTCCTGCCGGGCGTCACGATCGGCGAGGGCGCCCTGCTGGCGGCCGGCTCGACCGCGTGGACGCGGCAACAGGTCGCGGCTGCGCACCTGCACGGCGGCGTACCCGCCCGACGCCTCGCCAAGCTCGAGATCGAGGCCTCCCTCTACGACCGGCACCGCTACCGGGGATAACCCCCTGCGCTGTCGAGCGTTTGCGACAATGACCCCCCATGCACGGAAGTTGAGAAGATGACCGACCTGCAGAACTCGATCCTGGACCTCGTCAAGGGCCTCCTGGAGCGCTCCGACAAGGGCGACGTGACCGTTGCCCTCGACTCCCCCATCCACGGCGAGGAGGGCCTCGGCCTCGACTCGCTCGAGACCGCCGAGCTCTCGGCTCTCCTCGAGGACGAGTACGGCAACGACCCGTTCGGCGCCGGCCTGATGCCGGAGACCGTCGCGGAGATCGTCGCGTTCTACGAGGCGGGCGAGTCCGTCCCCGCATGAAGACACCCCGCACCGTCCTCGTCACGGGCGGCAGTCGGGGCCTGGGCGCCGGCATCGTCCAGTCCTTCCTCGACTCCGGCGACCGCGTCGCGTCGTGCTCCCGCTCCTCGACCCCGCAGGTCAAGGAGTGGGAGACCGACTACCCGGACCGCTTCCTGTTCGTCGAGGCCGACATCGCCGACCGCGAGCAGTCGACGGCGTTCGTCAAGCAGGTCATCAAGACCTGGGGCTCGGTCGACGTGCTCGTCAACAACGCCGGCGTCGCCCGTGACGGCATCCTCGCGCTGTTCACCGACGAGGACTCCGACACCGTCATCGACCTCAACCTCAAGGCGACCATCCACCTGAGCCGCCAGGTCGTGCGCAACATGCTCGCCCACGGCGGCGGCCGGATCGTCAACATCTCCTCGATCACCGGTCTGACCGGCTATCGCGGGCTGACGGTCTATGGCGCCACGAAGGCGGCGATCGACGGCTTCACCCGAGCCCTGGCCCGGGAGGTCGGCTCGCGCAAGATCACCGTCAACAGCATCGCGTCGGGATACCTGCGTACCGAGATGAGCCACGGTCTCGACGACGGCCAGCTCAACCAGATCGTCCGCCGCACCCCGGCCGGGCGGCTCGGCGAGCCCGACGACATCGCCCGCACGATCCAGTTCCTCGTCGACGAGCGCAACGACTGGATCACGGGCCAGGTGATCGTCGTCGACGGTGGCCTCACCTGTTGATCGCGTCGTGACGTCCCGCCCCCTCGACCCGACCGAGATCTACTACGAGGTCGTCGACCGGCTCTGGCCGATGAACGCCCTCGGGTTCATCGAGGTGGCGGGCGACCACGACCCGGCGCAGGTGCACCAGGCGTGGGCGCGTCTCACGGCGCAGGTGCCGGTCATCGGCGCCCGCGTGGTCCGCGGCGGCCCCCGCGAGGCGGAGATCGACTTCGCTCCCCACCTGCTCGGCGACGTCACGCCGTACCCCGACCAGTGGACGATGCTCGCCGCCGTCGGTGACGAGCGCATCGACCTCGACGGCCCACTCGTACGGTGCGCCACCGCGCCCGCCTCCGCCGGAGGTACGGCGATCGCGGTCACCGCGCACCACGTGGCGCTCGACGGCCGGCCGATGGCGCAGCTGCTGCTGCTCCTCTCCCGGGTGCTCGTCGACGGTGACGACGTCTCCGGCCACCCCCTGACCGCGCCGACCGAGGGGCTCGGCACCTACGCGCTGCCCGAACGCGACTGGGGCACCCGCCGCACCCAGATGCTCGCGACGGCGCGCGAGGTCCGCGACGAGGACGGCTACGTCGGCAACGGTGGCGTACCGGGCTGGTACGACCGGGCGCTCGAGAAGCCGCGTGACCTGGCCTTCACCATCTTCGACCTCGAGATCGACGAAGCCTCCGCCCTGCTCGCCTGGGCCAAGGCGAACGGCGCGACCGTCCACGGCGCGCTCACCGCGATCGTGCTGAAGGCGATGTCCCGGCTCGCCCCCGAGCTGGAGCGGATCCCGTTGTCGACCACGGTCGACCTGCGGGTGCGCGCGGCGGAGCCGGCGGTCGACGCCGTCGGACAGTCCGCAGCCGTGGTGTCGGCCTCGTTCGACCCCACCCAGGAGACCGGCGCGCTGGCACGCGAGGCCTCGGCCGACATCCGGCGCCGGGTCGACCGCGGCGAGCCGGAGCTCTTCTTCGCCCTGAGCGGCGTCGACAAGCTGCCCGTCGGCGAGACCACGGACAAGGTCGTGCGCCGCTGGATGGAGACGGGCACGCCCGCCGCCAACCTCAGCAACCTCGGCATCGTCACCGCGGACGCACCCGCCAGCGTCCGCCGGATGTGCGTCTCGCTCGCCCCGACGCCCAACCAGGTCCTCTTCGTCACCGCGACGACGTTCCGCGGCCGGGTCACCCTGATCCAGAGCTTCGACCGCAACCGGCTCTCGATCACTCCCGAGCAGTTCACCGAGATCCTGCGCGCCGAGGTGGCCGCGCTCACCGAGGAGGCCCCGCGCCCGTGATCGAGCTCCTGCGTCGTGCGGCCGACCGCGACCCCGCGGCCCTGGCGATGATCGCCGAGGGCGGCGAGTGGACCTACGCGCGGCTGGCCGACGAGGCGGCGGTCCTCGCCGGCGGGCTGCGCGCGGCCGGCATCGAGCGGTTCGCGATCACCTCCAACGACATCCCGGTCGTGGTCGCGCTGATGGCGGCGGCGTCGCTCGTCGGCGCCGAGGCGTGCGTCTACGCCCCCGACGTCACGCCGGAGGAGATGGACCGCCAGGCCGCCGCGTTCGCCCACCCGGTGGTCGTGTCCGACCGCTCCGACCTCGGCTCGCCCGCCGCGCACGTCGTACGGCCGGAGGCGCTGCGGGGCTCCCCCGTCACCGGAGCGGACCTGCCCGAGCGGCGGCCGCTCATGGTCCTCACGACCGGCAGCACCGGGACACCCAAGGGGGTCCGGCACGACTGGTCGCGCCAGCTCTCCCGGATGGACAAGGCGCGCGACGGCTCGGGACAGGTCTGGCTGCTCGCCTACGGCCCTCAGCAGTTCGCCGGCCTCCAGGTGCTCATCCACGTCCTCGGGACCGGCGCGACCCTCGTCGCCCCGTCCGTACGCCGCCCGCAGGCCGTGCTCGAGCTCATCCACGACCACCACGTCACGCACATCAGCGCGACGCCGACGTTCTGGCGCTTCATGCTCGCCGAGTTCCGCGCAGACGACCGTCCTGTGCCGCGGCTGCGCCAGGTGACGCTCGGCGGCGAGGCCGCCCCCGGCGCCCTCCTCGAGGAGCTGCGGGAGACCTGGCCCGAGGCGCGGATCTCCCACATCTACGCCGGCTCGGAGTTCGGCTCGACCGGCTCGGTCCGCGACGGCGACGACGGCCTGCCCACGTCGCTGCTCGAGGGCAGCAACGACGCCGACGTCAGCCTCAAGATCGTCGACGGCGAGCTCTACGTCCGCTCGGGCGCGAGCATGCTGGGCTACCACGGCGAGGAGGACCGGCCGGTCGACGAGTGGTGGCCCACGGGCGACCTGGTCGAGGTGGTCGGCGACCGGATCGAGTTCCGCGGCCGCAAGACCGACGTCATCAACGTCGGCGGCGTGAAGGTCCACCCGCTCCCCGTCGAGGACCGGGTCACCGCGGTCCCCGGCGTCCGGGCGGCCCGGGTCTACGGCCGCGCCAACGCCCTTGTGGGCGCCGTCGTCGCGGTCGACGTGGTGCTCGACGAGGGCGCCGACGAGGCCACCGCCAAAGCCGTCAAGGCCGCCATCCGCGACGCCTGCGCCGACCTCCCCCGCCCCTGGCAGCCCAAGAGCATCGTCGTCGTCGCCGAGCTGGCGATGAAGGAGAACAAGGTCGTCCGCGGCGGCGCCACCGACTGACTCACTCGGCGGCTGCGGGCTCCGCGCCGCTGATCGAGTCCACGGCGCCGGCGACGCGGTCACTGAGGAGCTTGACCGGGCCCGGCATCAGGTCCCAGGCGGCGATCAGCCAGGCGACGCCGAAGGACACGAACGCGCCGAACTCGCCGACGTAGGTGCTGCCCACCTGGCCGTCGACCGTCGGGACCGAGATCGCGACGCCGAACACGGCCCACAGGGCGCTGAGGACGATGATCTTGGCCGCCAGCAGGTAGCCGAGGACCCGGCGACGGGGTGGCCGGGCGGTCGCGGCGTCGCCGTCCGCCTGCGGGTCCGCCGGCAGGCCCTTCCAGAGGTAGGTGAGGAGCCCGACCTTGCGCGCCTTGAGCGCGGCGAGCACCGCACGGACGCCCCTCTCCTCCCCGAGCAGGGCCTTGACGCCGGGGCCGTAACCGAGCTCGCGGAGCGCGAAGACGACGCACAGCAGGGCGAGCAGCACGACGAAGGTGCTCGCCGTGAGCTGGTGGATGTCCCGGACGACGTCCTCGCCCCAGACCTTCTGGAAGCCGTTGCAGGCCGGAGGCCCGGCGAAGCGGTCGCAGGAGTCCCCGCTTGGCTCGAACCCACCCATGCCCAGCTCCCGCCCGTCGCGGGCCGTGGGCAGCAGCGCGACGATGATGACGAGCACTCCCCCGGCCGTCGACAGGACGTAGTCGTAGGTGCGTTTCTTGGCCGACATGTAGGTGAGCAGGAACAGCCCGGTCGCGACCAGGCCGCCGACGAAGACGTCCCGCGCCGAGGAGTGGTAGTAGGCGCTCATGGAGCCGCGCACGGGCCGGTGCGTGTCGAGGAACCACCAGTCCACGACGACCAGCAGGACCGGCAGCACCACCCCGAGCAGCCCGATCGCCAGCCGCATCACCAGGTAGGAGCGGATGAACGCCCGCGCCGCCGGGTTGTCCCCCGCCGCGTCGCGGTCGAACGTCGTGAGCTGGAGACCAAACATGAGCACCCCCCGCAGGAGAGATCCGGCACGCCCGGCTCCGCCGAATCTACTCGCCGAACGCCGTTCGTGGCGTACGGCCGGCCGGCGCGACCACCGAGGAGCAGCCGTTCTGCGGCGGATCGCGGCGAGCGGTGAGAGATTGGGGCGCATGCCTCGGTCGCATGCACTGCTCGGTCTCTCGGTCCTCACACTCACCCTCTCCGGCCTGCTGCTTGTCGGGGGCCCTGAGGTCGCGGCCGTCGGCGGCGCGACCTGTCACGGCGAGCCGGCGACCTTCGTCGGTGCACCGGGGGGCGAACTGCACGCGACCGATGGCCCGGACGTGATCGTGACCAACGGAGCCGAGGACACGTACGCGGGCGACGGCGACGACCTGGTGTGCGTCACGGGTGGCGACGGGACGGACGCTGTCGACGTGCTGGCCGGCGACGGCGACGACGTCGTCGACGCGACCGCGAGCGGTACCCGCGTGCGCGCCAGCCTCGGCGGTGGGGACGACACCTATACCGGCGGCCCACGGTCGGACTGGGTGGAGGCCAGCGACCCCTTCGAGTCGCCACGCGGCCAGGGCGACGACGTCATCGCCACCCACGACGGGGACGACAGCGTGATCACCGGCGGTTCCGCGACGACCCCCGACCACGACGACGTCGACCTCGGCGCCGGCGACGACGAGGCACAGCTCGACGGTGCCGTCGACCCCCTGCTGCCGATCGATGCCGGAACGGGGACAGACGAGCTGGTGCTGAACCGCAGCACGCTGCGAAGCGCGCTCGTGATCGACAACATCGTCGAGAAGGCGAGCGACGCCGGCGGGCCTGCGATCAGCTGGCACGGCGTCGAGAGGTTCAACCTTCAGCCCTGGGGTGCGTGGGTGGCACCCTCGTTCGTCGGGGACGACGGCGCGGAGAAAGTCTGGTCGGTGATCCCGCTGACCTCGATCGACCTCGGTGGCGGCGACGACCTCGTGAACCTCCACGTGCACGGTCGGCGCCTCCTCGACCACGCGGCGTACGCCGGCGGCGCGGGCGAGGACACCTTCATCCTGAACGCAGGCGCCGGCGACCAGGCTCGCCGCGTCGACCTGGACCTGGTCGAAGGCCAGCTGATGTTCCGGCCGGAGGAGACGGCTGTCCGGGCGGACATCGACGGGTTCGAGCGCTTCCGTCTCTCAGCCCGCCGGCTCGACGTCCGAGGCACGGCAGCGACCGACCACGTGCGGTTCTCCGGTTGTCGCGGAGTGGTCGCCGGCGGGCCCGGCGACGACGTCCTGGAGGCGATCTCGATCCCCGACGCGGGATGCGGCTACGCGGGCGAGGACGCCGAGCTCGTGACCCGGGGCGGACCGGGTGACGACACCCTGGTCGGCGAGTACATGCCCGACATCCTCATCGGCGGCCCCGGTGACGACTTCGCCCACGGCCACCGCAACACCGACCGCTGCGTCGCGGAGACCGAGCGCGGCTGCGAACGGTGACCCACCCGCACGGCGGACCTGTTCGCCGTCAGGAGTAGCGGTGGCTCTTGGCCGCGTGGCCGTGCTCGCGGGTGCAGGTGCGGCCGTTCATCGAGCGGTGACCACACAGGCCTTCGTCGGCCGGCTCCGGGGCGGGGGTCGCGGCGGCTTTCGGTGCCGGTGCGCTCGCCGCGGGGCGGGACGGGGCGGTCGGCGCGGGCTGTCGGGCCGGCCGGGCCGGGCCGGGAGCCGCGGCGGCCTTGTTGAAGCGGGCTTCGCGCATCGCCCGCAGGGCGGCCTCTTTGCTCATCGGTCGTTCACGCCGCCCACTCTAGGCCGACCCTCCGACAGCGCGGGTGTCGACCTCGGCCCGGAAAGTCGTTAGCGCGGCGGTCGCCCCGAACCGCACACTGGGCGGCTGTGCCCCCGGGATCCGTCGGGGGCACGTCGTACCGTTCCGACTCCTCCTGAGGTGGTGACCCATGAACTCCCGACTCGACCAGCACACCGGCATCGAGCTGCCCGGCCCTGCCCTGGCGCTGCTCGCGACCGCGATCGACCGCGAGTTCGAGCGCCGGGAGCCGACTCAGCCGACCCCCTACGAGTGGGCCGCGGGCCGGCTCGGGGTCGACCGCTCCGACCTGGTCGTCCTCGACGAGGGCCTCGGGCCCGCGGTCGCGCACTCCGTGGGCCGGTGGCTGTTCGACGCCCAGGCGCGCTGGGGCGCCGATCACGTCGGCGCCTACCCGACGCGGCCGCCCAAGAGCGAGGTCGTGCAGGGCGCGGCCGGTGACTGTCGGGCGTTCAACTCCGTCATGGTCACGCTTCCGGCCGGCGCCGTCTGCGCGGCGCCGGTGGTCCTGCGCCTCTCGACCGAGCACTACGGCATCGTCCTGGAGCTGATGGGACGGGCCGCCGACGCGGACCTGCTGGCCGAGGCGTTCGTCGCGTTCCTCCAGGCCCGGCGTACGGCGGACTCGCCCTACCTGCGGGGCGCCTACCGGCTGACGACCGACAACCGCGGTCTCGTGCTGACCCGCTGGGCCCCGCCGGCCGCCTCGCGCGACCTGCTCAAGCTCGACGGGTCGGTGTGGGACACGGTCGACCGCAGCGTCCACCGCGTGCTCGAGCTCGCCGACGACCTCAAGGCGCGCGGCCTCGGCACGAGCACCGGGCTGCTGCTGGTGGGTCCGCCCGGCACGGGCAAGACCCAGCTCGGCACGGTCGTGGCGCGTGAGCTCCTCGGCTCGGCAACGGTGCTGGTGCCCGGCACCTACGTGACCGAGCACTACCTGACCGAGCTGTTCGACCTCGCGGGCGACCTGTCGCCGTGCCTGGTGCTGATGGACGACCTCGACCTCATCGCCGGGGAGCGCGGCCACACCAACCCGCACCGGCTGCGCGAGTTCCTCAACGTCATGGACGGCGGGCTGGCCGACCGCAGCGGCGTGGTGGTCATCGCGTCCACCAACGACCACCGCAAGATCGACAAGGCGGCGCGACGGTCGTCCCGGTTCGACACGGTGATCCGGATGGAGCCGCCCGGCTTCGAGGGCCGGCTGGCGATCCTCGGGCGCTACCTCGCGTGGTGCGACGTCGCACTCGACCTGCCGGCGGTCGCCCGCGCGACCGACGGTGCGACGGGTGCCGACCTCAAGGAGATGGTCCGGGCCACCGTGCTCGAGACCAACGACGCGGTCACCACGGCCGCCCTGCTCACGCAGGCAGTCGCCGGTCGGTGGCGCGAGCCCCGGCCGACCGCCGGCCAGTACCTCTGATCGGGCCCTCTGATCGGGCCTCGGACCTCGAGCCCCTCAGAGGCGCTTGGTCGCGGGCACCAGCCCGTCGATCGCGGCGATACCCGCGGCGTCGTCGGCGTGCACGACAGCGACGTCCCAGTACGTCTGGGCGCGGATGCCGACCCGCTCCTCGAGCGGGGCGGTGCGGGCGACGATGTCGTCCACCGTGGTCCGGCCGAGGGCGTCGCCGCCGTTGCCCCACACGGCGACGTCGCGGTAGCCGAGCTCCTTGAGCCGCGGCCAGACCGCGACCGGGTCGTTGCCCGCGATCCGCGAGAGGCGATGGTCGTACTCGAAGAAGAGGACCGGCCGAGCGCTGCCCCACGCCTCGGCGATCGCCGGGACCAGGGTGACGTCGTAGCCGTCGGTGTCGGACTTGACCAGCCGCAGGTTGGCGAACGACGGGAAGTCGGCGATGAGCTGGCTCGGCGTGACCGTCGGCAGCGCGTCGTCGGCCTCGCCCTCGGCGAAGCGGGTGGTGCCACCGGTACGGACCGCGGTCGTCGCCTCGGTCTTGCCGTCCGGCGTGAGCAGCGCCTCGACGACCGCGACCCGTGGGTCCTCGTCGACGTTGAGGTGGAGGTACTCCAGGAAGTACGGGTCCGCCTCGACGCAGAGGATCTGCGCGTCGGTGGCGTGCAGGATCTGGAGCGCCGAGTCGCCGACGTTGGCGCCGACGTCGAGCACGGTGACCGGGGAGGTCGGCTCGGCGAGCGCAGCAGCGAGCTGGACGAGGTTCTGGCCGTAGGGCCCGTCCCCCGCGTAGTCCGGCAGGCGGTGCGGCCAGGGCAGCACCATCGTCACGCCCTGCACCTCCCGGACCACCTTGCGGTTCGGGAAGCGGTCGCGCACCCACCACCCGAGGTGGTGGCGCACGTTGGATGGGAGGTCGCGGAGCTTGGGGGGCACGACGGGCAATTTAGTTCCGACCTCCATCGGGGCTCAGACCGACCACCCTGCGAACGTCTGCCCGGTCATCGAGCGGAGCTCGGCGACCTCAGGCGCGAGGGCTGCGCGGAGCCGCGCGAGCGACTCCTCGCTGGGCTCGGGGCGCTCGACGGGCTTGCTGATCCGGCCCCGCACGAAGGAGCGGAGCTGCTGGAGTCGGTCGGTGGGCAGCTTGTGCATCAGCCGGATCAGCGCGGGGCGCCGCAGGGCCTGGTACCAACCCGGCAGCGTGCCCTTGTCGCCGTAGGAGTTGCGCGGCCGGAGCGCCTCGTCGTCGAGCTCGATCGACTCGAGCCCGAGGAAGTCGAAGATCCGCTTCATCGTGGTCTGCGGGTCGTCACGCAGCTCGGTCAGGTCGATCACGAGCACCTGGTCGGGCCGGAACCGGCGGTGGAACTCCCTCAGCTGGCTGGCGTAGCGGCTCGGCGCGACGATCCGGTTGTGGGGTGCCTCGACGTCAGCGAGGGCCGACTCGATGTCCTCGGTGATGACACCCCAGGTGGCTTCCTCGACGTACTCCGCGATCGCGCGGTCGACGGGGTCGCGTACCAGGTAGAGGAGCTTGGCGTCGGGGATCAGGTCGGCCATCCGGTCGACGACCCCCGGGAACACCGGCCACTTCGTGTACTGCGGGGTCGACTCCCCGCGGTACGCCGTGCCGGGCGCGTAATAGGCCTGGTAGCGACCGACCCAGGAGAGGCAGTCGGGATCGGTGAAGAAGCGCATCTCCTTGTCCGCGGACATGGAGATCTCGGGGTGCAATGCGAGGTAGTTGTGCAGGCTGGTGGACCCCGCCTTGGCCGCACCGATGACGACCAGGTTGGGCAGCAGTGCCGGGTCCGGGGCGACGGTGACGGCGTCACCACGCGGTCGGCGCTCCTTGGGCGCCACCGACAGGTCGCACCACGGGCAGATGTCGTGCGGGTGGCCGTCCGCGGCGAGCAGCCAGCCGAGCTTGCGCATCTCGACGGTCGTGCTCGTCGAGATGACCGGCGGCACGCACAGGTCGCACTGCAACGAGACCAGCTCGTCGCGGCCCTCCCGGGGGAAGCGGTCGAGGACCGTCATCGTCCGATGAGGCGCGACATCTGCTCGATGTCGCCGTCCACCATCAGCCGGGCGAGGCCCTGGGCGTCGGTGTCGGCCTTCCAGCCGAGCACCTCGCGCGCCTTGCTCGCGTCACCGATGAGGGCGTCGACCTCGGTCGGCCGCTCGTAGGACTCGTTGTAGCGGACGTGGTCCTGCCAGTTGAGGCCGGCGTGGGCGAACGCGTACTCGCAGAACTCGCGGACCGTGGTGCCGATGCCGGTCGCGAGCACGTAGTCCTGGGGCTCGTCGTGCTGGAGCATCCGCCACATGCCCTCGACGTACTCCTTGGCGAAGCCCCAGTCGCGGACCGCGTCGAGGTTGCCGAGGGTCAGGTGGTCGGTGATGCCGAGCTTGATCGACGCGACACCGAGGGTGATCTTGCGGGTCACGAAGCTCTCGCCGCGACGCGGCGACTCGTGGTTGAAGAGGATCCCGGAGACCGCGAACAGGTCGTAGGCCTCGCGGTAGTTCACCGTCACCCAGTGGGCGTAGAGCTTCGCCGCACCGTACGGCGAGCGCGGGTAGAAGGTCGTGTCCTCCTTCTGCGGAGGAGGGGTCGCGCCGAACATCTCCGAGGTCGAGGCCTGGTAGAAGCGGCAGTCGATCTTGGCCGCGCGGATCGCCTCGAGCAGCCGCAGGGTGCCCGTCGCGTCGGTCGACGCGGTGTACTCCGGCATCTCGAAGGAGACCTTCACGTGGCTCTGCGCACCGAGGTTGTAGACCTCGTGCGGCGTGATCTCGCGGATCAGGTTGACCAGGCTGACGCCGTCGGTCAGGTCGCCGTAGTGCAGGTGCAGGTTGGTGTTGGTGTGCAGGTGGTCGATCCGGCTGCGGTTCAACGTGGACGCACGTCGTACCAGGCCGTGCACCTCGTAGCCCTTGTCGAGCAGCAGCTCGGCGAGGTAGGAGCCGTCCTGTCCGGTGATGCCGGTGATGAGTGCGCGCTTCGTCACGCGGGTCACCGTATACGGCGGCTAAGGTCGTCGCGCTTCGAGTCCGCATGTTCGCGGGATCGACGAACTCCTGAGGGAAGGATCGCCCGCATGCACCTGGTCGTCGACGCGGTCGTCGTCCGAGCCGGCAGCTCGGCCATCGTGATCGAGCACCTGCTGCGCGGGTGGACCGAGGCGGCGCCCGAGGACCGCGTCACCCTCCTGGTCGACGCGGCGGGCCCCGCGTTCGCCGTGCCGGAGGGCTACGAGGTGGTCACGGTGGCACCACCGTTCGGCGGACCGGTGGGCGCGATGTGGTTGCGCTCCTTCGGCGTACGACGGGCGGCGCGCGCGCTGCGCCCCGACGGGGTCCTGGCGGCCGTTCCCGCGACCGGCCTGGTCGGCTACGGCGCCGACACCGGACGACGCGGCCTGATCCTCTACGACCTTCGCCACGAGCTGCGCCCCCACCAGTTCTCCCGCGGGACGCGGGTCTCGCGGCGCGTCTCGTGGAGCTGGACGATGAGCCGCGCGGACGGGATCTACACGATCTCCGAGCGCACCCTCACCGACCTCCGGGAACGGCACCCGCGGCTGGCGCGACCCGGCGTCGCCGCCCAGCTCGGCGCCGACCACGTCGACGCCTGGCCGACGCCGACCACCGACGACGCCGAAGCGCCCTACGCCCTCGCGTTCGGCCACTTCGGCAACAAGAACGCCGACGCGGTCATCGAGGGCTGGGCGCAGTTCTGCCGCACCGACGATCGCTGGCGGCTACGCCTGGTCGGGATGGGCTCGGCCGACCGGGAGGCGGCAACCGCACGGGTCGCCGAGCTCGGCGTCGCGGACCGGGTCGAGCTGATGCCCTGGCTCGACGACCAGCAGTTCCAGGACTGCTTCGTCGGCGCCGGCCTGGTCATCTTCCCCTCCGACTTCGAGGGCTTCGGACTGCCCGCGATCGAGGCGATGCGACTCGGGATCCCCGTCGTCGTGTCCGGCGACCCGGCGCTGGCGGAGGTGACGGGCGGGCACGCCGCGGTCACCGCGTCGACGTCCCCCGAGGACCTGGCCGCAGCCGTCACCGAGGCACTGGCGCTCTCCCCCGAGCAGCTCGAGGCGGGCCGCCGCTTCACCGACCACTTCGCCTGGCGTCGTACGGCGAGCGTGGTCCGCTCCTCACTCCTGGGGCAGTAGGTAGCTCGCGTCGTGCTGCACGCCGCTGCTCAGCCGTCGCTGCTGGACCACGACCATGTGTCGCACCAGGTCGGCGAACGTCGTCGACGCACGCCAGCCGATCGCTGCGGCTGCCGGCGCGGGGTCGGCTACGAGCACGGCCGTGTCCGCCGGGCGGATCAGGGCGGGGTCCACGACGACGTAGGCCGCCGCGTCCGCGATGCCGACGGCGGCGAACGCCGCGGACAGCAGGTCCCCGAGCCGGTGCGCCGTCCCGGTCCCGATCGGCAGGTCGACCGGCTCGTCGAGGGCGACCATCCGCGTGATCGCGTCGACGTAGTCGCCGGCGAAGCCCCAGTCACGGCTGACCTCGAGGTTGCCGAGCGTCAGCTCGGTCCGTGTCCCGGCTGCGATCTCCGCGACCCCGCGGGTGATCTTGCCGGTCACGAACGCCGCCGTCCGCAGCGGGCTCTCGTGGTTGTAGAGCCGGGCGTACGACGCGTGCAGGCCGCGGTCGCGGGCCGCGCGGACGACGTCCTCGGCAGCAGCCTTGGCCGCGGCGTACGGGCTGTGCGCGGCGGACCCGGTGACCTCCGCCGAGCTGGCCTGGAAGAAGCGGGCCTCGTGGCCGGAGCGGTCGCGCAGGTCGAGCAGCGCGGAGACGATGGTGTCGACGGCGGCGTGGTTGACGGCGAAGGTGATCTCCGGCTCGTCCCAGCTCCGCGCGACCGAGCTCACGGCGGCCAGGTTGTAGACCTCGTCGGGGCGGACGTCGTCGACCACGCGGCGCACCGCGGCGCCGTCGCAGATGTCGAGCGCGACGAGCTCCACGTCGCCGAGGTAGGCGCGGCACAGGTCCTCCGGAGACGCCTCCGCCGGTGCCACGCCGACGACGCGGTACCCGCGGTCGCGCAGCAGCCTCGAGAGATAGATGCCGTCCTGTCCGGTGACCCCGGTGATGAGCGCGGTACGTCCCTGGCCGTCGAGCACGGGCGTCAGCCTAGGGTGCGCCGGAAGACGGGCCCACGATGCGTCGTTTTCTCACAAGTGAGAACCTCAGGTGAAAGAGTGGGCCCCGCAATCCTGGGGGCCGAACGAAATGGGAGTGGATCAACTACATGACTGTTCGTCCAGTTGACGTCGTCGTAGCAGGTGGCGGCGGATTCATCGGCGGCCATCTGGTCGCGGACCTGCTCGCGCAGGGCAAGTCGGTCCGCTCGGTCGACGTGAAGCCCAGCAGCGAGTGGTACCAGGTGCACGAGGGCGCTGAGAACATCCAGGCCGACCTCTCGCTGCGCGACGCGGCCTTCGACGCGACCGCCGGGGCGCGCGAGGTCTACATGCTCGCCGCCGACATGGGCGGCATGGGCTTCATCGAGAACAACAAGGCGCTCTGCATGCTGTCGGTGCTGACCAGCACCCACATGCTCCAGGCCGCTCAGGCCCACGACGTGGAGCGCTTCTTCTACTCCTCCTCCGCGTGCGTCTACGCCGCCGACAAGCAGACCGACACCGACGTCACGGCACTCGCCGAGGCGGATGCCTACCCGGCGATGCCCGAGGACGGCTACGGCTGGGAGAAGCTCTTCAGCGAGCGGATGGCCCGCCACTTCCGGGAGGACTACGCCCTGGAGACCCGCGTCGCGCGCTACCACAACGTCTACGGCCCGGAGGGCACGTGGACCGGTGGCCGCGAGAAGGCTCCGGCCGCCGTGTGCCGCAAGATCGCGACCGCCGTCATCACCGGCGACCACGAGCTCGACATCTGGGGCGACGGCGAGCAGACCCGGTCGTTCATGTACATCGACGACTGCGTCAAGGGATCGCAGATGATCCTGGCCGGCGACCACGTCGAGCCGATCAACCTGGGCAGCGCCGAGCTCGTCTCGATCAACCAGCTCTACACGATCGTCGAGGAGATCGCGGGCATCAAGTGCACCCGCAACTACCAGCTCGACGCTCCGCAGGGTGTGCGCGGACGCAACTCCGACAACACCCTCATCCAGGAGGTCTACGGCTGGGAGCCGTCGATCCCGCTGGCAGACGGCATGGCCCGCACGTACGCGTGGATCTACGACCAGGTCAAGCGCGACCTGGGCTGACNCCTGGGCTGACGCTCCCCGCACCATCGGCAGCACCATCGGCACGCGCCGGTCCGACCTCGGGGTCGGCCGGCGCGTTCGTCGTCCTCGGCGCGATCATCGCCAGGGCGGCGACCGACGCCGGCACCCAGACCGTGCGGTCCCACAGACCGGGGAACGTCGGCGCGACGCCGATGAAGACCCAGATCATGTAGGTGAGCCGCCGCATCGGGTGCTGCGTGAACAGGGGCCGGGCGAGCGCGAACAGCACGATGAGGTAGCTGACCAGCCCGAGCACCCCGATCGCCACGGCGGCCTCGAGGAAGACGTTGTGGATCTGCTCGACGTCGCTGAAGCCGGTACCGAAGATCGGAGAGCTCCCCAAACGCTCGAGCCCGTAGTCGAACGCCTCGTTGCGCACCTCGTCGGACGCGGTCGCCGTCCCGGACCCCGCGAGCCGGCCGATCGCCGACTCCTCGCCGCTGATGTCGACGATGAACGGGAGGGCGACGACGCCGAGGGCCGCACAGATCGCGAACGCGAAGCCGATCATCGCCGACCGCTCGACGATCGGGACCAGCAGGATGACGACGACCAGGACCACGATCGCCGCCCGGCTGCCGCTCATCGTGACCGAGAGCAGGCTGACGCCGACGAAGCCGGCGAGGAACAGCCGGCTCAGCGCGTCCTTGTGGTGCCCGACGAGGAACAGGACCATCACGATCGCGGTCACGCCGGCGAGGCCGAACGCGTTGGGGTGGTGGGTCAGGCCGTCGTACCGACCGGCGTAGACGGCACCCTCGGTCACGCCCTTGGCGGTGCTGATGAGGTGGCCGACCAGGTAGGACCACAGCAGCAGGTCGACGATCTTGCGGTCGGGTCCCCACCAGGCCATCACGATCGGCAGCGCACCGATGAAGAAGAGCCACTGCACCGCGTAGAACGCGTTGGTGAACAGGTCTCCGGTCACCATGACCGAGATGAGGCTGAAGACCGCCATCAGCAGCAGGCCGACCAGGTAGACCGTCGGGAGCTTGAGCCGCTTGCCGAGGAAGCTGGGCAGCAGATGGATGATGCCGACGATGATGAACACGTCGGTCGGCGGGATGCCGCCGACCAGCTGCTCCAGCCCGCGATACATCGGGGCACACAGGAACGCCGCCATCATGCAGGCGATGCCGGTCTTCTGGGCGCCGATGGTGATGGCCACGACGACGTAGAGGGCGACGGCGACGGCGACCGCCGCGAAGATCAGGCCCTGCGTGGCGCCGGCAGCGAGTCCGGCGGTGAGCACGACGACAGCGAGCGTGAGCACCACGCCACGATCCGTCTTCACCTGCTGCCTCCCCAACGCCGACGGGCGAGTCTAGTCCGGACGCTCATCCACCGGCGAACGGTGGGAGAAACTCCACCGTCGACCCCGGGGTGACGGTCACCGTCGCCGGGTCCCTGCTGGAGACCGGCTGGTCGCCGACCAGGACCGAGCAGGCCGCGAGCACGTCACCGAGGCGCGAGCCCGGGTGGCGGTCGACCACCTGGGTCCGGAGGTCGGCGAGCGACACGGGTCCACGAACGTCCACGGTCTCCTCGGCGGTGCCGGCCGCAGATCGTGCGGCGGCCCAGTACCTCACCAGGATGACCTGCGTCTCATTCACCGTCGGTTCCCTTCCCTGTGACGCCGAGGTTTCTGTATCGTCCCCTAGAAGAAAACCCGCCGAGGCTCAGCGTTGCGTTTCGGTCTCTACGGCACCACGTGCCAGTGAGGAGACCCGGGATGAGCACTCTCCTGCTGCTGACCAGTGCGCTGCAACCTTCCGCCGAGGTGCTGCCCGGTCTCGCGCTGCTCGGCCACCAGGTCAAGATCCTTCCCGCCGAGGGCAGCGCGCTCCTCGAGGCGCCCGAGTCCGACCTGGTCCTCGTCGACGGTCGCCAGGACCTCGCCGGCTCCCGCGACCTGTGCCGGCTCATCCGCACGACCGGCACCGACGTGCCCGTGATCCTGGTCGCGACCGAGGGCGGACTGGCCGTCGTGTCTCACGACTGGGGCATGGACGACGTCGTCCTCCACACCTGCGGCCCCGCCGAGCTCGAGGCCCGGATCAAGCTGGCCATCGGCCGGCTCGCCGCGGCCCGCGAGGCCGCGGACCCCGACGCCCACGTCATCCGCTCGGGCGAGGTCGTCGTCGACGACGCGACCTACACCGCGAAGGTCGGAGGCCGCGTCCTCGACCTGACGTTCAAGGAGTTCGAGCTCCTCAAGTTCCTCGCCCAGCACCCCGGCCGGGTCTTCTCCCGCCAGCAGCTGCTGCAGGAGGTCTGGGGCTACGACTACTTCGGGGGCACCCGCACGGTCGACGTCCACGTCCGGCGACTGCGCGCCAAGCTCGGACCCGAGAACGAGACGCTCATCGGCACCGTCCGCAACGTCGGCTACCGCTTCGTGCTGCCCAGCAAGGGCGAGGTCGCCGCAGCCGAGGTGGACTCCTCCGTCGACGCCTGATCGGGTCACGGACCACCTGACCGGGTCATCTAGGGTCGCGGGGTGATCCCGACCGACCCGCTCGCCCTCGTCGAGGACGTACGCCGTGCCTCGCGCGCGGCCGACGGGCACGACCCGGTCGACGAGGCGGCGCACCTCCGCCTCAAGCACCACGGGCTGGCGGACACCCGTTCCTGGGTCGAGGAGGGCGGCTTCGCCCTGCGGTACCGCCAGGGCGACCACGACGTCCTCGACCTCGCGGTCGACCCCGACGCCCGAGGGCGTGGCCTCGGCGGCCGGCTGGCCGCGG
>NZ_JACEFC010000046.1 GCF_014180715.1 Nocardioides stalactiti | reverse complement strand
GGGAGGCCGCGGAGGCCGCCGAGGCCGCTGCCGAGGCTCCCGCCGAGACCGAGGCCCCTGCCGAGACCGAGGCGTCCGCCGAGGCCGAGGCCCCCGCCGAGGCCTGAGCCTCGTCGTACCCACCACTCATCACGAGATCGAGGGAGATCCATGGCATTCACCGCTGCCGACGTGAAGAAGCTCCGCGAGCTGACGCAGGCCGGGATGATGGACTGCAAGAAGGCGCTGGACGAGACCGACGGCGACTTCGACAAGGCCGTCGAGCTGCTCCGCGTCAAGGGCGAGGCCAAGATGAACGCGCGTGCCGCTGAGCGCGACGCTTCGGCCGGTCTGGTCGCTGCCTCCGGCAGCGCGCTGATCAGCCTGAAGTCGGAGACCGACTTCGTCGCGAAGAACGAGGCGTTCGTCAACGCTGCCCAGGCGATCGCCGACGCAGCCAACGCGAACAAGATCGGCGACGCCGAGGCCCTCAAGGCCGTCTCGCTGGGCGACAAGACCGTCGGCGAGACCGTCGACGACCTCGCTCGCACCATCGGCGAGAAGATCGAGCTCGGCGAGGTGGCCTACTTCGAGGGTTCGACCACGGTCTACCTCCACAAGAAGGCCACCGACCTGCCCCCGGCTCTCGGCGTGCTCGTCGAGTACGAGGGTGACGAGGCTGCCGCCAAGCAGGCCGCTCAGCAGGCTGCCGCGCTGAAGGCGCAGTACCTCACGAGCGACCAGGTCCCCGCCGACGTCGTCGCGGCCGAGAAGGACGTGCTGACCAAGAAGACGCTCGAGGAGGGCAAGCCCGAGGCTGCCGTCGCCAAGATCGTCGAGGGTCGGATCAACGCGTTCTTCAAGGAGATCGTGCTCCTCGACCAGGAGTCGGTCTTCGAGTCGAAGAAGTCCGTCAAGCAGGTTCTCGACGCCGCCGGCACCTCGGTGACCCGGTTCGCGCGGTTCGAGGTCGGCGCCTGACGCGTCGCCCCACCTGAACGGCACGAAGGGCGGTTCCACCGCAAGGTGGAACCGGCCTTCGTCCTTTTGGCTGCATTGTGGCTGGATTGCCGTCATTTCATGTTTGGCGGCTCCGGCAGTCGGATAGTTTCTGGGAGCGCGCACCGCACCCAGGCGGTCGCCGTCAGGTCTATCAAGGAGATCGTCACGTGGGACTCATCCAGGCTGCCGTCGGCGCGATCGGTGGCACTCTCGCTGACCAGTGGGTCGACTTCTTCACCGTCCCCGACACCATCGGCCCCACGGCCGCGATCTTCCCGGCCGTCAAGCGCGGTGAGAACGCCGGTCGCGGCAGCAACACCCAGGGCTCCGACGGCGTCATCACCAACGGGTCGAAGTTCGTCGTCCCCGAGGGCTACGGACTGGTCCTGCTCGAGGACGGCGCCTTCACGGGCTTCGCCGCCGAGCCGGGCGCCTACGAGTGGAAGTCCGACGAGGCGGCCTCGCAGTCGATCTTCACCGGGGGCGGCCTCGTCGACTCGGTGATCAAGCAGAGCTGGGAGCGCTTCAAGTTCGGCGGCCGTCCCTCGGCCCAGCAGAACGCGCTCTTCGTGTGCCTCAAGGAGCTCCCGAACAACAAGTTCGGCACCCAGTCGGAGATCTACTGGGACGACGCGTTCCTCAACACCCAGGTCGGCGCGATCACCCGCGGCACCTACACGCTCAAGATCACCGACCCACTGACCTTCATCCGCAACTTCGTCCCGGCGGGGATCATCTCCGGGCGCGGGGTCTTCGACTTCACCGACATGGACAACCCGGCCGGTGAGCAGCTGTTCAACGAGGTCGTCGGCTCGCTGGCGCCGGCGTTCTCGATGTACACCAACGACCCCGCCAAGGGGAACCGCATCGCGAAGCTCCAGCAGGACTCGATCGGGTTCGCCCAGTCGCTGTCCGCAGCGGTCGAGCAGAACTACCAGTGGAAGACCGGCCGTGGTCTGGAGATCGTCAAGACCGCGATCATCTCCATCGAGTACGACGCCACCACGCGTGAGCTGCTCAAGAACGTCCAGCGCGCCGACGCCCTGTCGGGTGCTCGCGGCAACTCCAACCTGCAGGCCTCGGTCGCCGCGGGCTTCGAGGCGGCCGGCGAGAACGCCGGTCCCGGTGGTCTCATCGGGATGGGCATGGCCGCGGGCGGCGCCGGGATCGGCGGCCTCCAGCAGCCCGTCGCCCAGCCGGCCCCGCCGGCTCCGGCGGCACCTGCCGCGCCTGCGGCCCCGGCAGCTCCGGCAGCGGACGACCCGATGGCGGTCCTGACCAAGGCCAAGCAGATGCTCGACGCCGGGCTCATCACGCAGGCCGACTACGACGCGGCCAAGGCCAAGGCGCTCGGACTCTGACATGACGCAGGAGCCCCCCGCCGGCGCCGTACCTCCGCCTCCGCCGCCACCACCTCCGCCCCCGCCCCCGCAGGCCGAGCAGCAGGTCCAGCAGCCCACGTTCGACGGGCCGCCCCTGTCCCTGGAGGAGGAGCTCGCCAACGCGAACGCCGCACCCGAGCCCGGCCCGAGCATCGAGACCGTCAACGAGTCGCTCAAGGACGGGCTGAACAAGTGCCCCCGGTGCGGCTCGACCGACGTCAGCCTGCGCGGCTCCACCGGTCAGCTCGTGTGCCACTTCTGCCGCCACGAGTGGCAGGAGGCGCGGGTCGAGGAGCAGTTCGGGCTCGGTGAGGGGATCGACTCCCTCGAGGGCACGGTCATCGCCAGCGGGGCGAAGGACATCCAGGCCGACGTCAACGACCAGGTCACCTTCAAGTGCGAGGCCTGCGGCGCGGAGGTGGTCGTCGACACGGCCCACTCGCTCAACGCCCGCTGCCACTGGTGCCGGCACACGCTCAACGTCAACCAGCAGATCCCCAACGGGGCCGTCCCCGACGCGGTGCTGCCCTTCGGTCTGACGAAGGAGCAGGCGATCGAGAAGATCCGCGAGTTCGCGGGGAAACGACGCCTGTTCGCGCACAAGCAGTTCAAGAAGGAGTTCGTCCCGGAGAACGTCCTCGGCGTCTACCTGCCCTACCTGGTCATCGACGCGCGCGCCCAGTCGCAGTACTGGGGCAAGGGCGAGATCCAGACGAAGCGCTGGACCGAGAAGCACGGCGACAGCAGCACCACCTACTACGCCGCCGACGTCTACCAGGTGGCGCGGCAGGTGGACTTCACCGTCGACGACCTCACCATGGAGGGCTCCTCGGAGCGCGCCGCCATCGGGCCGGCCAACACCAACAACATCATCAACACGATCCTGCCGTTCGACACGAAGAACGCCGTGCAGTGGAACGCCAACTACCTGGTGGGCTTCACGAGCGAGAAGCGCGACATGAACGTGGAGGCGATGAAACCCAAGCTCGAGGACCAGCTCCTCTCCATCGGTCGCTCGGAGGTCCGCGCGTCCCTGGAGCGCTTCGGGCGTGGCGTGCGGTGGGAGCAGGAGAAGATCGACGTCGGCGGGTCCCGCTGGGTGTCGATGTACCTGCCGGTGTGGCTCTACTCCTACCAGCAGGAGAGCAACAAGCTCCTCCACTACATCGCCGTCAACGCACGGACCGGAGAGACCATGGGCAGCATCCCCGTCTCCAAGCCCAAGCTGCTCCTGGCAGCCGTCACCGTCGGTACCTTCCTCGAAGGCATCGCCGGCGCGATCCTGGTGGCGTGGGCAGCATGATCGCCGACCTCGCCCTCGTCCTCGCCCAGGCATCCGACGACAGCCCGGTCTGGCTGCTGGCCGCCGGCCCGGCCGGCGGAGCCGCGACGTACTGGGCCATCTGGCGCTACTACCGCAACGCCGACAAGTCCCACCAGTTCGAGCGGGACACGATCATCGAACCGCAGCCGGTCCGCGGCGGCGAGGAGAAGATCGACCACATCTCCAAGACCAAGAAGTCCGACATCGACGGGGACAACAGCAGCAACTACCGGCAGCGGGTGCAGCGGATCACTTGATCGGGCCAGGTGACCGACCGGTAGGGTCGGCCCCGTGACGGGTTACAAGCGAGTGCTGCTGAAGCTGTCCGGTGAGGTCTTCGGCGGCGGCAAGCTCGGCGTCGACCCCGACGTCGTCCAGGGCGTGGCCAAGGAGATCGCCTCGGTGGTCGAGTCCGGCACCCAGATCGCGGTCGTGATCGGTGGCGGCAACTTCTTCCGGGGTGCCGAGCTCCAGCAGCGCGGCATGGACCGTGCGCGGGCCGACTACATGGGCATGCTCGGCATCGTCATGAACTGCCTGGCGCTCCAGGACTTCCTCGAGAAGCTCGGCATCGACACCCGGGTCCAGAGCGCCATCACGATGGGCCAGGTCGCCGAGCCCTACATCCCGCGCCGCGCGATCCGCCACATGGAGAAGGGCCGGGTCGTCATCTTCGGCGCTGGCATGGGCATGCCCTACTTCTCGACCGACACCGTCGCGGTCCAGCGCGCGCTGGAGAGCAAGTGCGACGTCGTGCTCGTCGCCAAGAGCGGCGTCGACGGCGTCTACAGCGCCGACCCGCACGTCGACCCGACGGCGACCAAGTACGACGCCCTCACCTATGACGAGGCGATCATGCAGGGGCTGCGGATCATGGACCAGACCGCGTTCGCGCTCTGCGGCGAGAACAAGCTCCCGATGGTGGTCTTCGGCATGGAGCCCGAGGGCAACATCCTGCGCGTCGTGCAGGGTGAGAAGATCGGCACGCTCGTCAGCGCCGGCTGACCGGCAGAAAGCGAAGAAGGGGCACCGATGATCAACGACATCCTCAACGAGGCCGACGGCAAGATGGACAAGTCGGTCGCCGCGACCCGTGAGGAGTTCGCGACCATCCGCGCCGGCCGGGCGCACCCGAGCATGTTCAGCAAGATCATGGTCGACTACTACGGCACGCCGACCCCGATCCAGCAGCTGGCGTCGTTCACGGCGCCGGAGGCCCGGATCATCCTGGTCCAGCCCTTCGACGTGGGCGCGATCGCGAACGTCGAGAAGGCCATCCGCGAGTCCGACCTCGGTGTGAACCCGTCCAGCGACGGCAAGATGCTGCGCTGCGTCTTCCCCGAGCTGACCGAGGAGCGCCGCAAGGAGTTCATCAAGCTGGCCAAGGAGAAGGCCGAGGGCGGCAAGGTCGCCGTCCGCCAGGTCCGCCAGAAGGCCAAGCAGAACCTCGAGCGCCTCGAGAAGGACGGCGAGGCCGGCAAGGACGACGTCGTCGGCGCCGAGAAGCGGCTCGACGGCTTCACCAAGAAGCACACCGACGCCATCGACGAGCTGCTGAAGAACAAGGAAGCCGAGCTCCTCGAGGTCTGACCTCGACGGACCACACCTTCGATGACCGACGTCACGCCCCCCGCCGGCACTGCCGCCGCTGTCCCGGCTCCCCAGAAGGACCACGGCCGCGCCGGCCGCGACCTCAAGGCAGCGGTGGCCTCCGCCGTCGTGCTGCTGAGCGCCATCGGCGCCTCGCTGTACTTCTGGAAGCCCGCCTTCATGCTCATCGTCGCCGCGGCCGTCGTGGTCGCGGTGTGGGAGCTGCGCAAGGGCATGCTCGCCAAGGACATCGACCTGCCCGAGCAGCCGCTGATGATCGGCGGCGTGGTGATCGTGGTCGTGGCCTACGTGTACGGCGCCGACGCGCTCGTCACGGCGACGGCGGTCACCGCGCTCGTCATCATGCTGTGGCTGCTGCGCCGTGGCGTCGACGGCTACGTCAAGAACGCCACGGCCTCGGTCTTCACCCTCGTCTACCTGCCGTTCCTCGGCTCGTTCGTGGCGCTGCTGCTCGCCGAGGGCGGTGACACCTGGTCCGGCGGCGGGCTCGACGACGACGGTGTCGCCGGCATCATCACCTTCATCGTGGTGACGATCGCCTCCGACATCGGCGGCTACATCGCCGGCGTCCTCTTCGGCAAGCACCCGATGGCGCCGGTCATCTCCCCCAAGAAGTCCTGGGAGGGTTTCGTCGGATCGCTGCTGGCATGCCTCGGTGTCGGTTGGGCGCTGGTCGTCTACCTGCTCGACGGCGACTGGTGGGTCGGGCTGTGCCTCGGCCTCATCGCGGTCGTCATGGCCACCCTCGGCGACCTGTGCGAGTCGGTCATCAAGCGCGACCTCGGCATCAAGGACATGAGCCAGGTGATCCCGGGCCACGGGGGCCTGATGGACCGCCTCGACTCACTGCTCGCGACCATCGCGCCGATCTGGCTGCTGCTCCACTACGCCGTCTACTGAGCGGACCGCTGGGCGCTCGACCGAGCCGCCCAGGCGGCCGCATGGGCCACTCCGCGCGTCGGCTCGGGCGGGTCGGTGAGGACGTCGACGAGGGCGTCGGCGATCGACAGCACGGTGTCGCCGTAGGCGACGGCGTCACCGAGGACCTCGCGGATCCCCGGCAGGTCCCGTGCGACCACCGGGACACCCGCCGCCAGTGCCTCCAGCGCGCGACCGTGGGTCGAGGGTTCGGTGGGGAGGTAGCCCACCGCCGTGGCGCCCGCGACCAGGGCCGGCATCTCGGCGGGGACCGGCCGGACGAGCATCGGGTCGGCGCCCAGGTCGTGGGTCCGACTCCAGAACGTCGCCACCTCGTCGGGATCCTGGTCGTGGTCCGGAGGACACACCACCACCAGGCGGATGTCGGCCAGCGACGGGTTCTCCTGGACGAGGACAGCGTGCGCCTCGAGCAGGTCGAGACAGCCCTCGGCGGGGTTGGTGCCGCAGAGCGCGAGGAGGTAGCGAGCACCGACCCGCACCCGCCAGGCCGCCTGGCCGGGGACGTCGAGCGCCGCCGCGGCGAACCGTGGGGCGTCGAAAACGATACGCATGGCGAGATCCCTTCAGCGGCCGCTCCCGAAATGCCGCCAGGCCGCGCCTCCACGGTAACCGGACTTTGTTTCAGGAGGGATCCTCCGATCGGTCGGGGACGGACTAGTCACGGTGGCTCGCGATCGCGCTCCCGACACGCCGGGCCGGTAGCATCGGGCGTGATGGATCAGGCAGTGGAGACCTCCGGGACGACCGCGACCGACCCGGATCGGGTCGTCGCGCCTGCCGGCGTCCGCCGCCCCGACTGGTGGCACCGCGAGCACCCGGTGTTCTTCCCGCTCTCCGGGTTCTTCACCGGGATGGCCTTCATCATCCTGGTCCCCGGCACCTATGCCGCCATCCTCAAGGCTCTGGTCGGCTACGAGCGCGCTGAGGAGCTCTTCCCGTTCGTGCTGCTCACCCTGGTCGTCCCGATCGGCTTGCTCGTCCCGGGCCGCACCCGCCGCTTCGGTCGCTACATGCTGTTCGGCGTGGTCGCGACCGCTGTCGTCGTGGTCGGCGTCGCCGTGGGCGTCCTGTACTACCTCATCTACCGTGATCGGTGACTTCTCCCGTGTCTGACGAGCCCGTCCGGCTTCCCCTCGTGCTCGCCGAGCCGAAGGGACGCAAGAAGCCCCCGCCGCACCTGGCCGACCTCGACGCCGAGGAGCGCAAGGCGCGCCTGGTCGAGCTCGGCCTGCCGGGCTTCCGCGCCAAGCAGCTGTCCACCCACTACTTCGCGCGGCTCGTCGACGACCCGGCGGAGATGACGGACCTGCCGGCGGCCCAGCGCGAGGAGCTGGTCGCGGCACTGCTGCCGGACCTGATGACCCCGCTGCGGACCCTCGAGGCCGACAAGGGCACCACCCGCAAGACGCTGTGGCGTCTCTTCGACGGCGCGCTCGTCGAGTCGGTCTTGATGCGCTACCCGGGCCGCGTGACGATGTGCGTCTCCAGCCAGGCGGGTTGTGGCATGGCGTGCCCGTTCTGCGCGACCGGGCAGGGCGGCCTCCAGCGCAACATGTCGACCGCCGAGATCGTCGAGCAGGTCGTCGCCGGCTCCCGCGCGCTCGCTCGCGACGAGGTCGCCGGCGGCCCCGGCCGAGTCTCCAACGTGGTCTTCATGGGCATGGGGGAGCCGCTGGCCAACTACAAGGCCGTCATCGGCGCCGTCCGTCGCCTGACCGACCCGGCGCCCGACGGCCTCGGCATGTCCGCGCGCGGGATCACGGTGTCCACCGTCGGGCTGGTGCCGCGGATCCGTCAGCTGGCCGACGAGGGCATCCCGGTGACCCTGGCCCTGAGCCTGCACGCCCCCGACGACGAGCTGCGCAACGAGCTGGTCCCGATCAACACCCGGTTCTCCGTCGCGGAGACCGTCGAGGCGGCCTGGCACTACGCCCAGACGACCAAGCGCCGGGTCTCCATCGAGTACGCCATGATGCGCGGCATCAACGACCAGGCGTGGCGCGCCGACCTCCTCGGCGACGTCCTCACGTCGTACGGCGACTGGGGCTGGGTCCACGTCAACCTGATCCCGCTCAACCCGACCCCGGGTTCGAAGTGGACCGCCTCCGACCCGGCTGACGAGCGCGAGTTCGTCCGCCGGCTCGAGGCCAAGGGTGTCCCGACGACCGTCAGGGACACCCGCGGCCGCGAGATCGACGGCGCCTGCGGTCAGCTCGCGGCCGCTCCTGACGGTGCCTGAGCCCCGGTCTCGTACGAATCGATCCTCTCGGCGGTCCCGAGTTGTTAAGGTCGGCTTGACTGTGTAAGGCGGGTGTCCGGGGCCCTTGGTGGAAGAGGTCCCCTGTGCCCCTCCGACGTCCCGGACGACGAGTTCGACGACTGCTGGCCGCGGCCGGAACGGCCGTCGCGACGATCGTGGTGCTGCTCCCGCAGCCGGCGCACGCGGACTTCAGCCCGGCCCGCTACCTCACCCCGGACGGGGTCGACTCGCGCAGCCCGCGGGTGGCGATCAACGCGCGGGGCGACGTGCTCGTGGCGTGGTGGTACTACGACGGCGCGGACTACCGCACCCGGGCGTCATTCCGCCCGGGCGACGGCTCCGCGCCGCGCACGGTGGTGATCTCGCCGGTCGGGTACGACAGCTATCCCAACGACGTGGCGCTCACCGAGGACGGCGTCGGCTACGTGGTGATGGAGTCGGCAGAGTCCTTCAGCAGTCCTGCCATCGTGGCCCGGACCGTGACGGCGACCGCGCTGGGACCGCTGCGGACCGTAGCCCCTGCCTCGGCCTCCACCAACCACGGCCACGTCGAGCTCGACGCCACCGGCAAGGCGCGGCTGCTGTGGACCCAGTCCGGGGACGACCAGATCGCCACGCGCACGATGACCAAGACCTCGGTCCTCGGCACGACGGTGGCCGTCACCCCGGTCACCAACCTCCACCTGGACTCCTTCGCCTCGCCGATCCCGCACGCCACGGCTGCCAACGGCCAGACCGTGGTGGCGTGGCGGATCCACCACAACGGCGAGCTGTCCATCCAGGCCCGGATGATCAGGCCGGACGGGTCGCTCGGTCCGATCCGGACCATGTCGCCGGCCACCGGCCCGGCGCGCGAGGCCAACGTCTGCATCGACGCCGACGGCGACGCGGTCGTCACCTGGGAGCAGTGGGACGAGGCGGCCGGCAATTACCGCGTGTTCGCGGGAACCCTGTCCAAGGCCTCGGTCAGGGGGACCCCGGTGCTGGTCTCGGCGACGAGCGAGCTCGACATCGACGAGGCCAACGTCGTGACCGACGGCAGCGGCGGCGGGGTCGTGGTCTACGAGACATTCGTGTCGGTCAACCGGCTGCGGGCCCGCCGGTTCCGGGCAGACGGCACCCTCGGGACCGCGTTCTGGCTGACCCCGACCACCTACAACGCGAGCTTCCCGTTCCTTGCGACGACCGGACCCGGGCAGTACACGGTCGTGTGGACGTCGAACCCCGACGGCATCCGGATCCAGGGGCGGAGCTTCACCCTCGACGGTGCTCTCGGCCGGTTGCAGAGCCTGTCACCGTACAAGCGGATCGTCGCCGCGCACACCGCCGCCGGAGCGCCGGGCCGCGCGGTCGCCGCGTGGGTCGTGGAGCCACCGGAGAGCAGCTATCGGGTCCAGATAGCGACCAGCCCCTGACCCAGGGGGTCAGGGGCTGGAGGCGGGTGCCGGGCGGGCGGCTCAGGCCAGCGGGTTGTCGATCAGTAGCTCGACGTTGCGATCCTGCGGGGTCCCCGTGGAGGACGCCAGGTTGTTCTGCGGGTCGTTGACGGAGAGCTCGCGGCTGAGGCTCGCGAGAGCCAACGTGCTGCTGAGGTCGGTGCCGCGGTTGGGCGGGCCGGCGTGGTCGAGGATCGTCGTGATGATCGACCAGGTGCCGTCCTTGTTGTCGAGGACCTCGATGATCCGAGCCTGCTGGGGGTAGTCGATGTGGGAGGCCGTGTTGATCTCCCAGAACCCGCCGGTGCCGGCCGCGTTCTTGTGGGCCTTGATCGAGTTGTTGTGCGTGTGGCCGTTGACCCACGCGATGACGTGCGCCTGCGTCAACAGGTAGGTCACGACGTCGCCGCCGAGGACGCGGGGGAGGCCCGTGTCGCCGCCGGTGAGGATCAGCGGGTTCGACATCGTCGAGCTCGTGTGGTGGCTGTAGACGATGACCGCCTTGCCCGCAGCGGCCTCGATGGTCGCCTTGAGCCAGGCGAACTGGTCGGGGTCGAGCGAGCCGTCGGCGTAGCCGTTGGGGTTGACCGAGTCCATGACGACGTGCCGGAAGTCGCCCTTGTCGAAGTAGTAGTACGCCGTGCCGTCGGTCCGGTTGGTGTCGGTGAAGCCGTGGCCGACGGGGGCACCGGTCGTCGTGAAGTGCTCCTCGACGACCTCCTTGCGGGTCACGCTGCGCCGCTTCGGGTCGGGCGTCACCGGGCGGATGTACGGCGACACGACGAGGTCGTCGACCAGCCGGAGCGGGTCGAGGTCGGTCAGCGCGTCCTGCACGTCGACGTCGCTGACGCCGGCGGGCGGCGAGATGATCTTGAGCGGCCCGACGGCGAGCGTGGAGAGCTGGAGGGTGTGCGGGAAGTTGCCCTGCACGAGACCGTCGTGGTTGCCGAAGACGGAGTACCACTCGATGTCGAGCCCGGGGGCCGTGAACGGCCGGCGCGCCGCGTTGAGCAGGCCGGGGACCGTCGGGAAGCCGTGCTCGGCCTTGTACTTGTCGGCCTTCTTGCCCGCCGGGACCGGGTCCGGGTGCCAGTAGTGACGGTCGTAGTAGAGGACGTTGTTGTCGGCCACGCCCTCGTAGGCGGCGGTGCTGCCGCTGTCGGGCCGGATGACGCCGCCGGAGAGCACATCGATGTTCCAGCGGATCTCGTTGTACTGGCAGTTGTCGGAGTTGTCGCCCGTCTCGATGGCGAACGCCAACGGCAGGCCGCTGACCGGGCCCTTCTTCTGGGCGTTGACGGCCTGCACCATCGCGTCGGCGACCTGGGCGGACAGCATCTCCTGGGGACGGTACGACGAGGAGAACAGGCCGGGCGTCTCGAACCGGTCCACCCACTCCACGCGTGCCGGCGACTGGTCGTCGACGATGTGGATGTCGCTGAACTGGACGAACGCCTGGAGCCCCCGGCGCCGGATGGTGCGGCCCGCCTGGGCGGTGACGCCGAGGTCGGTGCGCACCTGGCGGACCTCGCCGGCGGCGGCGACGATCTTGGAGTAGCCCAGGGCATTGGGTGGACCCGGCTTGAGGGTCCGGTTCAGGGTCGTGCGCGCGGTGACGGCGGCACGGGCCAGGGAGGGGAGTGCCACGGCGCCGGCGCCTGCGGCGGCGACACCTCCAGCGATGGCACCAGCACGGAATAGGTCGCGACGTGACAACTTCACGGCAGATGTAACGAGCGGAGGGTGACCGAGGTCACGCTGGTCCAGACCTCCTGTTCATCGGCAGGTCACGCCGGGCTCGTGTCGGCCTTCCCGGTCGTTGGTCGCTCCTTCCTAGCGTCGGCGCCATGGTCGACACCACGGTTCTGAGCCTCCGGCCCGCTTCGTCGCCCGCTTCGTCGCCCGCAGGCGACCGGCTGCGCGTCCTCGTCGTCTCCGAGTCCTTCCTCCCGCAGATCAACGGAGTGACCAATTCTGTGCGCCGGGTGCTCGAGCACCTCGCTGCCGAGGGCCACGAGGCCGAGCTGGTCGCACCGACCGGTCCGGACCTCTACGCCGGCTTCCGGGTGACCCGCGCCCGCGGAGCGAACCTGCCCTTCTACAAGGACTTCCGGATCGGCCTGGAGACGCGGCGCCGGCTCCGCGCCGTGATGCTCCGGTTCCGCCCCGACGTCGTCCACATCGCCTCGCCGGCCACCCTCGGCTACCAGGCCGCCCGGGCGGCGGGCGAGCTCGGCATCCCGACGGTCGCGATCTACCAGACCGACCTCGTCGGCTTCGCCGAGCGGTACGACGTCCCGGGCGGCGCCCGCGCGGCGGCGGCCCTGACCCGCAAGATCCACGTCCAGGTGGACCGCACCCTCGCGCCGTCGACGGCCAGCCTGGCACAGCTCCTCGAGCTCGGGATCCCCGGCCTCGAGCGGTGGGGTCGCGGCGTCGACCTGCACGCGTTCCACCCGAAGCACCGCGACGAGGGGCTGCGCCGTGAGCTGTCCCCGGAGGGCCGGATGATCGTCGGCTACGTCGGTCGGCTCGCCGCCGAGAAGGAGCTCGAGCTCCTGACCCACCTCGCCGACGACCCGCGGCTCCAGCTCGTGCTCGTGGGCACCGGGCCCGAGGAGCAGCGGCTGCGTGGCCTGCTGCCGGACGCCCGGTTCCTCGGGCTGCTGCACGGGCAGGACCTGAGCCGTGCCTATGCCGCCCTCGACGTGTTCGTCCACACCGGGCGCCACGAGACGTTCTGCCAGTCGGCGCAGGAGGCGCTCGCCTCCGCCGTACCGGTCGTCGCGCCCGCTCGCGGCGGTCCGGTCGACGTCGTCTGCGACGGCGTGACGGGACTGCTCTACGAGCCCGGGGACGGAGCCGCGATGGCCGCGGCCGTGGACCGGCTGGTCAGCGACCGCGCGACCCGCGACCGGATCCGGGCGGCGGCGATCCGCAGCGTGCAGGAGCGCTCGTGGCAGGCGATCAACGAGCAGCTCCTCGGCCACTACCGCGCCGTCATCACCCGGCGGGTGGAGCTGCTCGCCTCCTGACCGCGCGAGGAGCTCGTCGTCACACGTCGAGGAGTGCGGCGGCCTCGTCGACGGTCTCGACCAGGTGGACGTGGGGCTCCATGGGGCGGCCCTGCGCGAGGGCCCGCAGCAGCGGCCAGGCGGGCAGGACCTCGGTCCAGTAGCGTCGGCCGACGAGCACCATCGGCGCGACGTCGTCCGGATCGGCGTAGTAGTTCTCGCAGGCGTCCTGGAAGACCTCCTGCACGGTGCCCCCGGCGCCGGGGAGGAAGACGATCCCGGCGTCGCAGACCTGGAGCAGGATCGCCTCGCGCTGGGCGTTGCGGAAGTACTTCGCGATCGCGGTGGCGAACAGGTTCGGCGGCTCGTGACCGTAGTGCCAGGTCGGCACGCCCAGGGTGGGGCTCGGCTCGGGCCCGAGGGCCTGCGCGCGGCGGGCGCTGGCCGCCCAGTCGTCGACGGAGGGGCGGAAGCCCGGCACCGTGGCCACGGCGGTCACCGCGGCCTCCAGCACCGCGTCGTCGGCGTGGGCGAGCGACGCGCCGAGGTTGGCCGCCTCCATCGCCCCCGGGCCGCCGCCGGTCGCCACCGTGTGGCGGCTGCCGAGGACCCGCCCCAGTCGGGCCGCGTCGAGGTAGTCCTGGCTGCCGCGGGCTGCCGCGTGGCCGCCCATCACGCCCACCAGGTGCCGGCCCTCGCACCACCGGCCGAGCGCCTGGTCGATGCCCTCGTCGTGGAGCGCGCGGCTGAGGAGCGCCTCGGGGGAGCGCTCCGCGAGCGCCCAGGCGTAGGCGCGGGCGTCGAGCGAGGCGGCGTACGGCGTGGCGTCGTAGAGCTCGTCGGCGGTGTAGAGGCCGTCGCGGCCGGGGTCGGCGGGGCAGGACGCGTGCAGCGAGACCCGGTCGGGGACCCGCCTCATCCGGCAGCGGCGCGGTCGGCGCGCTCGCGGGTGACCTCGGCCCAGGGGCTCCACAGGAACCAGCGCGGCAGCGCGCGGGTGAGCCGGGGCGGTCCGAGCACCTCGATCCGGTCCTCGGCGACGGCCTCCTGCCAGGTCCGGTAGCCCTGGAACACGTCGGCGAATTCGGCGGTCGTCGCCGTGGCGACCACGTCGACCTCGAAGCCGGGGTGCTGGTGGCAGACCGACACGTCGCCCCGGTCGAGGACGAACCAGATGGTCTGGGGCTCAGGGGCCGTGTGCCGGAACTCCACCACGGTGCGGGCCGGCGGCAGCGCCTCGGGGTTGACCCGGCGTCGCATCCACCACATCAGCGTCGTCGGCGGCACGTCGTGCGGCCGGAGGTCGTCGAAGAGCCACTCGATCGCCCAGCGCCCGAGCACGTCGATGACCCGGCTGAGGTCCTGGCCGGCGGCGGTCAGGTGGTACTCGCTGCCGCGGCCGGTGGGCGAGGGCCAGGTCTCGACGACGGCCTTCTTCTCCAGGTGGCGCAGGCGCTGGACCAGCAAGGAGCGCGACATCCCCGGCATCGCTCGGGCGATGTCGTTGAAGCGCGTGTTGCCGAGCACCAGCTCGCGGATGATGAGAGGCGTCCAGCGGTCCGCGACCACCTCGGCTGCCATCTGCACCGGGCAGTAGTCCCCGTAGTCAGGCATGACGGCATGATCGCACCTTCAGTCCGGCCTTGGTCGTGAATCTGGACCCCCCAGGTCGCGATCTTGGACTAGTTGCGCGGCCCCGGCCGATCGACAGTGGACCCATGACCACTGCGACCGCTCCTTCGCCCACCTCCTCCGCCGTCCCGGCCGCCGGCCTCGCTGCTCGCGCGGCCGAGCTCGGGCCCGTCCTCGCCGCCCACGCCGCTCGGCACGACGTCGAGGGCTCCTTCGTCGCCGAGGCGTACGACGCGCTGCGCGACGCGGGCCTGCTCAAGGCCGCCGTCCCCGTCGAGCTGGGCGGTGACGGCGCGACCGTCCGCGAGCTCACGGCGATCCAGCGCGAGCTCGGCCGCCACTGCGGCTCGACCGCGCTGGCCAGCTCGATGCACCAGCACGTCGTCGCGTTCACCGCGTGGCGCTACCGCCGGGGGCTCCCCGGGGCGGAGGCCACGCTGCGCCGGGTGGCGGAGGAGGGCATCCTGCTCGTCTCCACCGGTGGCGGCGACTACACCCACCCGCGTGGCGAGGCCGTGAAGGTCGACGGCGGCTACCGGGTGTCCGGGCACAAGCGGTTCGCCAGCCAGTCCGGCCACGCGACGGTGATGTCGACGATGTTCGTGCTCGACGACCCCGAGCAGGGTCAGCGGGTGCTCAACGTCGCGGTCCCGATCGCGGCCGACGGCGTCACCGTGGCCGACAACTGGGACACCCTCGGCATGCGCGGCACGGCCAGCAACGACATCGTCATCGACGATGTCTTCGTCCCCGACGAGCGGGTCCTGGCCAACCGGCCCTACGGCGTGGTCGACGCGCCGCTCCAGGTGATCTCCCAGGTCGCGTTCCCCATCGTCTGCGGCGCCTACCTCGGCATCGCCGAGGCGGCCTACGAGGCAGCGGTCGCTGCCGCGGCACCCAAGGCCGACAGCCCGCTCGTCCAGCGCCAGGTCGGCCGGATGCGGCACCGCCTCCAGGTGGCCGGCTGGTCCCTCGACGCCGCGCTCGCCGCGGTCGGCGACGACACGACGCCGAGCCACGAGACCTACCTGGCCGTGATGACGGCCAAGGCCGAGATCGCCGAGGCGGGCCTCGAGGTCTGCGACCTGGCGATGGACGTCGCCGGCGGGCCGGGGTTCTTCAAGGGCTCGGTGATCGAGCGGGCCTACCGCGACTTCCGGGCCGTGAAGTTCCACCCGCTCACCCCCGAGGCGACGCTCGTGGAGAACGGCCGGCACGCGCTCGGCCGCCCGGGCATCCTCGCCTAGAACGCGTGCGCCATCAGGTCGCTGAACAGCTCCTGCGGGTCGACCTCGAGCCCGCGCCGGACGAACCACTCGCAGACGTTGGTGCAGTCGCGCAGCAGGAAGTCGAACCCGGCGGCGTTGCCGACCAGGTCGACGACCTGCGGGAGGTCGATGATGACCAGCCGGTCACCCGCCGCCAGGATGTTGTACGGCGACAGGTCGCCGTGCACGAGCCCGGCCTGGACCAGGGTGCCGAGGGCGTCCCGGAGCTGGTCGAAGTACGACGCCAGCAGCGCGGCGTCGGGCCGGGTCTGGGCCAGCCGCGGGGCGGTCTCGCCGTCGACGGTGACCCACTCCATGAGGAGCTCGGTGCCGTCGATCTGGACCGGGTAGGGGACCGGCAGCCCGAGCCCCCAGCAGCGGACCAGCGCCGACCACTCCGAGACCGCCCACTCGCCGGCGGCGACCTCGCGGCCGAAGGTGCTCTTGCGCTTGAGCGCGCGCTCGTCGCGGGAGCGCTTCATGCTGCGGCCCTCGGTGTAGGAGGCCGAGCGGTGGAACGAGCGGTGCTCGGGCGAGCGGTAGCGCTTGGCCGCCATCACCACGGACTGCGTGGGGTCGTGGGGATCGGCGCGCTCCAGCAGGAAGACGTCGGCCTCCTTGCCGGTCTTGAGGATGCCGAGGTCGGTGTCGATCGCGCCCTGCGAGGTCACGACCCAGTCGGGGCGCGGCTCGGGGCCGCGGCTGAGCGGCTCGACGTCGAGCCAGGTCGACCAGCGCTGACCGTCGCCGAGGTCGTCGTACGCGACGAAGTCGAAGACGAACTGCGGGTCGAGCGCGGGGTCGGCGTCAGCCGGCTGAGCGGGAGGGAAGGAGGGGTGCTCCAGAAACATGGTGGTGGGTGCTCCGGTGAGAGAAGGTGTGGTCTGCGGACAGGCCAAGGACAGTCATGGACATGTCACGCTCCTCTCGGACGGCACCCGCGCACCCGCGCAGGTCGAGCCTCCATGGTCGTGGGTGCTGGGGCAGGGGTGCAACGCATTTTCGGGGCGTGTGGGGCGCCGGGTTAGGTTGGTCGCGTGCCGCGTCTCTCCCGGGTCCTGTCCCTGTTCTCGATCGGCCTGGTCGGCGCCGTGGCGACGGGCTCGATCGCCGTCTCCGCGCCCGCGGTGGCACCGCAGGTGCCGGACCCGTACTACCCGATGGACGGCAACGTCGGCTACGACGTGCAGCACTACGACATCCACGACACCTACCGGTTCGGCGACGGTCACCTGTCGGGGACCACGACCGTCACACTGGTGCCGTCGGTCCGGCTGACGTCGTTCAACCTCGACCTGCTGCTCGCGGTCGACAGCGTGCTCGTCGACGGCGTCGAGGCGGAGTTCGACAAGCCCAACAAGCACGAGCTGACCGTCACGCCTCCGGGTGCGCTGCCGGCCGGCACCCCCGTCGAGGTGACGGTGGCCTACCAGGGCGTCCCCGCGGACCTCGACTGGAACGGTGAGAGCAACTGGCTCGCCGACGACCGCGAGGTCGTCCTCATGAACGAGCCGCACATGGCGGCCTGGTGGTTCCCGAGCAACGACCACCCCAGCGACAAGGCCACCTACGACATCCGGGTGACGACCGCCGCCGGCCGCGAGGTCATCAGCAACGGCGTGCGGGTCGGCCGGACCGTCGACGGCGACCAGGCCACGACCCACTGGCGGATGGCCCAGCCGATGACGACGTACCTCGCGTTCTTCGCCGCCGGCGACTTCGCGATCGAGTCCGGCCGGGCCCACGGGATCCGCTACTACAACGCGGTGTCCGAGCAGCTCGGCGCGAGCGAGACGAAGTCCAACCTCGACCTGATGCGCCAGTCGGCCCGGATCACCGCCTGGCTCCAAGACGAGCTCGGCGACTACCCGTTCGCCACGACCGGCGGCGTCGTGACCGGCCTCGACGTCGGGTTCGCCCTCGAGAACCAGTCGCGGCCGACGTACCCGGCCAACATGCCGCTCACGATCGTCGTCCACGAGATCGCGCACCAGTGGTTCGGCGACTCGGTGTCGGTGGCGCGCTGGCGCGACATCTGGATCAACGAGGGCTTCGCGAGCTACATGGAGTGGCGCTGGCGCGAGGTCCAGGGCGGCGCTACCACCAACCGCACCCTCCGCGACTACTACAGCTACTACAAGGACGTCCGGGGCTTCTGGCGTCTCAACATCGCCAACCCCGGCCCGGCGCTGCACAACCTCTTCAACACCGCGGTCTACGACCGGGGCGCGATGACGCTGGCCGCGCTGCGCAACAAGATCGGCCGCGCCGACTTCCGGCGCCTGCTGCGCCGCTGGGTCGACGTCAACCGGGCCGACAACGCGACGTCCGAGCAATTCGAGGCGATGGCCGAGACGGTCTCCGGCAAGGAGCTCGACCGCTTCTTCCAGGTGTGGCTGCGCGCCGACGGCGTGCCGCCGAACAAGGACCGCTTCGGGCTCTGACCCGCGCTAGGGTTCAGCCTTGATGCTGCCCTTCGACCCCATCGACGAAGCCGCCCACCAGTGGGAGCGGCGCTGGGGTGCAGTGTCGGCGATGCACGCCGTCACCTCCCTGATGCGCGTGCAACAGCTGGTGCTGGCGCGTCTCGACAGCCTCCTCAAGCCGCACGGGCTGAGCTTCGCCCGCTACGAGGCGCTGGTCCTGCTGGTCTTCTCCTCCCGCGGCTCGCTGCCGCTGGGCAAGATGGGGGAGCGGCTCCAGGTGCATCCCACGTCGGTCACCTCCATCGTGCGTCGCCTCGAGGCGAGCGGACTGATCCGCCGGCTCCCGCACCCCGACGACGGTCGCGCCGTGCTCGCCGAGATCACTCCGGCGGGCCGCGAGCTGGTCGAGCGAGCCACCGCCGACCTGGTCGAGGCGGGCTTCGCGCTCGACATGCTCGAGGGCGACCAGCACGGCACGCTGTCCGAGCTGCTGCGCCCGGTCCGGGTCGCGGCGGGGGACTACAAGCCCGACGCCTGAATCCGACTCATAGACTCTGCCGCATGACGCAGCAGCCGTTCGCCGGTCGGGGAGCGATCGACCTCTCCGCCCTCAAGCGCCCCGCGCCCCAACCGCCCGCACCCTCCGGCGGCAGCCCCGCCGGCGGCAGCCCCGCCGGTGCAGCCGGCGCCTACGCGGTCGCGGTCGACGACCAGAACTTCCAGAGCGTCCTCCAGTCCTCCACGACCGCGCCGGTCGTGCTCGTGTTCCACTCGCCGTCCCAGGCGCCCGAGAGCAGCGAGATGGCGGCCGACGTGGCCGACCTCGTCGACCAGTACGACGGGCGCTTCCTCGCCGGCCTCGTCGACGTCGACGCGGTCCCGCAGATCGCCCAGGTCATCGCCCAGGCCAGCCAGCTCCCGCAGCTGCCCGTGCCGCTGCTGATGGTGTTCCTCGACGGTCGTCCCGCGATCCAGCCGATCCCCGGCATGGTGACGCGTGAGGAGCTGAGCACGCTCTTCAACCAGCTCGGCCAGCAGCTCACCGCCCAGGGCATCACCGGCCGTCACCAGCCGCTCGCCCCCGCGCTCGCCGACGGCGACGAGGACGCCGGTCCGGACCCGCGCTACGCCCCGGCCCAGGACGCGCTCGCGTCGGGTGACATCGACGCCGCGGTCGCCGAGTACCAGAAGCTCGTCGACGGCAACCCCGCCGACGCGGAGGCCACCGCCGGCCTGGCGATGGCCAAGATCCTCCAGCGGACCCAGGGCGTCGACCTCAACGCGGCGCGGGCAGCAGCGGCAGCCGCTCCCGACGATGTCGACGCGCAGATCATGGTCGCCGACCTCGACCTGCTCGGCGGCCACGTCGAGGACGCGTTCGCCCGCCTCGTCGAGCTGGTCCGTCGTACGGCGGACAAGGAGCGCGACCGCGTGCGCGAGCACCTCGTCGGGCTCTTCGCGGCCGTCGGCAACGAGGACCCGCGGGTCCTCAAGGGCCGCCAGGCCCTCGCCTCGGCACTGTTCTGAGCAGGGCGGGCAACGGGGTGGCCAGCGGGTTCGCGCACGGGGCCGGGTTCCTCGTCCGCGGTATGCGGATGTGGCGGGAACGACCCGCCCTGATGCTGCTGGGGATCGTGCCGGCGGCGCTGGTGCTCCTCGTCCTGCTCGGTCTGATCGTGACCCTGCTCGTCTACGTCGACGACCTGGTCGGCTGGGCCACCCCGTTCGCCGACGACTGGTCGGACCCTTGGCAGGGCATCCTGCGCGTGGGTCTCGGGGTCGCCCTCGTGCTGGGCTCGTTCTTCCTCTCGATGGTCACGTTCACCGGCCTGACCCTCGCCGTCGGCGATCCCTTCTACGAGAAGATCTGGAAGGAGACCGAGCGGACGCTCGGTGGCGACGTACCCGAGCGGGGCGTCGGCTGGATCCGCGGGGCGATCGACGGCCTCGGTCTCATCGCGCTCGGCGTCGCGACGACGGTCATGGTCTTCGCCATCGGCCTGGTGCCGGTCATCGGCCCGATCCTGGGTCCCGTCCTCGGCGTCGTCGTCGCCGGCCGGCTGCTCGCCGGCGAGCTGGTCTCGCGCGCGCTCGAGGCGCGCGGCATGGACCGGGCAGCTCAGAAGGCGCTCCTTGCCGGCCACCGCTCGACGATGCTCGGCTTCGGCGCCGTGGTCCAGCTCTGCTTCCTGATCCCCTTCGGCGCGGTCCTGATGATGCCCGCAGCCGTCGTCGGCTCCACCCTGCTCGCCCGCGAGGTCCTCGACGCGCAGGCGCCGGTCAGGCTCGCGAACACTGAGTTACCCCACTCGTCCGCGTAGGGCGTCGAGGACGACCTGTACGGCGGGGGAGTCGGCCATGGTCCGCCGGTGGAGGGCGTCGACCAGCCGGGTGGGGACCGGGTCGGTGAGGCCGATGGCGACGACGTCGGGGCCGAGGGGCGCGCGGCCGAGCCGCGGGACGAGCGCGACGCCGAGACCGGCGGCGACGAGCGCGAGGTGGGACTCGAACTCCATCGACACGTGGGCGATCCGGGGCGGCCGGCCGGTGCCGTCGTACATCCGGTGCAGCCACTGGCGGCAGATGGTGCCCTCCGGGGTGGCGATCCAGTCGACGTCGGCCAGGTCGTGCGGGGTGACCGTGGTCCGGTCGGCGAGCGGGTGGTCGCGGGGGACGATGAGGTCGGCCAGGTCGTCGGCCACGCGGGTCGTCGCGACGTGGTCCGGGACCGCGAACGAGACCCCTCCCCAGCGGTGGACGATGCCGACCTCGCACTGCCCGGCGGCGACGAGGTCCACGGCGTCCCACGGCTCGCGCTCGTCGAGGGTGAGCCGCAGGTCGGGGTAGGTGTCGCGCAGCCGTCGCACGACGGGCGCGACCAGGCCGCGCATCGCGGTGGAGAACGCCACCAGGCGGATCGACCCGGTCACCACGCCGGCGCGCTGCTGGAGGTCGGCCTCGAGCCGTTCCAGGTCGGCGAGCACCTGCTCGCCCACCTCGACCAGGTGGCGGCCGTGGCTGGTGAGCATGACGCCGCGGCCGACCCGCTCGAGGAGCGGTACGCCGACCTGGCGCTCGAGCCGCTTGACCTGCTGCGACACGGCGCTCGGTGTGAATCCGGTGGCCTCGGCCGCCGCGATCACCGAGCCGTGGGTGGCGACGGCGCGGAGGCCGGCGAGGGCCGCCAGGTCGATCATGCAGCGATGCTACATGGAATACGGCATCAATGTTCGCTGGTCCTTCATGGTGAAGTCGGGCGACGATGGCGGGGTGAGCCGCCGTGACTGCCACCTCGCCGCCCTGGTGGCGTCCCTGTGGGGCTTCAACTTCGTCGTCATCGAGTGGGGGATGGGCGACGTCCCGCCGCTGCTCTTCGCCGCGCTGCGCTTCCTCGTGGTGGCGGCCGCGGTCGTCGCGGTGCCGCGACCCGAGGCGCCGTGGCGGGTCGTCGCGGCCGTCGGGCTCTTCATGTCGCTCGGCCAGTTCGGCTTCCTCTACACCGCGATGGCCGCCGGCATGCCCGCCGGACTGGCCGGGCTGGTGCTCCAGGCCCAGGTGGTCCTGACGATCGTGCTGGCCGCCGGGGTGCTGCGCGAGCGGCCGACCCGGGCCCAGGCCCTGGGGGTGGGCCTCGGCACCGTGGGCCTGCTCGTCGTCGGTCTCGGTCGGGGCGGGCACGTGCCGCTCGTGGCGCTCGCCCTGTGCCTGCTGGCCGCGCTCTCGTGGGCGATCGGCAACGTCGTCTCGCGCGCCTCCGGCGTGAAGGGCGGGCTGCCGCTGACCGTCTGGTCCGCCGTCGTCGTCCCCGCGCCGCTCGCGCTCCTGTCCGTCGGGATCGACGGCCCGTCGACCTTCGGCGAGGCCGTCGACGGACTCGGGTGGGAGGCGCTCGTCTCCACCGCCTACACCGCAGGTCTCGCGTCGCTGGTCGGCTACGCGATCTTCAACGGCCTGCTCTCGCGCAACCCGTCAGCCGCCGTGGTGCCGTGGATCCTGCTCGTCCCGCCGGTGTCGATCGGCTCGGCCTGGCTGCTCCTCGACGAGCAGCCGAGCGCCGCCGAGCTCCTCGGCGGCGCGGTCCTCGTGCTGGGTGTCCTCGTCGCGCTCCGTCCGGACGTAGCGGTGCGGGACCCGGAGCCGCGGACGTCCGTTGAGCGGTGAGGGCGCGGTCAGCCAGCCGTCGCGGCAGCGCAGGCCCGGATCGCGGCGACGCTCTCCGGATCCTCGGACTCCATCCCGGACGCACCAGCCAGTACGACGCTGCCACTGACCTCGGTGTCCGTCGCGCCGGCGTCGTCGAGCACCGGTTGGGCGGCAGCGGCGTCCTCCGCGGTCGGGTAGACGAACATCCCGACGTACTCGAAGGTCCCGGTCTCGACCTGGAGCTCGACCAGCGCGCCGAACCTCGCCTCGTCCTCCGGTGCCGTCTCCAGCGTCGCCGCGGCGAGGCAGTCGGTGACCACCGCGACCGGGTCCGCGGGCACGACCGGCTCCTCCGTGGTGGGCTCCGTGGTGGGCTCCGTCGTGGGCTCCGTCGTGGGCTCCGTGGAGGCCGGCGAGGTCGTCGGTTCCTCGGCGCCGTCGTCGGAGGAGCACGCCGCGAAGGTGAATGCGGCGGCGAGGAGCGATGTCAGGACAGCAGTGCGCACGGGCGGAGCCTAGAGGGTGATCGTTTCGCGCGTGAAACGGGTCGTCGGCGCCTCGCAAGTGGCGCCCGGTGGTGGCGCTAGGTGGTGGCGCGGGGCGATGCGGATCGGTGTCAGCGACCCGACTCGGTGTAGGCGGGTCCGCCGCCGAGGTTGGCGAGGGCGGCGCGGATCCGGCGGGCGCTGAAGTCGGCGGCGCGCTCGTCGATCTCGTCGAGGGTGAGGAACTCCGCGGTGCGGATCTCCCGGGCCTGCGGCACGATCCGCTCGACGATCGAGGCGTCGTGGGCGCCGCCGTCGAAGACCAGGCACAGGGCGTCGTCCCAGCCGCCCCACGGGGGTAGCCAGTCGGTGAGCACGAGCGGGCCGGCCGGGATCTCGAGCCCGAGCTCCTCCTCGACCTCGCGGGCGACCGCGACCTGGGGCGACTCGCCCACCTCGACGACCCCGCCCGGCAGGTCCCAGTCGGTCTTGTAGGTCAGCTGGCAGAGCAGCACCCGAGGCTCGGGGGACGTGTCCCGGATGAGCATCTGGCTGATCGCGCGCTTGCGGGGCAGGAAGGAGTTGAGCAGCGCGCGGAACCCGCCCGGCTCGTGCACCTCGACGTCGTCGGCCAGCCGCGCGAAGACGACGAGGTCGCCGCCGATCCGCCGCTGGACGCCCTCGCGCCGCAGCCCGGCCCAGGTCGCGATCCGCTGTCCCTGGTCGTCGCCCTCGGCCACCAGCGCCTCGACCCGGTCGTGGTCGAGGAAGGCGGCCGCCACGTCCCGTCGTACGACGTCGACGGCGGCCTGCCAGCCGCGCGCGGTCAGCTCCGGCGACCAGTGGATCCGCGCGACCCGGTCGGACACCGTCGCGAGGTGGGTGTCGGGCTGGTCGGGCACAGGCCCACCCTAGATGAGGGGGGGCAAGCCATCTCAGCCAGGAGCGCGCAGCCAGAGGGTCGCGAGCGGGGGGAGGGTGAGGACGGCGCAGGCCGGGCGACCGCCCGGCGCGCGGGACTCGAGGTCGGAGACCGGGTGGGCCGTGACGGTGCCGAGGTTGCCCGTCCCCGAACCGCCGTAGGACGCCGCGTCGGTGTTGAGGAGCTCGGACCAGGCTCCTGCCTGAGGGAGAGGCAATCGGTAGTCGGTGTGGACGCTGTTGGCGAAGTTGGAGACGCAGACCAGGTCGGGGGACCCGTCGGCGGCGTGCCGGACGAACGAGAACGCGTTGTGGCCCGCGTCGTTGGCATCGATCCACTCGAAGCCGCCGGGGTCGTTGTCCCGGGTCCACAGGGCGGGCTGCTCGACGTAGCGGTGGTTGAGGTCACGGACGAAGCCCTGCATGCCCTGGTGGCCGGGGTCGGCGAGCAGCCACCAGTCGAGCTCGCGGGACTCGGCCCACTCGGAGTCCTGCGCGAACTCCGAGCCCATGAAGAGCAGCTGCTTGCCGGGGTGGGCCCACATGTAGGCCAGGTAGGCCCGCAGGTTGGCCAGCTGCTGCCAGCGGTCGCCGGGCATCTTGCGGAGCAGGGAGCCCTTGCCGTGGACGACCTCGTCGTGGCTCAGCGGCAGCACGTAGTTCTCGGAGTAGGCGTAGACGAGGGCGAAGGTCAGCTCGCCGTGGTGGTAGGCGCGGTGCACGGGGTCGCGCTGGAGGTAGCCGAGCGAGTCGTGCATCCAGCCCATGTTCCACTTGAAGCCGAAGCCCAGGCCCCCTCCCGACGTCGCACCGGTGACGCCGGGCCACGACGTCGACTCCTCGGCGATCGTGGTGACGCCGGGGACCCGCTTGTAGACGGTGGCGTTGAGCTCCTGGAGGAACTGGACGGCCTCGAGGTTCTCGTGACCGCCGTACTTGTTGGGCACCCACTCGCCGGCTTCGCGGGCGTAGTCGAGGTAGAGCATCGAGGCCACACCGTCGACGCGCAGGCCGTCGGCGTGGAACTCCTCGAGCCAGTAGAGGGCGTTGGCGACGAGGAAGTTGCGGACCTCGGGGCGTCCGAAGTCGAAGATGTGGGAGCCCCACTCGGGGTGCCAGCCCCGGCGCGGGTCGGCGTGCTCGTAGAGGGCGGTCCCGTCGAAGCGCACGAGCGCCCACTCGTCGGTCGCGAAGTGGCCGGGCACCCAGTCGAGGATGACGCCGATGCCCGCGTTGTGGAGGGCGTCGACGAGCCGTCGGAAGCCGTCGGGGTCGCCGAACCGTGCGTCCGGGGCGAAGTACGACGTGACGTGGTAGCCCCAGGAGCCGCCGAACGGGTGCTGCATGACCGGCATCAGCTCGACGTGGGTGAACCCCAGGTCCGCGAGGTACGACGGCAGCCCGTGATCGGGGTCCGCGAGCTCGTCGTAGGTCCAGAACCGCCCGTCGGGATGGCGCTTCCAGGAGCCCAGGTGCATCTCGTAGACCGCCATCGGCTCGGCGACCGGCTGGCGGCCGCGCTCGGCCATCCACGCGTCGTCCGTCCACTCGTGGGTCGAGGTGAAGACCCGGGACCCGGTCGCCGGCGCGATCTCGGCCGCGAAGGCGAGCGGGTCGGCCTTCTGGCGCCAGATCCCGTCGGCACCGTGGACGAGGAACTGGTAGTAGGCACCGTCGCCGACGCCGGGCACGAACGTCGTCCAGACCCCGCCGGTCGGGGTCGTCCGCATCTCGTGGGCGTTGCCGTCCCAGTCGTTGAAGTCGCCCACGACCGCGACCGAGCGGGCGTTCGGCGCCCACACGGCGAACGTCGTGCCGCCGTCCTGCACGTGAGCCCCGAGCACCTCCCACAGCTGCTCGTGGCGGCCTTCGCCGATGAGGTGGAGGTCGAGATCGCCCAGGGCGGGGTCGACGGCCGGGTCGGGGCGGCTCACGAGGCACCCACCCGCTCGATCGCCGCCAAGGGGATCGGTAGCCACGACGGCCGGTTGCGGGCCTCGTAGACGCACTCGTAGACGGTCTTGTCGGCGACGTAGGCGGCCACCAGGGCTCCGTCGTCGCGGGTGAGGACGGGGTCGCCCTCGCTCGCGCCGTGGGAGACGTAGCCGCGCAGGAAGGCGGCCTTGTTGCGTGCTGCCCACTCCTCGGCCCGGCGCTCGCGCTGGGCGTCGGCGTCCGGGTCGTCCTGGGGCAGCGAGCGCGCCATCGCGTGCGGTGCGTAGTCGAAGGACCGCAACATGCCGGCGACGTCGCGCCACCGGCTGTCGGGCAGCAACCGCTCGGCCAGCGGCTTGGCCGGCTCGCCCTCGAAGTCGACGAGCTTCCAGCCCTTGATGGTGCGCAGCGTCTGGCCCAGGTGCAGGTCGCCGTGGACCCGCTGGACGTCGATCTTGCCGAGGTCGGCGAGCCGCCGGTAGCTGTCGTGGAGCCGCGGCGCGTGTGCAGCGAGCTCGGGTACGACGACGGTGGCTGCGTCGAGCCGCGCGCTCATCTGCTCCGCGACGGTCGCGGCGTCGAGCGTGCCGACGCCGAACGCGTCGCTCAGCTGCTCGTGGACCTCGGCCAGCGCGACGCCGAGGCGGGCGCTCTCGCCGGCGAAGTCCCCACCCACCTCCTCGGCGTGGAGGTCGGCCTCCGAGAACAGGTCCCGCACGCTGGAGAGGGCGAACTCCCAGCCGTCGGTCGCCGTCCGGAGGAACTGCTGCAGCATCGCGAGGTGCAGCGGGGCGCCGTCGCCCTCGGCGCCGATCCAGCCGTAGAGCGCGGCGACGTGGTCGGAGCCGCCCTCGGTCAGCGCGCGGTGCGTGGTGATGTCGGGGTTCTCGCCGGGCGTGATCTTGCGGAAGAACTTGAGGACGGAGTCCTCGCCGAAGAGGACCGAGGAGTTCGACTGCTCGCCGCTGAAGAGCGCGGGGACGGCGTCGAGGTCGAGGTCGTGGCCCGGCACCCGGACGAACGAGATCCCGTCGGCCGGGGCCTCGGTCGCGAGCGCCTCGAGGAACAGGCTGCTGCTCGCGCGGTCCTGGAGGGCGTCGTAGGCGTGCACCCACCCGTGCTCCTCGTCCTCCCACCAGCCGACGAAGGCGGCGTCGAGGCTGCTGTCCGGCTCGGGCGTGAGCAGCAGCGGGAGCTGGTAGAGCTCGGAGTCACCCTCCGCGTAGGTGACCTCGACGAGGTCGACCACCACCGGTGGCGTCGTCCGGCCCGGGACGGTGCAGAGCCGTCGGACGCCGGTCACCGCGAGGTCGCGTCCCTTCCCGCCGAACCACCGCGCTTCGGAGACGTAGGCAAGGAGAGATTCTGATCGGGACGCCATCGGGCTAGATCACCGGCCGCTCGTCGCTGTCGGGGTCGGTCAGGCGGAACCAGTAGAAGCCGTGACCGTTGAGGGTGAGCAGGTAGGGCAGCTCGCCGACCGCCGGGAACGGGACCCCGCCGACGAGCTCCACCGGCACCCGCCCCTCGAAGCGCCGCAGGTCGAGCTCGATCGGCTGCGGGAAGCGGGAGAGGTTGTTGACGCACATGATCACGTCGTCCTGGTGCTCCCGGACGTAGGAGAGCACCGTCGGGTTCGAGCCGCCCAGGTCGGTGAACGTCCCGAGCCCGAAGGCGGGGTGCTTGCGGCGGGCGTGGATCATCCGCTGCGTCCAGTGCAGGAGGGAGGAGCCGCTCTCGAGCTGTGCTTCCACATTGACGCTCTGGTACCCGTAGACGTGGTCCTGGATAACAGGCAGGTGCAGCTTGCCTGGTGTCGCCGAGGAGAACCCGGCGTTCCGGTCGGGCGTCCACTGCATCGGCGTCCGGACGCCGTCGCGGTCGCCGAGCCAGATGTTGTCGCCCATCCCGATCTCGTCGCCGTAGTAGAGGACGGGGGAGCCGGGCA
Organism: Nocardioides stalactiti; assembly: GCF_014180715.1. Taxonomy (GTDB): domain Bacteria; phylum Actinomycetota; class Actinomycetes; order Propionibacteriales; family Nocardioidaceae; genus Nocardioides; species Nocardioides stalactiti. Next base: position 4,516 of record NZ_JACEFC010000046.1, on the reverse strand, counting down.
GCGAGAGCAGCAGCGCCGTGAACAGCTCGATCTGGTTGGTGTCGTTGTCGAGCAGGGGAGCGAGCCGGCGCCGGATGCCGATGTTGGCCTTCATCCGGGGGTCCTTGGCGTACTCGCCCCACATGTAGTCGCGGTCCTCGTCGGTGACCATCTCGAGGGTGAGCTCGTCGTGGTTGCGCAGGAAGATGCCCCACTGGCAGCCCGCCGGGATGGACGGCGTTGCGGCCATGATCTCGGAGATGGGATAGCGCGACTCGCGCCGCACCGCCATGAAGATCCGCGGCATCACCGGGAAGTGGAACGCCATGTGGCACTCGGTGCCGATCGTGCCGCCCTCGCCGTCGTCCTCCGGACCGAAGTACTCGACCACGTCGTCGGGCCACTGGTTGGCCTCGCAGAGCAGGACCGTACCGGGGTACTTCTCGTCGACGAACCGGCGGACCTCCTTGAGCGCCTCGTGGGTCTCGGGCAGGTTCTCGCCGTTGGTGCCCGGCCGCTCGTAGAGGTAGGGCACGGCGTCGAGCCGGAAGCCGTCGAGTCCCATGGACAGCCAGAAGTCCATCGCCTCGAGCATCGCCTCGAGCACCTTCGGGTTGTCGAAGTTGAGGTCGGGCTGGTGGTGGAAGAACCGGTGCCAGTAGTACTGGCCGCGCACCGGGTCCCAGGTCCAGTTCGACGGCTCGGTGTCGACGAAGATGATCCGCGCCTCGGAGTAGAGGTCGTCGGTGTCGGACCACACGTAGAAGTCGCCGTAGGGCCCGTCGGGGTCGCTGCGTGAGGCCTGGAACCACGGGTGCTGGTCGCTCGTGTGGTTCATGACGAAGTCGATGATCACGCGGATGCCGCGCCGGTGCGCCTCGTCGAGGAAGTAGTGGAAGTCGTCGACGGTCCCGGCCTCGGGGAGGATGTCGTTGTAGTCGGCGACGTCGTAGCCGCCGTCGCGCAGCGGCGAGGTGAAGAACGGCGGCACCCAGAGGCAGTCGACGCCCAGCCAGGACAGGTAGTCGAGCTTCTCGGCGAGGCCGCGGAAGTCCCCGACCCCGTCGGCGTTGGAGTCGCGGAACGACCGGACCAGGACCTCGTAGAAGACGGCCGTGCGGAACCACTCGGGCTCGTCGTTCAGGACCACCGACGACCCACCCGCCGACGTCACGGGACCACCTTCACGGCCAGCACGTGCGCGGGTTCCGACCGCGGATCGAGCCGCACGTAGTTGTCGGCTCCCCAGTGCCAGTCGCTGCCGGTCACCTCGTCGTGGACGGTGAAGGACGAGCCCTGCGCGAGGCCGAGGGCGGCGAGGTCGAGGTGAACCAGGGTGTCCCGGGCCGCATGCGGGTCGAGGTTGATCACGACGATCACCCTGTCAGCACCGGCGGTCTTGCTGAAGCAGACGATGCCGTCGTCGTCGGTGGGATGGATCACGAGGTTGCGCAGCTGCTGGAGCGCGGGATGCTTGCGGCGCACCTCGTTGAGCAGCGTGAGGTACGGCGCCAGCGAGCGACCCTCGGCCTCGGCGGCCTCCCAGTCCCGGACCCGCACCTGGTACTTCTCCGAGTCGAGGTACTCCTCGCTCCCGGGTCGGACGGCTACGTGCTCGAAGAGCTCGTAGCCGGCGTAGACGCCCCAGCTCGGCGAGCCGGTCGCGGCCAGCGCCGCACGGATCTTGAACGCCGCCGGACCGCCGTACTGGAGGAACTCGTGGAGGATGTCGGGGGTGTTGACGAAGAAGTTCGGCCGGATCCTGTGGGCCGACTCCTCGGCCACCTCGCGGAGGTAGTCCTCGACCTCGCCCTTGGCGGTGCGCCAGGTGAAGTAGGTGTAGCTCTGGTGGAAGCCGATGGCACCGAGGGTCTGGAGCATCGGCGGCTTGGTGAACGCCTCGGAGAGGAACAGCACGTCGGGGTCGGTGGCCCGGACCTGCGCGAGCAGCCACTCCCAGAACGCGACCGGCTTCGTGTGCGGGTTGTCGACCCGGAAGATCCGGACGCCGTGGTCCATCCAGTGCCGCACGACCCGCAGCACCTCCTGGGCCAGGCCCTCGGGGTCGTTGTCGAAGTTGAGCGGGTAGATGTCCTGGTACTTCTTCGGCGGGTTCTCGGCGTAGGCGATCGTGCCGTCGGCGCGGGTGGTGAACCACTCGGGGTGCGCGGCCACCCACGGGTGGTCGGGCGCGCACTGGAGGGCGAGGTCGAGGGCGACCTCGAGCCCGAGCGACGCCGCGCGGGCGACGAACGCGTCGAAGTCGGCGAGGGTGCCGAGATCGGGGTGGACGGCGTCGTGCCCGCCGTGCCGGCTGCCGATCGCCCAGGGGGACCCCGGGTCCTCGGGGCCGGGGGTCAGGGTGTTGTTGGGTCCCTTGCGGTTGACCTCGCCGATCGGGTGGATCGGCGGCAGGTAGACGACGTCGAAGCCCATCGCGGCGACCCCCTCGAGCCGCTTCGCCGCGGTCGCGAACGTGCCGCTCACGACGGTGCCGGACGTGGGGTCCTCGTAGGCGCCCTCGGAGCGCGGGAAGAACTCGTACCAGCTGCTGAAGAGCGCGCGCGGCCGGTCGGCGTAGGCCGGGTAGGGGCCGTCGACGGTCACCAGCTCGCGCAGCGGGTGGGCGGCCAGCACCGACGTCACCTCGGGCGACTCCAGCTGGGCGAGACGAGCCTGGACGGGCCGCGCCGTGTCGGTCGCCGCCGCGACGGCGCCGCGCAGCACCTCGGCCGCTTCCTTCTCGGACCGGGCCAGGCCCGCGAGCACCCGCTCCAGGAGGATCCGGCCCTCGACGAACATGAGCTCCACGTCGACCTCGGCGCGGATCTTGATGCCGGCGTCGTGCTGCCAGGTCGCCACCGGGTCGGACCAGGCGTGGATCTCGAACGACCAGGCTCCGGGCAGGTCCGGTGTCACCCAGGCGCTGTGGCGGCTGACCGTGAAGCGGTCGACCGCCGGCACCGGCAGCAGGCGCACGGGTGGGCGCCGGGTGCCGTCGGGGGCGATGAGGACCACCTCGGCACCGAGCCGGTCGTGGCCCTCGCGGAACACGGTCGCGGAGACCGGGAAGGGTTCACCGACCGTCGCCTTCGCAGGGAGCCGACCGTTGTCGACCAGGGGCATCACGTCGATCACGGGGATGCGTCCGACCATGCCTCCACCTAACCATTGCGGCGGTGAAGCGGCGAGAGGGTGACCCGACCGTGAGCGGGTAGTGCCACCCGGTTGCGCAGGGTCAGGCGTTGGCCGTCAGCGCGTCGACGACCTTGTTCTGGATGTCCTGGGCGAGGGAGAGGAGCTCGTTGGCCGTCGCGGTGACCTGGCCGACGACGTCGCTGGGGTCAGGCACCATGTCGGCGACGTTGCCGAGCGCGGGGGCCTTGTCACGAACGACGTCCTTGACCGCACCGACGACGGTGTCCGCCGCGTCGACCGCCTTGGCGACGAGGTCCTGGCCCTTGTTCGTCAGGTTGGTCGTGAGGTCGTTGATGTCCGGCATGGTTCTCTCCCTGGCACTGCGAAGCGTGGAAGGACAAGCGCAACACCACGAGGCCCTCGGACTCAAGACGTGAGCGTGGTGCTTCCGCTCACACCGCGCCGGTCACGCGGGAGAACGGCCTCGGTCAGGACGTGAGGTCCCACACGCTCACCGGGTCACCGGCGGCCAGCGCGGTGGCGTCGGCCGGGACGTCGACCAGGCAGTCCGCCCGGGCCATCCAGCCGAGGAAACCGGAGCCGGCGGGTCCGCAGAGGGCGACCGTCCCGTGCTCGCGGTCGAGCGTGCCGCGCCGCAGCTGGCGCTTGCCCGCGGGCGAGGTGAGCGGCTCGGTCAGCGTGGCGACCTGCGTCGGACGGTACGGCCGGGGGTGGCCGAACGAGGCCCGCAGGGCCGGGCGCACGAACACCTCGAACGAGACCAGGGCGCTGACCGGGTTGCCGGGCAGGCACACGACGGGGACCTCGCCGTACCGGCCCAGGCCCTGCGGCATCCCCGGCTGCATCGCGACCTTGGCGAACTCCACGCCGCGGGGGGCGAGCGCGTCCTTGACGACCTCGTAGGCGCCGGCGCTCACTCCGCCCGACGTGAGGACCAGGTCGATACCGGCGTCCGCTCCGACGAGCTCTGCGTCGAGGGTGCGCAGGAACGTCGGCACGTCGTCGGCGACCCAGAGCCGGCGGACCGCGGTGCCGCCGGCGTCCTCGACAGCGGCGGCCAGCATGAAGCTGTTGGAGTCGCGGATCTGGCCGTCGGCCGGGACGGGGTCGTCGGTGAGCTCGGACCCGGTCGAGCAGACGAGCACCCGCGGGCGTCGTCGTACGACGACCTCGCGCGCGCCGAGCGCCGCGAGCAGGCCGACCTGGGCGGGGCCCACCACGGTGCCCGCCGGGAGCACCTCGTCCCCGCTGCGCACGTCGCTGCCGGCCGGGCGCACGAAGGTGCCGGCCGCGCGGGACGCAGAGATCGTGACGACGTCGGTCCCGGCGTCGGTGACCTCGACCTCGATCACGGCGTCGGCGCCGCGCGGGGCCGGGG
>NZ_JACEFC010000045.1 GCF_014180715.1 Nocardioides stalactiti | reverse complement strand
CCTGATGCGAGTCCGGACCTTCCTGGACGAAGTATGAGCTTCAACCCAGGAAGGTCCGGATTCGGCGCAGGAAGGTCCGGATTCGGCGCAGGAAGGTCCGGATTCGCGCTACTCGGCCTTGCGGCGGCGGCCGGAGGCCTTGCGGTCGCTGGGCTTGGTGACGGGCTCGCCGGAGTCGACGAAGGCCTGGCGGCGGGCGGCGCCGAAGTCGGCGAGCGCCTCGACCAGGACGTCGACGTCGGGCTTCGGCGACATGACGTCGACGCGCAGGCCGTGCTCCTCGGCAGTCTTGGCCGTGGCCGGACCGATGACCGCGATCACCGTCGAGGGGTGCGGCTTGCCGGCGATGCCGACCAGGTTGCGCACCGTCGAGGACGAGGTGAAGACGACGGCGTCGAACTTGCCGGTCTTGATGGCGTCGCGGGTCGGGGCCGGCGGCGGAGCCGCGCGGACGGTCCGGTACGCCGTCACGTCGTCGCACTCCCAGCCGAGGTCGATGAGGCCCGCGACCAGGTTCTCGGTGGCGATGTCGGCGCGCGGCAGGAAGACCCGGTTGATCGGGTCGAGCTGCTCGTCGTACTCCGGCCAGTCCTCGAGGAGCCCCGCGGCCGACTGCTCGCCCGACGGCACCAGGTCGGCGCGCAGGCCCCAGGCGGCGATGGCCTGGGCGGTCTTGTCCCCTACCGCGGCGATCTTGAGACCGCTGAACGCACGCGCGTCGAGGCCGTACTCCTCGAACTTCTCCCGGACGGCCTTGACCGCATTGACCGAGGTGAACGCGATCCACTCGTAGCGGCCCTCGACCAGGCCGCGCACGGCCTTGTCCATCTGCTGCGGGTTGCGGGGCGGCTCGACCGAGATGGTCGGGACCTCCTCGGGCACACCGCCGTAGTGGCGCAGCCGGTCGGACAGGGACTGGCTCTGCTCCTTGGTGCGCGGCACCAGGACCCGCCAGCCGAACAGCGGCTTGGTCTCGAACCACGACAGCGTCGAGCGCAGGTCGACGACCGGCCCCACGACGGTGATCGCAGGCGGGGCGATCCGCGCCGCCCGCACGTCGGCGGCGATCCGCGCCAGCGTCGAGGTCACGGTCTGCTGCTCGGTGGTCGTGCCGACCCGCGTCATCGCGACCGAGGTCTCGGGCGACCGGCCCGCGCTGATCAGGTCCTTGGCGATGTCGCCGATCTGGCCCACGGCCGAGAGCAGGACGAGGGTCGGCGTGGTCGCGTAGCGGCTCCAGTCGACCCGGTCACCGCAGGTCACCACGGCCATCTCGCGGTGGTCCTTGGTCGTCAGCGGGATGCCGGCGTAGGCCGGGACCGCGCCGACCGAGGAGACCCCGGGGACGACCTCGAAGGCGAGGCCGGCCTTGGCGACCGCCTGAGCCTCCTCGGGCCCGGAGGCGTAGAGGAACGGGTCACCGCTGAGCAGCCGTACGACGCGCAGGCTGCGCTTGGCCTGCTTGACGACGACCTTGGCCCGGGCCGCGTGGGTGAGCGGCTGGCCGTCCTCGCCGAAACCGCCGTCGAGGACCTCGGGGCCCTCCGGGTTCTCGACGTCGAACGTCGCCGCGCCGCGCAGGCGGGCGATGAGGTCGAGGTGCTCGGGAGCCTCGGTGATGAGGACGTCGGCATCCTCGNGCCTCGGTGATGAGGACGTCGGCATCCTCGATCAGCCTCAGCGCGCGCACCGTCAGCAGCTCGGGGTCACCCGGGCCCGTGCCGACGAAGGCCACCCCGCCGGCGGGGGTCCCGGACTTGCTGGACTTGGCAGCGTCGGCAGCCTTGGAGCCGGCCGTCTGTGCTGTCTTTCGCGTCATGCGTTGTGCACCTCTGTCGATACTGCGGTGGGACCTGGGGTGGAGTCGGTGGAGCGGTGAGCGTCGGGGACGGAGTCGAGCCGGTCGGCGCCCTCGGCGAGCATCTCCCGGGCCAGCTCGGCGCCGAGCGCGGCGGCGGCGGCACGGTCGGTCAGCGGCGCCGAGGCGGAGCGGCGGAGCTCGATCGCGCCGTCGAGTGACAGCACGGTCGCCCGCAGCCACACCTCGGGGCCGTCCTCGCCCTCGGCGACCTCGGCAAGGGCGCCGATCGGGGCCGAGCAGCCACCCTCGAGGGTGGCGAGGAGGGCGCGCTCGGCGACCACCGCAGCGTGGGTCGACGGGTCGTCGAGAGCGGCGAGGAGGTCGGCGAGCGGGTCGTCCGCGCGGCACTCGAGGGCGAGCGCCCCCTGGCCGGGCGCGGGCAGCATCTGGAGCGGGTCGAGGACCTCGGTCACCTCGTCGAGGCGCCCGATCCGGGCGAGGCCCGCACGTGCCAGCACCACCGCGTCACACCCCCCTGCCCGCACCTTGCCGATCCGGGTGTCGACGTTGCCACGGATGGCGACGACGTCCAAACCGAGGCCGAGTGCCTTGAGCTGCGCGGCGCGCCGCGGCGACCCGGTGCCGACGGTGCTGCCGGCCGGGAGCTCGCCGAGGGTGAGTCCGTCACGGGCCACCACGACGTCGCGCGGGTCCTCGCGGGGCGGTACGGCGACCAGCGCGATGCCGGGTTCCGGAGACGTCGGGAGGTCCTTGAGCGAGTGGACGGCCAGGTCGACCTCGCCCGCGAGGAGCGCGTCGCGCAGCGCCCCGACGAAGACGCCGGTCGCGCTGCCCTGGAGCGGGGTGCCGGCCGCCTGGCTGAGGTCGCCGTCGGTGGTGACCTCGACGAGGACGGTGTCGACGCCGAGCCGCTCCCGGACCATCGCCGCGACGTGCTCGGACTGGGTGGTGGCGAGCAGGCTCCGGCGCGTGCCGACGCGGAGGGTACGACGATCGGTGGGCGCGGTCACGAGGAACCCTCCTCGGGCACGCCCATGGGCCGGGTGACGGCGTCGACGGCCTCGGGGTCGAGCGCGAACAGCTCGGCGAGCGCGGCGGCGTAGGAGACGGCGCCCTGCTCGTTGGCGAGCTCCTTGACCCGGACGGTCGGCTCGTGGAGGAGCTTGTCGGCGACCCGCCGCACGGCGTGGCGGATCTCGTCGCGGACAGCGTCGTCGAGGTCGGGCAGGCGGCTGTCGAGCCGGGTCATCTCGGCGTCGACCACCGAGGTGGCCATCGACCGGAGGGCGACCACCGTCGGGGTCACGCTGGCCTGGCGGCGGGCCGCGAGGAAGGCGGTGACCTCCTCACCGAGGATCCGCCGGACCTCGAGCACCTCGCGACCGCTGTCGAGTGCGTGCATCGACGCAGCGAGCTTGGCCAGCCCGACCAGGGTCACCCCCGGCAGGTCCCCTGCGTCGGGGTCGATGTCGTGGGGCAGCGCGAGGTCGATGAGGACGACGGGGCGCTCGGCACTGTCGGGGCGCGCGGCGGCGAGGCTGCGCGCGTCGATGAGCGTGCCGGCGGAGCCGGTGCAGCTGATGACGAGGTCGGCGGCGGCGAGCTCGTCAGCCAGCGCCTCCAGCGGCGCGGCGTGCGCGTCGTACTGGGCGGCGAGGCGCTGGGCACGGTGGGCGGACCGGTTGACGACGGAGATGTGGGCGGCACCCATCCTGCTGACGGTCGCGGTGGCGAGCGACGCCATCGCGCCCGCACCGACGACGACGACGCGGTGGCCGGGGACGCCGCGGTCGGCGGCGCCGGGCACCGCCTCGGCGAGCGCCGCAGTCACCAGCGACGGAGCGAACCTGTCGATGCCGGTCTCGGCGCGGGTGCGCTTGCCGACGCGCAGCGCCTGCTGGAAGAGCGTGTTGAGGGCGGGCCCGACGGTGCCGAGCTCCTGCCCGCGGCGCAGCGCCTCGCGGGTCTGGCCGAGGATCTGGCCCTCGCCGACCGCCATCGAGTCGAGCCCGGCCGCCACCTGGAACAGGTGGGAGATCGCGCCGTCGTCGTAGTGCACGTAGAGGTGCGGGAGCAGCGCCTCCGTGGTCTCGCCGGCACGATCGACGAGCAGCCGGGAGAGGGACTCCACGCTGCCGTGGAAGCGCTCGACCTCGGTGTAGATCTCGACCCGGTTGCAGGTTGCGATGACGGTCGCCTCGGTGACGTGCTCGCAGGAGGACGCGTCGGCGGTCAGCTTCTGGACACCGTCGTCGTCGAGCGCGACCCGCTCCAGCAGCGCCACCGGCGCCGAGTTGTGGGAGATGCCCACGACCAGCACGCTCACTGATCGCCTCCGATCGCTGCGGCGACCTCGCGGCCGGTCTCGTGTGCCTTGCGCTGCTCGTGGTAGGCGAGGATCTGCAGCTCGATCGACAGGTCGACCTTGCGCACGTCGACGCCCTCGGGGACCGAGATCACCGCCGGAGCGAAGTTGAGGATGCTGGTGACGCCCGCGGCGACCATCCGGTCGGCGACGTCCTGGGCAGCGGCCGCGGGGGTCGCGATCACGCCGATGGCGACCGCGTGCTCGCTGGCGATCGCCTCCAGGTCGTCGAACGGCCGGACCGGGACGCCGGCGACGAGCTCACCGGTGCGGTCGAGGTCGGCGTCGAGCAGTGCGACGACCCGGAAGCCGCGGCTGCGGAAGCCGGAGTAGTTGGCGAGCGCGTGACCCAGGTTGCCGATGCCGACGATGACGACGGGCCAGTCGTGGGTGACGCCGATCTCGCGGGCGATCTGGTAGCGCAGGTAGTCGACGTCGTAGCCGACCCCGCGGGTGCCGTAGCTGCCGAGGTAGCTGAGGTCCTTGCGGAGCTTGGCGCTGTTGACGCCGGCTGCCGACGCGAGGTCCTCGCTGGAGCAGGTGCGGATACCGCCCTCGGCCAGCGCCGTCAGCGCCCGGAGGTAGACGGGCAGGCGCGCCACCGTGGCCTCCGGGATCACCCGGGCCGTCTCGCTCGAAGTCCGTGCGGTCACTGCTCTTCTTTCCAGCCGGTGCCCTCGGGTCGCTCACTGCTGAAATCGATCGGGAGCCGGCCAGATCACTGTAGGAGTTTGTGAACGCGAGAACAAAACGAGCGGACCCTCGCGAGACGGCTCCGATCAGGCGTCGGCGCGGTCGTGATATGTGGCCGGCCAGACGACCAGGCGGTACGCCGCGAAGTTGAGCGCGAGACTGCACGCGATCGAGGCGAGCTTGGCCGCCGCGAGTCTCAGGTCACCGTCGTCGAGCACGGGGCCCAGGACCCACAGCCAGCCGTGGATGAGCAGCGGTTGTGCGACCCACATCACGGTCCCGGTGGTCGCCACGAAGAGACCTGCCTGTCGCAGGGTGAGCCGCTCCGCGCGGAAGGTGAACAGACCGTTGACCACGAAGCTGAAGATCATCCCGGCGCTGGAGGAACAGAAGTTCGCCAGCGTGATCCCGAGCCGCTCGTGGAGCACGAGGAAGAGGGCCCAGTCGATCGCCGTGTTGCAGACGCCGACGCCGGCGAACCGCACCACGGTCCATGGGACGCGGCGCGTCAGGAGCGTGCTCCCGACCTGTCACGGTGCCGGCGCGGCGCGGCCGGCGCTCCCTCGCGGGCGACGAGCGAGAGGGAGTACAACGGCCGGTCCTGCGCCTCGACGTAGACGCGGCCCAGGTACATCCCGATGACGCCCATCATGATCAGCTGGATGCCGCCGAGGAGGAACATGCCGACACCGAGGAAGGCCCAGCCGGGCACGGACTGGTCCGGCTGGAAGACGCGGACGTAGGCGACGTAGAGCGCCAGCAGCACGCTGAGCAGCGAGATCGCGATCCCGAGCCGGCTGATGAGCCGCAGCGGCGCCGTCGAGAAGCCGAGGATGCCGTTGGCGGCGAAGCTCAGCATCTTGCGCAGCGGGTAGCCGGTCTCGCCCGCGAACCGCTCGTCGCGGTCGAAGAGCAGGGCCTCCTGCCGGAAGCCGACGTGGGCCACGATCCCGCGCAGGAAGCGGCCGTGCTCGCGGTAGCGCCCCACCTCGGCCACCACCTGAGCGTCCATCAGCCGGAAGTCGCCGACGTTGCGCGGGATCTCGATCGACGCCAGCCGGTCGAGCGCCCAGTAGAACGCGTAGGCCGTGCTGCGCTTGAACACGGTGTCCTTGCGGCTGCGGCGCTGCCCGTAGACGACGTCGACGCCGTCCTCCCACAGGTCGATCATCTGGACACTGACGGCAGGCGGGTCCTGGAGGTCGGTGTCCATCACGATCACGGCGTCGGCGGCCGCCGTGGGCGCGTCCCCGTCGGTGCCGGCGCCCACCAGGTCGAGACCGGCGGTGACCGCGAGCTGGTGGCCGAAGTTGCGGGAGAGCGACAGCACCGTCACCCGCGGGTCGGCGTCACGCAGCTCGAGGAGCCGGTCGAGCGAGGCGTCGCGGCTGCCGTCGTTGACGTAGACGAACTCGAAGTCGAGGTCCGCCCGCGCAGCCGTCGCCTTGCTGAGGGCGGCGTGGAACACGGCGATGTTGTCCTGCTCGTTGTAGACCGGAAGGACGTAGGCGATCCGGGGCCGGGCGGGAGCGGACATGCGGCGAACTCTAGTGGTGCGACCGGGTCAGATCGCCATGACGCCGAGCACGACCAGGACCGCGGCGAACACCCCGGACAGGGTCAGCTGGACCGGCTTGAGCCACCGGCTGAGCTGGGCGTCGGTGCCGTCGAGGTGTTCCCGCACCGGCGCGTCGTGGCGTCGTCGTACGTAGGACTCCCGGAGGAAGCCGGCCGCCGCGACCATGAACAGCGGCCCCGCGGTCGTCCAGTAACGCGACCCCGCCACGTGGACGAACGGCTGCACGAACAGGGTGAGCAGGCTGATCTTGGTGAGCGTGTCGAGGATCTGGGCCTCGAGCGAGCGCAGCTGCACGAAGAGCATCGAGAGCAGCATGAGGACGAGGAACGGGACGTAGTAGACGTACGTCGCGCCGTAGACGAGCCCCTGGCCGATCTTGCCGAGCGTGCCGCGCCCCTCCGGCGGCGTCAGGTAGCGGACGAAGTTGGAGGGGATGAAGAAGTAGGAGCCGATGTTCCACCACGCCTGGCGGGCGTAGTCGCGCCGCTCCAGGTCGCGCAGCGCGTAGTCCGACATCTGCTTCTCGACCTCGACCTCGGAGGTACCGGTCGCCTGACCGACCTCGCGCGCATAACGCAGCGGGCGGAACCACAAGAAGCTGTCGGGGTCGCACTTGCCGAAGCACACCTGCTCGCGGTCACCGAACGTGTTCGCCAGCGAGATGGGGACGGTCGTCGTCGTCACGACCCGGGTGTCGAGCGCCTTCGAGGCCGCCATCGACCACGGTGCGAGCAGCATGAGGAAGACGACGCCGGCCAGACCGGCGGCGCCGAGCGCCCGCCACCGCCGCGCACCGCGCAGCAGGACCAGTGCCGCCACCAGCGTGACCAGGCCGAGCGCAGCGAGGACGATCGACGTGCTCGAGCGCAGGTAGAGGACCACCGTCGCCAGCAGGCCGAGCTGGAGCGCCTCCCGGATCCTGGGCGGCTCACCGGCACGGAAGCGGCGCAGCATGTCGACGATGTGGGCGACGAGGACGATCAGGACCAGGCCGCTGGGCGGGTCGCCGTACGCCGTGAACGACATGAAGACCCAGCTCGGCAGCAGCGCCGGGAAAGCGACCAGCAGCGCCGCGTAGCCGGGCCCGAGACGCTTGCGGACCGACCGGACCGCCCACAGCAGCAGGAGCAGGCTCGTGAGCCCGAGGTAGGCCCGGCAGAGCGCCTCGCCCGCATCCGGGACGACCACGAACAGCGGCGTCATCACCACCGCCATGCCCGGCATGAACCAGCCCGAGCCGACCACGTTGTGCTCGAGCTCGGCGCCATCGGGCGACTGGAAGGCGAAGACGTCGCGCACCAGGTTGGACAAGGCGCGGGCGCCGTCGTAGTACTGCTGCTCGTCGTTGTAGGCCGGCGCGTGCATCGTCAGCGGGAAGATGAGCAGCTTCATCACGACGTGAGCGACGAGCAGCCACACGAGCAGCACCTCGGGCCGGGGCAGCCGCTCGCGCACCCGGACCACCGCGCGGGTCACCAGGTCACTCATGACGCGGGGTCCTCGGGCCAGCGCTTGGTCACCCGCGGGTCGCCGCACACCTCGGGGGCGTCGGCCCGCAGGGCCACCACCGGGAGGTCGAGCTCGAAGGTCCCGCGCACGATCGTGTCCTCCTCGATGCCGGGCAGCTGTTCCACCATCACCCGGACCACCTCGTCGCGGCCGGCGCCCGGCTCGTGGAGCTCGGCGTCGTACGGCGTCGCGCGGCGCGAGGAGACGTAGCCGGCGCCCTCGAACGCAGCCACGATCCGCTCGAGCGCCTCCGCCTCGTCGATCTCGTCGTACTGGGCGACGAGGAGGCGGCGCGGCGCACCGTCCACCTCGACGTCACCGTCGCGCCGGACCTGGTGAGGGAAGTCGAACTGCACGTCGCCGGGCAACGGGTAGCAGCCGCTGGCGAGCGCGTCCTGAGGGACGTCGGGCCGGTAGTCACCGGTCGGCTCGGCGCGGCCGAACCGGTGGCTCAGGAGGAGGACGACGAGGACGACACCGATCGCCGCCAGCGCCCCCGCGCGCCGCCCTGTGCCCTTCACGCGAGCGACCCTAAGGGGTGATCAGCCCGTGGTGGTGAGGGCCCTCCGGAGGCGGACCGGATCCACCCGCCAGAAGTCGTGCTGCCGTCCGTCGACGTAGGTCACCGGGATCTCGTGGGCGAACCGGCCGGCCAGCTCGGGGTCGTCGTCGATCGAGACCTCGTCGTAGGACTCCCCCAGCTCGGCGCAGACCTGCTCGATCACCGCGCGCGCGTCGTCGCAGAGGTGACAGCCGGGCCGCGAGTAGAGGGTGACCCGGGGGCCGGTCACTCGATGAGCCCGAGCGCGCGTCGCCGCTCCCGGCCCCGTAGCCGGCCCTTCTGGACCTTGCCCGTCACCGTGTGCGGCAGCTCGGCCACGACGTCGAGCCGGGTGGGCCGCTTGAACCGCGCCAGGCGCTCATCGCAGTGCGCCTCGACCGCGGCGGCGAGGGCCGCCGGGTCGGCCGTCGGATCGGTCGGTACGACGAACGCGACGACCGCCTCCCCCGTGAGCTCGTCCTCGGCGCCGATGACGGCGACCTGGCGGACACCGGGGACCTCGCGGACCACGGCCTCGACCTCGGTCGGATAGACGTTGAAGCCTGAGACGATCACCAGGTCCTTGACCCGGTCGACCAGGTGCAGGTGGCCCGCGTCGTCGAACACCCCCACGTCGCCCGTCGGCCACCAGCCGTCGGCGTCGGGGCCGTCGGCACCGTCGGGCCAGTAACCGCTGAAGAGGTTGGCACCGCGGATCTCGATCTCGCCGGGGTCGCTCAGGTCGGCACCGCTCAACGGCGCCCGGTCGTCGTCGACCAGTCGCAGGTCGATGCCGTCGAGCGCGGCGCCGACCGAGCCGGGCCGGTGGCGGTCGGAGCCGAGCGTGGTCGTCACCACCGGTGCCGCCTCGGTGAGGCCGTAGCCCTGGTGCACGGGGACCCCGGTGCGGGCGGTGAACTCGTCGATCACCTCGGCCGCCAGCGGCGCCGAGCCCGACAGCACCAGGCGCACCGGGCCGAGCCGCTCCTCGAGCGCCTCGACCCCGCGCCAGTGGGCGAACACGGGCGGGGCGACCGGGACGACGCTGCACGCCTCGTCCTCGATGAGGTCGAGCGTGCCCTCGGGGTCGAACCGCTCGGCGAGGACGAGCTTGGCGCGGTGGCGGACGACGCCGCCGAGCACGGCGTTGAGGCCGTAGACGTGGAAGAGCGGCAGCACGCCGAGCACGACGTCGTCGCTGTGGATCATCGGCGGCTCGACCGCGGCGACCTGCTCGAGGTTGGCCAGCAGGGCGCGGTGCGTGAGCATCACCGCACGCGGTAGCCCGGAGGTGCCGCTGGTGTAGAGCAGCACGGCGAGCTTCTCGGGGTCCTGGAGCGCCGGTGTCTCCCGCGGCTCGGCCGCCACCAGGTCGTCGTACGTCCGCTCGTCGCCCTCGGGCGCGGTCGCGACCACGACCGTGCGGATCGAGCGGTCGTCGCCGGCCCCGAGGGTCGCGAGCGCGCCGCGCACCGCTGCGGCGGTGTCGGGGTCGGCGAGCACCATCCGGGCACCGGAGTCGGCGAGCATCCGCGCCAGCTCGTCCGGCGTCGACCCGGGGTTGACCGGGACGGCGACCGCCTGGGCACGGAGCACGCCGAGATAGGTGGTCACGAACTCGAGCCGGTTGCCGAGCGCGAGGAGCACACGGTGGCCGGCGACGATCCCGGCCGCCGCGAGACCGCTGGCGACGCGCGAGACCTCGGCATCGAGCTCGGACCAGGTCACCGCCCGTCCACCGGCCTCGACGACAGCGAGCCGTTCACCCGCCTCGGCTGCGGCGGCACTCACCAGGCCGGCCACGTCGGGGACAGACATGAGCCGGATCCTACGCGGGTGGCGGCCGATAGGCTTCCCGCATGGCAGCGCCGTCCGACCGCGCGAAGCGGCTCAACCTCAAGCAGCGCTCCAAGCTCGCGGGCGAGGCGGCCGCCGCCGCCGCCGAGGTGGAGTCGGCGCTGGCGCTGCCCGAGGACCGGCAGGCCGCGGCCTTCTTCGACGTCGACAACACCGTGATGCAGGGCGCGAGCATCTTCCACCTGGCGCGCGGCCTCTACCGCCGCAAGTTCTTCACGACCCGCGACCTCGTCGGCGCGGCCTACAAGCAGGCCTACTTCCGGATCGCCGGGGTCGAGGACCCCGAGCACGTCGCCGAGGCCCGCAACTCCGCGCTCGCGTTCATCGCCGGCCACACCGTTGCCGAGCTCGAGGAGCTCGGCGAGGAGATCTTCGACGAGGCGATGGCGCACCGGATCTGGCCCGGCACCCGCGCCCTCGCCCAGCTCCACCTCGACGAGGGCCAGCGGGTCTGGCTGGTCACGGCCGCCCCGATCGAGATCGCCCAGGTGATCGCCCGGCGGCTCGGCCTGACGGGCGCGATGGGCACCGTCGCCGAGCACGTCGACGGCGTCTACACCGGGCGCCTCGTCGGCGACATGCTGCACGGGCCGGCGAAGGCCGAGGCGATCCTCGCCCTCGCCGAGCGGGAGGGCCTCGACCTGGCCCGCTGCTCGGCCTACTCCGACTCCTCCAACGACCTGCCGATGCTGAGCCTGGTGGGTGACCCGTGCGCCATCAACCCCGACCCGAAGCTCCGCGCCCATGCCCGCGAGCAGGGGTGGCGGATCCGCGACTACCGGACGGGTCGCAAGGCGGCGCGGGCCGGCATCGTGGTCGGCTCGGCGGCCACCGGCGCCGCTGTCGCGAGCATCGTCGTACGCCGTCAGGTGCGCCGCTACCTGGGCTGACCTGCGGGGCAGGCACACCCAGGTCCGCACCGGCCCGGGGACCGTCCCGGGACCCCAGTCTTCCCGTTCGGCTGTCCCTGGGGGCAGATCCCCTCTACCATCGTGTTCGGAGCGTCTACCTGGGAGGGAAACCAGTGGGCCTGGACACGGACTACACGCGCGGTCTCGCGGCCCTGCGCGCTGCCGTCATGTCCGCCCTCCAGCCGCCCCCGGGTCCTGCTCTCGCGCTCGCCGGCGGCGTCGCCGCGGGTGCAGCCGGACCCTCGCCGATCGGCTGGCTCTTCAGCGAGGCCGCCTACACGCCGGAGTCCGAGGCCGGACGAGGCTACGGCGACGCCCGCCTCGCCGCGTCGTCGGAGGAATCCCCCGAGGCGCGCGAGCGCCTCATCGGTCTGGTGGAGCTGGCCCGCGGGGGCGACGCCGACGCGTTCGGCCTCCTCTACGACCACTACCAGCCGTCGATCTACCGGTTCCTCTACTACCGGACCCGCTCGGTCGTGGTCGCCGAGGACCTCACTTCCGAGACCTTCTTCCGCGCACTGCGCAACATGGCGTCGTTCCGGTGGCAGGGCAAGGACTTCGGCGCGTGGCTGATGACCATCGCCCGCAACCTGGCCACCGACCACTTCAAGGCCGGCCGCACCCGCCTCGAGATGACGACCGAGGACATGGGGCAGCACGACGACGCGACGGAGGGCCCGGAGTCGGCCGTCCTCGCCAGCCTCACCAACGAGATCCTGCTCGAGGCGCTCACCGAGCTGCCCAACGAGCAGAAGGACTGCCTGGTGATGCGCTTCCTCCAGGGGATGAGCATCGCGGAGACCGCACAGGCCCTCGGACGCAGCGAGGGAGCCATCAAGCAGCTCCAGCTCCGGGGCGTCCGCAACCTCGCCAAGCTGATGCCGGAGGGGCTGCGATGACCCTCTCCCCGACGATGGTCACTTCGGACTACGCCCGCGTAGTCCGTCAGGACGATCCACGTCACACCGAACGAGGCGTAACCAACGCTCCCGCGCGGTCGTTCAACGTGTGGGACTCGGCGCCGCAGGCGATCGCCGGGCCCCTGACCGAGAACCGGATCGACCAAGGACGGCAAGCATGAGCGGGGCGTTCACGAGCAGGCGACGCGCGGAGGAGTTCGACGCGCTCTTGTCGTCGAGCGTTCGCGACGACGCCACGGCGGCGCCGTACGCCGACCTGCTCGAGGTCGTCGGCTCGCTGCGGTCCGTCGCCCCCGTCTCCGCCCGTCCCGACTTCGTCGCCGACCTCCGGAGCCGTCTGGTCGTCGAGGCCGCTCGGATGGCGAGCCCCGTCGACGACGCCACCCGCCTTCGCCTGACCCCGCGTCAGCGCCAGGGTTCACGCGAGCGCCGACTGGCCAGCGTCCTCGGCGGGTTCGCGATCGTCGCCGCCTCCGGCTCGATGGCCATGGCCTCGCAGGCCGCCCTGCCCGGTGACGTCCTCTACCCGGTCAAGCGCGCTCTCGAGAACGCCGAGACCAACCTCCAGTCCGACGACGCCGCCAAGGCCGAGGTCCTGCTGGGCCACGCCGAGCAGCGTCTCCAGGAGGCCGAGCAGCTCGCAGCGCAGGGCGCGGACGCCGAGGCCGTCGCCGCGACGCTCCACGACTTCAGCGACCAGTCCAGCCAGGCCGCCGAGCTCGCCCTCGACGACTACGCGGCCACCGGCGACCAGGCCACCATCGGCCAGCTGCGGTCGTTCACCGCGCAGTCGATGTCGGAGCTCTCCGCGCTCGGCGAGGTCGTCCCGTCCGACGCCCGCGCCGCGCTCATCACGGCTGCGCAGAACCTCGCCCAGGCCGACAGCGCCGCGTTCCAGCTCTGCCCGACCTGTGGCGACGGGGCGGTCACCGAGGTGCCCGAGTTCGCGGCGGCCACCGTCCCGCTCACCTCGCTGCTGACCTACGAGACGACCTCCGACACCATCCCGGTCTCCCGCGACTTCCTCGCGGCGGTCGAGGAAGCGGCCGAGAACACGCCGATGGAGCCGGTCAAGGGTGGCAACAAGGGCTCGGGGGGTGAGGACTCGCCCGACGGCGGGCCGACCACCGACCCCACGGATGTGACGGACCCCGCCACCGACCCGGTCACCGACCCCGGCGAGGGCCCCGGCAACCCGCTCGAACAGCTCGGCGACCGGATCAAGGAAGACCTCGCCAGCGGCAACGGCGCCGAGATCGTCGACGAGACCGTCAGCGGTGTCGTCAACGGCGTCGGCGGCCTCGTCGACGGTCTGCTCGGCAACTAACGATCAGCCGAGCGTGCCGCTCGAGCCGCTGATGGGCCGGCCTTCGACGCCGTCGGACGCCAGCGCGCCGTCACCGTCGACAACGTCAACTGCGCGGTCGGCAGCGTGTCGCATCGCGGCGAAGCCGCACGGCACGCAGCCCCTGGGCCGAGCGGAGCGAGAGCCTGGGCGGCGCGTGCCGTCTGCGACACGCTCGACCGGTCCTACTTGAAAACGGACTGGCGCTGCATGAGCAGGCCGTAGAGGGTCTGCTGGATCGTCTCGCGCACCTGGTCGGTGACGTTGAAGACGAGCATCGGGTCCTCGGCAGCGCCCTCGTCGTACTCGTCGGTGCGGATCGGCTCGCCGAACTCCAGCAGCCACTTCGACGGCAGCGGCACCAGGCCGAGAGGTCCGAGCAGCGGGAAGAGCGGCGTGATCGGGATGTAGGGCACCCCGAGCAGGCGGGCCAGCGCGGGGACGTTGCCGACGAGGGGATAGATCTCCTCGGCGCCGACGACCGACAGCGGCACGATCGGGACCTGGGTGCGCAGGGCGGCGGAGACGAAACCACCGCGGCCGAAGCGCTGCAGCTTGTAGCGCTGCGAGTACGGCTTGCCGATGCCCTTGAAGCCCTCCGGCCACACCCCGACGAGCTCGCCTCCGGCCAGCATCCGCTCGGCGTCCTCGGCGCAGGCGAGCGTCGCGCCGCCCTTGCGCGCCATGGTGCTGACGAACGGCAGCTTGAAGACCAGGTCGGCACCGAGGGCCCGCAGGTAGCGGTCGGTGTGGTCGTGCACGGAGACCATCGTCATCAGTGCGTCGACCGGGACGGTGCCGGAGTGGTTGGACACGATGAGCGCGCCGCCCTCGGCGGGGATGTTCTCGGCCCCGCGGACCTCGATCCGGAACCACTTCTGGGCGATCGGCCGGAGCGCGGCGAGGAAGAACCGCTCGGTGATCTCGGGGTCGAAGCCGAACTCGTCGACGACGTAGTCGCCGGTCAGCCGGCGGCGCAGGAAGGCGAGGAAGTGCGCGAGCTGCGACTCCCACTGGTCGCCGAACACCTCACGCGCGGCGTACTGGAACGCGGAGAGCCAGTCACCCATCGGGATGCCGCCACCCTCGCGCTCGGCCACCTCGATCCGCGGGGTGAGCGTGGAGGTGTCGGTCGCGCTCTCGAGCGGGATGACGTCCTCGCCGACGAGCGGGATCACCGACTCGCTCTTGGGCGCGTCCGCGACCGGGGCGCTGGGCTCGGCGGGCGGTGCCTGCGGAGCCTTCTGGGCCTGCGGCTCTCCCGGTTCGGCGGGCTTCGCCGCGCCACGGCCCTTGGGGGCCAGGGTGCGCGCAGCCGCGGACGGGCGGGTGCCCGTCCCGCGGCCGGGTCGACCGCGGGTTCCGATCGGGATGATCTCGGCGTCACCCATCAGTGCCTCCGGCGAGGGTCAGGGTCGGCAGGCGGTCGCCGGCGTGGGCGGGGACCTCGGGCAGCCGCTCGGCGACGGCGCCGAGCAGTCGTTCGGTGCGGCCGCCCGTAGGCGGCAGGGTGGAGGCGAACTCGCCGAACGCCTCCTCCGTCGTGTAGCGCGGCTCGAACCCGAGCTCAGTGCGCATCCGGGTGGTGTCGACGCCTCGCCCGTAGGTGAGGAACGCGACCAGCTCGGGCGACAGGTCGGCGAGGTGGGCCGAGCGCAGCGCGGAGCCGAGCCCGCCGAAGGCCAGGCCCGGCAGCGGGACACCCGGACGCTGGAGTCGGCGCAGCGCCTGCGACAGCATGAGGACCCCGTCGCCGGCGACGTTGAACGTGCCGTGGACCTCGGCGTCGACCGCGTGGCGCAGCACCCGGGTGAGGTCGTGCTCGTGGAGGAACTGCAGGCGAGGGTCGAAGCCCAGCACGGTGGGGATCACCGGCAGCCGGAAGTACGACGACACCGGGCTGACCACCCGCGGGCCGATGACGTTGGCGCAGCGCAGGGTGGTGACGGCGACGTCGGGCCGACGCCGCGCGAAGCCGCGGACATAGCTCTCGACCTCAGCGACGTCCTTGGCGTAGCCCGTGCGGGCGCGCCCGCGCGGCTGCATGTCCTCGGTGAACATCGCGGGGTCGCGGTTGCTGGCCCCGTAGGCGATGGTCGACGACTTCACGACCAGCTGGCGCAGTGACTCCGCCTTCTGGCACGCAGCGAGCAGCTGCATGGTGCCGATGACGTTGAGCTCCTTCATCGTGCCGCGGCCACCGGCGGAGCCGGGCGTGGCGATGACGCTCATGTGGACGACGGTGTCGACGTCCTCGCGGGCGATGATCTTGGCGATCACCGGGTTACGGATGTCGGCACGCACGAACTGGACGTCACCGATGTCCCCGCGCGGGGGCATCACGTCGACGCCGATCACTCGCGCGACCGTGGGGTCGCTGGCGAGCGAGCGAGCGCAGGTCCGGCCCAGGTCACGCGACACTCCGGTGACCAGAACGGTACGACCGCTCATGCCCATCTCCCGACTCCCCCAGTCACAAGGTGCACTACGGCGCCCCCGAGGGGGCGTGGGTCACTTGCCGAGCTTGCGGCGCTGCACCCGCGTCTTCTTCAGAAGCTTGCGGTGCTTCTTCTTCGCCATGCGCTTGCGCCGCTTCTTGATGACAGAACCCACGTGAACCTCTCCAACACACCAGGCGTTCGGCCCGGCATAGACAACTGCCGCGCCGACGTCAGTGTCGGACGACAGGCACAGCCTATCCGCCGTCACGAGCGGTTGGAGAATCAGGACCGACGGTGAGAGGAACGTCGCATCACGATGCGCCGAGACAACCTGCCGTTCGCCGCCGGGCGGCCGAGACCACAGACCGCGTCACCTGCGGCGCTGCAGCGTGTCGCACGGCTCGCGCCATTCAGTCAGCCGGCGTTGTAGAACGACTTGCGGAGGTAGTCGTCCACGTCGCCCTCGGGGACGCGGAATGAGCGACCCACGCGGACAGCGGGGAGCTCTCCGCTGTGGACGAGGCGATAGACGGTCATCTTGGAGACGCGCATCATGGTCGCCACCTCGGCGATGGTGAGGAACTTGGGGTCCGGACGGGACTCGGGTCGCTCCGCAGACGTTGCCATGGCCAACCACACTTTCTGCGCGCCCGTCACCGCCTTCCCCAGCCGTGATCTGCGGACGCCTAGGCGTGAGAATAGAGCCAGATGTGACTCATGGGGAAGAGATTCACCAAAGCAACTTTTGTGACTCGGCGTGTCGGCTTGACGATAGCCCTCGCGACCAACCCCACATGTGCGACGCTGCAGCCATGCTGACGGCCGGACTCGTGCTCGCCGGCCTCGCTGCCGCCGTCCACGTCTACATCTTCTACATGGAGTCGCTGGCCTGGACCGCGCCGGCCACCCGCGCGGTCTTCGGTACGACGGCCGAGGAGGCCGAGTCCTCCAAGGAGCTCGCCTACAACCAGGGCTTCTACAACCTCTTCCTGGCGATCGAGATCGCGGTCGGCATCGCCCTGACCGTGGGTGACTGCGACACGGTCGGGCAGGCGCTGGTGCTCGCCGGCACCGGGTCGATGGTGGCCGCCGCGCTCGTCCTGGTCCTGGCGAACCGCTCGCGGGCCTCGGCGGCCCTCAAGCAGGGCCTGATCCCCGCGCTCGCGGTCATCGCCATCGTGATCAGCCTGGCGGGCTGACGCCCCGACCGACACGTCAGGCAGACGCGGCTCCGGGTCCGCGGCGTCGTACCTCCTCGACCTGGACGAGGGAGTCCCTGAGGTCGGCCAGCCACTCCTCGGAGTGCTGCTGGACCAGGCGGACGCACCAGCCGAGCGCGTCGCTGCGACTTCGGGCCACCCCGCCCGCGACGAGCAGGTCGAGCACCCGTCGCTCAGGCTGCCGCAGCCGGGTCATGACCGGCGCGGCGACGTGGGTGTAGAGCGCCCGGGTGTCGCCGCACTCGACGCCCCAGGACACCTTGCGCTCGAAGCGTCGCTCGGCCTCGCCCGCGACCTTCATCCGGTCGCCGCGGGTGCGCTCACGGAACTCCGCGATCCGACCCTCCACGGTCGCGGCACGCTCGGCGTCGGACACGTCCTCGGCGAGCGCGGGCGCCGGAATCCGGCCGATCACGGTGATCTCCTCGCGGTCGACGGTGACCTCGACCAGGTCGTCGAACAAGCCCTCGGGGAGGCGGCCGGCGAACCAGCCGCGGATCTCTTCTGTCGTCATGTAATTATGATTACTCGCTTGCACCCATCTTTCAAGGGCGGCTCGAGGCGGTGTCGGCGACGGCTGCGAGGATGGCCTCATGACGACGGCGACCTGGCTCGGGAGGCCCGTCGAGGGGGTGTTGTTCGACCTCGACGACACGTTGTTCGACCACCGCGGCGCCGCCGACCGCGGGGTCCGCGCCTGGCTGTCCGGCCTGGAGCTCGACGGCCTGCTGGAGGACCACGTCGAGCGGTGGGCCACCCTGGAGGCGTTCCACCACGAACGCTTCCAGCGCCGCGAGATCTCCCACGCCGACCAGCGGCGGGCCCGGATCCGGGCGTTCCTCCCCGGCTGGGACCTCGCCGACGACGCGCTCGCCGACGACACCTTCGCGGGCTACCTGGCCTGTTACCGAGCCGCATGGTCCGCGTTCGCCGACGCCTCCGTCGCCCTCGAACGCGCGCTGGGCGCCGGCCTGGCCGTCGGCATCCTCACCAACGGGGAGCAGCGCATCCAGGAGACGAAGGTCCAGCGCACCACGCTGGCGTCCTACGACGTCCCCGTGTTCGCCTCGTCGTCCCTGCCGGCCGCCAAGCCCGACGCCCGCGCGTTCCACCACGCCTGCGCCGCGATCGGTGCCGAGCCCGCCAGCGTCGTGATGGTCGGCGACTCGCTCCGCCACGACGTGCGCGGCGCGCACGGCGCCGGTCTCGCCGGCGTGCTCATCGACCGGGTCGGCCGCTACCGCCCCGACGAGGTCGCCGGCGTCACCCGCATCCGGTCGCTCGCCGACCTTCGCTGGGCTTCCTAGCTCAGGGGCCCCGGGAGGGGTATCTACTCTTTGTAGATACAAGGAGGCGCCATGGTGTCGACCAGGCTGTTCATGAACAACACGACCCAGGCCGTCAGGCTGCCCAAGGCGGTCGCCTTCCCCGAGGAGGTCACCGAGGTCGAGATCATCGTTGACGGCGAGGCGAGGGTGATCGTCCCGGTCGGGCATCGGATCGACTACTTCTTCGACCACCGCCTCGACGTCAGCACCGACTTCATGGATGCCCGGGAGCAGCCCGAGGCGCAGGAGCGATCTACGTTGTGAGCCACCTGCTCGACACCGACGTGTGCATCTCGATCCTGCGCGGGAGCGAGCCGCGCGCTCGCGAGCGACTCCGTGCACTCCGGGAGGTGGCCGTCTCGACCATCACCATCGCCGAGCTCGCCTACGGTGCAGCGCGCTCCCGCGCGCCCGAGGAGAACCGGGTCGAGGTCGAACGTCTGACCCGAGCCGTCGACGTCCTCGACATCGACGCGCCTGCCGCCTGGCACGCCGGACAGATCCGGGCCGAGCTCGCGCGCCTCGGGACGCCGATCGGGGGCTACGACCTCCTCATCGCCGGCGTGGCTCGATCCCGTGACCTGATGCTCGTCACCGCCAACGACCGCGAGTGCGAGCGGGTGCCCGACCTCCGCATCGAGGCATGGTGAGCCCCGACGGCCCTGCTCAGCTGCCGCTGGCGAGCTCACGGGAACGGTCGCGCGCGGCCTCGAGCGCAGCGAGGAACGCCGCCCGCACCTTGTGGACCTCGAGCTCCCGCAGCGCCGCGGCGGTCGTGCCGGCCGGTGAGGTGACCTGCTCGCGCAGGACGGTCGGGTGCTCCCCGGTCTCGGCCAGCATCGCGGCCGAGCCCACCAGGGTCTGGATGGTGAGCTCGGTGGCCGTCGTACGGGGAAGGCCGAGGTGGACGCCCGCCTCGATCATCGACTCGACGACGAAGTAGATGTAGGCCGGCCCCGAGCCGCTGATCGCGGTGACCGCGTCCTGCTGCTTCTCCGGGACCCGGACGACCTTGCCGACCGACGCCATCAGCGCCTCGGCCTCGGCCAGGTGCTCGTCGTCGCAGTGCGACCCGGCGGAGATGGCCGACATGCCCTGGTCGACGAGCGCCGGGGTGTTGGGCATGACCCGCACGACCGCCACCCCCTCGGGCACGCGCGACTCGATGAACCCGGTCGTGATGCCGGCGGCCAGCGAGACGAGGAGCTGGCCCGGACGCAGCGCGCCGGCGATCTCGTCGAGCACCTCTGCCATGTCCTGCGGCTTCACGACCAGCGCGACGGTGTCCGCCTTGGCGGCGGCCTCGACGTTGGAGACGACGGCGACGCCGTACCGGTCCTCGAGCTCGGCGGCCCGCGCCTCGCGCTTCTCCCCGACCAGCAGCTGGTCGACCCGACGCCCCGCGCGGACCAGGCCGGACAGCAGGGTCTCGCCCATGACACCTGCGCCGATGACGGCGGTCTGCTTCATGGGGAAAGGGTAGAGGTCGTCAGCTCTTCTTGATGAGCGACGTCAGGAAGAAGGTCAGGTTGCGGGGGCGCTCGGCGAGCCGTCGCATGAGGTAGCCGTACCACTCGGTGCCGTAGGGGATGTAGACGCGCACGGTCTCGCCGGCGGCGGCGAGACGGCGCTGCTCGCCGGGGCGGATGCCGTAGAGCATCTGGAACTCGTAGGTGCCCTGGGCGCGGCCGTAGCGGCTCGCGAGCGAGGAGGCGATCTCGATGAGCCGCGGGTCGTGGCTGGCGATCATCGGGTAGCACTCGCCGTCCGGGCCGGTCTGGCCGAGGAGGATCTTGAGGCAGCGGACGTAGGCCTTGTCGACCTCGTCCGGGTCGGTGTAGGCGACGTCGGCCGGCTCGTCGTAAGCGCCCTTGCAGAGCCGGACCCGGCTGCCGGGGTAGGCCAGCGCGCGGCAGTCGGCCTCGGTGCGGTGCAGGTAGGCCTGGAGCACGGCCCCGGTCTCGGGATAGTCCCTGCGCAGCTCGTGCAGGATCGCGAGGGTCTCGTCGGTGGTGGTGTGGTCCTCCATGTCGAGGGTCACCGTGGTCCCGGCCGCGCGGGCGGCGCGGCAGATCGCCCGGGCGTTCTCGAGCGCGACCTTGGAGCCGCCCCCCGGAGCCGTCTCGTCGTCGAGCGAGAGCCCGATCGCGGTCAGCTTCACGCTGACCTCCGCCCGGCGGGCCAGGCCCTGGGCGGAGAGCTGCTTGAGCAGGTCGAGGTACGCCGCGACGGTGGCGTCGGCCTGAGCGAGGTCGGTCGTGTCCTCGCCGAGGTAGTCGAGGGTCGTGCTGATCCCCTCGGCCGCGAGCACGCCGGCAGCGGCGACGGCGTCCTCGGTGTGCTCGCCGGGGACGTAGGACCTCACGACCGTCGCGGACACCGGGAGCGTCGTGATCAGCCGCTTGACCGACTCGCTGCGCGAGAGGAGCAGGAGGGAGTCACGCAGGGGACGCATAAGCCCACGGTACGACGTCCTGGGGCGCGCGCCACCATCGGCATGGTGACCAGTCGGTAACCAGTCATGACGTCGTTGACTAGTTACGGAGTACGGCGACGCAGGGTCGCCGCACCCAGCGCGAGGCCCGCGGCCGCGTAGCCCGCGACGACCGCCAGGTCGGCCCACACCTCGCCCGTCGAGGAAGACCGGGTGAGGTGCGTCATGGCGTCGACGGCGGCGGACAGCGGGAGCACGTCACCGATCCCCTCGAGGACCGCGGGGAGCGCCGGACGCGGGACGAACAGCCCGCACAGCAGGATCTGCGGGATCACCAGCGCGGGCATGAACTGCACCGCCTGGAACTCGGAGCGCGCGAACGCGCTGACGAACAGACCGAGGGCGCTGCCGAGCACCGCGTCGGCGACAGCGACGACGGTCAGCAGCCAGACCGGGCCCTCGATGGACAGGTCGAGCAGGCCGACCGCGAGCCCGACCGCGGCGGCGGACTGGACCGCGGCCACCAGGCCGAAGGCGAGCGCGTAGCCGAAGAGGAAGTCCAGCCGGCCCATCGGCATCGCGAGCAGCCGCTCGAGCGTGCCGCCGGACCGCTCCCGCAGCGTCGTCACGCTCGTGACGAGGAACATCACGATGAAGGGGAACATGGCGAGCAGCGCCGGTCCGACCCGGTCGAAGGGGGCGCCCGGGAGGTCCTCGAACATCCACCACAGCAGGCTGATGAGGAGGCAGGGGAGCACGACCATGATCGCGAGGGTCCGGTGGTCGCGTCGCAGCTGGGCGAGCACCCGACCGGCGACGGCGAGCGTGACCCGTGAGCTCATGTCGGGCTCCGCCGCACGATCGCGAGGAACGCCTGCTCGATGTCGGCGTCGTCCGTCAGCCCGGCCACCCGTTTGATCTCCGCCGGGCTGCCGTCGGCGAGGAACACCCCGTCGCGCATCAGCAGCAGCCGGTCGCAGCGCTCCGCCTCGTCCATCACGTGACTCGAGACCAGGACCGCGACCCCGGTCGCGGCGAGCCGGTGGAACATCGACCACAGGTCCTCGCGCAGCACCGGGTCCAGGCCGACGGTCGGCTCGTCGAGCACGAGCAGGCTCGGGCTCCCCAGCAGGGCGACCGCGAGGCCCACCCGCGACCGCTGCCCCCCACTGAGCCGCGCCACCACCTGGTCGGCCTGGTCGCCGAGGTCGACCGCGGCGATGCAGCGCTCGACCTCGGCCCGCTCCTCGCCGAGCACGCGGGCGAAGAACGCCAGGTTCTCGGCGACGCTGAGGTCGTCGTACACGCTGGGAGCCTGGGTGACGTAGCCGATCCGGTGCCGCAGCGACCGCGACCCGGCGGGCTCGCCGAACACGGAGACGGTGCCGGCCACCCCGGCCTGGACGCCGACCAGCACGCGCATCAGCGTCGACTTCCCGCAGCCCGACGGGCCGAGGAGGCCGGTCACCTCGCCGAGCGGGATCGTGAAGTCGAGACCGTGGAGGACCTCGCGACGACCGCGGACGACGGTCAGCCCCGCCACCTCGACCGCGCTCGTCATCGCACCAGCCGTCCCGTCACGACTCCGTGCGGGCCGAACGGGCCGAGAGGTGCTCGCGCGCGAACTCCAACGAAGCGCGCAGGTCGGCCTCGCGCTCCTCGCGGGTCGTGCACCGGCGGGTGTTGATCTCGAGCACGACCTCGCCGTCGAACCCGGTGTCGACGAGGTGGTGGAGGAACTCCGCGGCCCCCATGGCGCCGCGTCCCGGCACCAGGTGCTCGTCCTTCGGCGACCCCGAGCCGTCGGTCAGGTGGATGTGGCGCAGCCGCGACCCCAGCCGCTCGGCCATCGCGATCGGCGGGTCGTGCGCGATCGCCGCGTGGGACAGGTCGATCGTCGTGTTGGCGTAGGGCTCGTCCGAAGGGTCGTGCCCCGGGAGGTACATCTCGAGGTGGCGCTTGGCGGAGGCCCGCCACGGATACATGTTCTCGACGGCGAAGGCGATCCCGGTCGACTCCTCGAGCGCAGCGATGCCGTTGACGAAGTCGCGCGCGTAGTCGCGCTGCCAACGGAAGGGCGGGTGCACGACCACGACCTCGGCCCCGACCGCTTTCGCCATCTCGGCCGAGCGCTGCAGCTTGCCCCACGGCTCCAGGCCCCAGACCCGTTGGGTGAAGAGCAGGCACGGCGCGTGGATCGCGCAGATCGGGATCGCGTGGTGCTCCATCAGCTGGAGCACGGCGGTGGTCTGCTGGGAGATCGCGTCGATCCCGACCATCACCTCGACCGCCTCGTAGCCGACCTCGACCGCCCAGGCGAAGGCCTGGGCCGTCGACTCCGGATAGACCGACGACGTCGACAACCCGATCCGCGGTCGTGCCGATCCGGCCATGCCTGTCCTCGCCCGCCCCTCGCCCGTCCTCGGTCAGACCTCGTCGGCGACGCCGAGCTTGTCGATGCGCTCCAGGATCACGCCCTCGCGCAGGGCCCAGGGGCAGATCTCCAGCTCGGCCAGCCCGAAGATGTCCATGCAGGCCTCGGCGACGATCGCACCGGGGACGATCTGGTGGGTGCGGCTCGGCGACACCCCCGGCAGCTCCGCGAGCTCGGCCGGCCCCATCGCGACCAGCTTCGGGATCCACTCCCGAAGGTCGGCCAACGCGAGCGAACGCGGCACCAGCGGACCGTCGGTGGAAGGGGCGGCGCCGCAGATCCGGGCCAGCGAGCGGAAGGTCTTGGAGGTGGCCGCCGCACGGTGGGTCGGTCCCGTGCGCAGGACCTTGCCGGCGTCCTTGGCCATGTCGGCGCGGATGCTGCGCCGGATCCTCCTCAACGCGGCCTCGTCGACCTGCTCGGCGAAGTAGGTGGACGCGAGACGCGCCGCACCCAGCGGCAGCGACTGCGCGACGTCGGGGCGCTCGTCCGCGCCGGTCGCGATCTCCAGCGAGCCCCCGCCGATGTCGAACACCGTGAGCTTGCCGGCCGACCAGCCGAACCAGCGTCGTACGGCGAGGAACGTCAGCCGCGCCTCGTCCTCACCGGACAGGACCTCGATCGCGACGCCGGTCTGCTCACGCACGTGGGCGAGCACCCCGTCGCTGTTGACGGAGTCGCGCACCGCGGAGGTGGCGAACGAGAGCATCGCCTCGCAGCCCTTCTCCTCGGCGACGACGAGCGCCTCCGCGGTGAAAAGGGTGAGCGCGTCGATCCCCGACTGGGTGACGGCTCCGTCGGCGTCGAGGTGCTCGGCCAGCCGGAGCGGCTGCTTGAGGGAGTACGCCGGGAGCGGGGCAGCACCGTCGTGGGCGTCGACCACGAGCAGGTGTCCGGTGTTCGATCCGATGTCGAGCACGCCCAGCCGCATGCGACCACCGTATCGCCCTCGGGGTCGGGACCACGCGCGTCCGAGTAGGTTGGGCGCGTGCCCGAGGTCGACCTGGACTTCCCCCGCGCCTTCGTCGAGTTCGCCAACCCGGGCGACCCGACCGAGGTGATGCGCTGCGACCTCACCTGGTTGACGTCGTCGTTCACCTGCATCTTCGGCCAGGGCTGCGCCGGCATCTACGCCGATTCGCCCGACACCGGCTGCTGCACGCTCGGAGCGCACTTCGCCGACGCGGCGGACGAGGAGCGCGTCGCCGGCTTCGTCGACCAGCTGACCCCGGAGCAGTGGCAGTTCCACCCGGGCCGCAAGGTGCGGCGCCGCGACTGGGTCGACAAGGACGAGGACGGCGACCGCAAGACCCGCGCCCACGAGGTCGACGGCCAGCGGGGGTGCGTGTTCCACAACCGCGCCGACTTCCCCACCGGCGCGGGCTGCGCGCTGCACGGCCTGGCGCTCCAGATCGGCCGCAACCCGCTCGAGACCAAGCCCGACGTGTGCTGGCAGCTCCCGATCCGCCGCCTCTTCCGCGAGGTCGAGCGCCAGGACGGCACGTCCTACACCGAGGTGACGATCACCGAGTACGACCGTCGTGGCTGGGGTGCCGGCGGTCACGACCTCGACTGGTACTGCTCGGGCAACACCGAGGCTCACGTCGCGGTCGAACCGGTCTACGTCACCAACGAGCCCGAGCTCGTCGAGCTGATGGGGCGCCCGGCGTACGACGAGCTGGTCCGGCACTGCGAGGCCCACCTGCGCTCGCGGTCCGCCCTCGCGCTGCACCCCGCCGACCGCTGACGTCGTTCCGCGACACGACGCCGCGGTCCTCTCGATGTCAAGAGAACCCGACCCCGATTCTCCGACCCGGACGACCCAGGCTGAGAATGTCTGACATGCGCCTGGACCACCTGTCGTACGCCGCCGGACCCGACGGACTCGCGGCCACCGCCGCCCGCCTCGGCGCAGCACTCGGGTGTGACTTCGTCGACGGCGGCGTCCACCCCCGCTTCGGCACGCGCAACATGATCCTTCCGCTCGCCGACGCGACCTACCTCGAGGTCGTCGAGGCCCTCGACCACCCCGCGTCCGACAAGGCGCCGTTCGGCCAGGCCGTCAAGGCCCGCTCCGGGCTCGGCGGCGGCTGGCTCGGCTGGGTCGTCTCCGTCCCGGACATCGCCCCGGTCGAGGAGCGCCTCGGTCGCGCCGCGGTCGCCGGCAACCGGCACCGCCCCGACGGCACCGAGCTGAAGTGGAAGCAGATCGGCGTCAACGGCCTCATCGCCGACGCCCAGCTCCCCTTCTTCATCCACTGGGAGGTCGACGCCGACCTCCACCCGTCGGCCGGCGCCGACGGCACCCTCTCCCTCGCCGGCATCGAGATCGCCGGTGACCCGCAGCGGGTCAGCGAGTGGCTCGGCGAGAGCGTCGAGGCGCCGCTCGAGGACGTCAAGGTCGAGTGGGTCGCCCCCCACGGCACGCCCGGCATCCTCGCCGCCCAGGTCCAGACGCCAGCGGGCATCGTCCGCATCTGATCGGCTCGCTGCGCTCGCATGTCGCGCCGCCTTCAGCGTCGGGTGGCGCGACGCACGTCATGAACCGTCCTCTTCCGGGTGCGGTACCGAGCCCCAACATCTGGCACCACACGGCGACCTACGAGGTCGAGAACCGGGCCGCCGACCCCGACGGTCGGTTGTGGGCAGCGATGGAGTCGCAGGCGAGCTGGCGTGACCGCACCGTGCTCGACCTCGGTTGCGGCACCGGCTTCCACCTCCCGTCGTTCGCCGCCACGGCTGCGCGGGTCGTCGGGGTCGAGCCGCATCCCGCGCTGGTGCGGCTCGCGCAGCGTCGTACCCGGTCGCTGAGCACGGTGGAGGTCGTCGTCGGCACGGCCCAACAGATCCCGCTCCCCGACGCCAGCGTCGACGTGGTGCACGTCCGGTGGGCCTACTTCTTCGGGCCCGGCTGCGAGCCCGGTCTGGCCGAGCTCGACCGGGTCGTGCGCCGCGGCGGGACCGCGATGGTCATCGACAACGACGGGGGCCGGTCGACCTTCGGCGCGTGGTTCCGGCGCGGCTATCCCCACCTCCCGGCGCCGGACGACATCGAACGCTTCTGGAGCGCGCGCGGCTGGACCCGCACCCCCGTCGACATGGGTTGGCGCTTCGAGAGCCGCGCCGACCTGGAGGCCGTGGTCCGGATCGAGCTCAAGCCCGAGGTGG
Source organism: Nocardioides stalactiti (assembly GCF_014180715.1). GTDB lineage: Bacteria > Actinomycetota > Actinomycetes > Propionibacteriales > Nocardioidaceae > Nocardioides > Nocardioides stalactiti. The sequence continues at coordinate 5,790 of NZ_JACEFC010000045.1, read as the reverse complement.
CCGACGAGGTGCTGCGCGAGCACGCGGGGCTCGAGGTCGACTACGCCGTCAACCTCTGGACCCGCCACTTCTAGCTGGATCCGCGGACCGCGAGGGTCGGGGTGAGCAGCACCCCCGGGGCGTCGTACGGCTCACTCGCGAGCAGCGCCTCGAGCGCCCGGACCAGCGCGACCGCCACCTGCTCGAGCGGCTGACGCACCGAGGTCAGGCCGTGCGGCACGACCTGGGCGACCTGGGAGTCGTCGAACCCGACGACCGCCACGTCGCTGCCCGGGCGGAGGCCGCGCTCGGCCAGCGTGTGCAGGACGCCGATCGCCACTGTGTCCGACGCGCACACGAACGCCGAGGGGGCGACGCTGTCGAGCATGGCGGCGCTCGCGGCCCGACCGGCGTCGACCGTGTCGGCCACGGCGGTCGCCAGGCCGTCGGTCGACCGGCCGGCCATCGCCCGCTCCCAGCCGGCTCGACGGTCCTGGCCGATGAACGACTCCGGCGGCCACCCCAGCCAGGCGATCCGCTCGTGGCCGCGGTCGATCAGGTGCTGCGTCCCGAGCGCGACGCCCGCGGCCCCGTCGACGTCGACCCACGGGTGCGTGGCCTGCGGATCCTCCCACGGCCGGCCGAAGGCGACGAACGGCGCGCGCCGCTCGCTCAACCACCGGGTCGCCGGGTTGCCGAGGTAGGTGTCGGTCACGATGAACGCGTCGACCGCCGTGGAACGCAACAGGTCGTCGTACCCACGCACCAGGTCGGCGGCCGTCGTCTCCGGCTTGCCGGGACCACCCGAGAAGAGCAGCAGGTGGTAGCCGGCCTCGCGCGAGGCCTCCACCAGGGCGTGCACGAACCGGTCCATGGCCGCGTTGGCGGTGAACTCCTGGGCCGGCGACATCCGCAGACCGATCAAGTGGGACGCCCTGGTCCGCAGGTGGCGGGCGGCCCGGTTGGGCCGGTAGCCGAGCGCATGGATCGCGTCCTGCACCCGGGCGAGGGTCTCGGGGCGCAGCAGGTCCGGGTTGTTGATCGCGTTGGACACCGTCTGCCGGGAGACCCCGGCGCGCTCGGCGACGTCGGCGAGGGTCGGCGGCAGCGGGGGCGCGTCGTGCCGTGCCATGGTCGCCTCCTGCCGGGTCGTCCGCCTCGTCGGGCCTGCATCGTGGTCGGGTCGAGGATACGGCGGCAGCGTGGCAACGACGCAGTGTCGGAGGGTTCGCCTAGCGTCGTCGCCATGGCCACCACCTCCCGATCCCAGTCCCGAGCGACCTACCGCTGCTCGGAGTGCGGGTGGCCGACGACCAAGTGGGTCGGTCGCTGCGGTGAGTGCCAGGCCTGGGGCTCGGTGGCCGAGGCAGGCGCCGCGCCGGCCGGACGCACGGCGGCCGCCCCCGTCAGCACCCCGGCCGTGCCGATCGGCAAGGTCCCGGCCCAGGACGCTGCGCACCACCCGTCCGGCGTCCCCGAGCTCGACCGCGTGCTGGGCGGCGGCCTCGTGCCGGGCGCCGCCGTGCTGCTGGCCGGTGAGCCCGGCGTCGGCAAGTCGACGCTGCTCCTCGAGGTCGCAGCGCGCACCGCCGCCCGCGACCAGCGCGTCCTCTACGTCACCGGCGAGGAGTCGGCCGCCCAGGTCCGGCTCCGCCCCGACCGCACCGACGCCGTCCACGACCAGCTCTACCTCGCTGCCGAGACCGACCTCGGGGCCGTCCTCACCCACATCGAGGACGTCCGGCCGCGCCTGGTCGTCGTCGACTCCGTCCAGACCATCGGCGCGTCCGGGGTCGACGGTGTCCCCGGCGGCGTCACCCAGGTCAAGGAGGTCGCGGCCGCGCTCGTCCGCGTCGCCAAGACCCGCGCCATCACCGTCGTGCTCGTCGGCCACGTCACCAAGGACGGGTCGATCGCCGGGCCGCGGGTGCTCGAGCACCTCGTCGACGTCGTCCTCCAGTTCGAGGGCGAGTCCGGGAGCCGGTTCCGCATGGTCCGCGCGGTGAAGAACCGGTTCGGCCCCGTCGACGAGGTCGGCTGCTTCGACCTCGGGCCCGAGGGCATCACCGCTGTCACCGACCCCACCGGGATCTTCGTCGAGCGCCACCACGGCCGCGTCGCCGGCACGTGCGTCGCAGTGACGATGGAGGGACGCCGGCCCCTGCTCGCCGAGGTCCAGTCGCTGGTCGCGGGGGTCGCCCAGGAGCGGCCTCGTCGTACGACGTCCGGCATCGACGGCTCCCGGCTCGCGATGGTCCTCGCCGTGCTCCAGCAGCACTGCGGGATCGGCCTCGCCGGGCGCGACGTGTTCGCCTCCACCGTCGGCGGGGCCAAGCTCACCGAGCCGGCCGCCGACCTGGCGCTGGCGATCGCACTGGCGTCGTCCCACTTCCTCAGCCCGACGCCGTCCGGGGTCGTCGCCATGGGCGAGATCGGGCTGTCCGGCGAGCTGCGACGGGTCCGTGACGTCCAGCAGCGGCTCGCCGAGGCGGCGCGACTCGGGTTCGAGCTGGCCGTGGTCCCGGCCGACGTCGGGACGTCCGGACGGCGTCGCACGGTCGACGGGATGCGGGTCGTCGAGGTTCCCGACGTCGGCTCCGCGCTCCAGCTCCTCGACCTCAGCCGGACGCTCCACGTCGTCGACGGCGGCTGACCCTCGGATAACCCGCACGTCAGGACGGCGCCGAGGCCTTAGGGTTGCGCCTGACGACCGGGGTGCACCGGGCGCGGCGAAGAGGAGTGGGCAGTGGTAGATCGGGGCGATCCTCGTCTCCGCGAGACGCTGGCGTCGATCGCGCCCGGCACCGGGCTGCGCGACGGCCTCGAGCGGATCCTCCGCGGCCGCACGGGCGCGCTGATCGTGCTCGGCCACGACCGGACCGTGGAAGGGATCTCCACGGGCGGGTTCGAGCTCGACGTGCCGTTCACCGCTACCGGTCTGCGCGAGCTCGCCAAGATGGACGGCGGGATCATCATCGACCGCGACATCACCCGGATCATCCGCGCCGCCGTCCACCTGATGCCTGACCACACGATCCCGTCGGAGGAGACCGGCACCCGTCACCGCACCGCCGACCGGGTCGCGCGTCAGACCGGCTTCCCCGTCATCTCGGTGTCGCAGTCGATGCAGATCATCGCGGCCTACGTCGGAGAGACCCGGCACGTCCTCGAGGACTCCGGCCAGATCCTGTCCCGCGCCAACCAGGCGCTCGCGACCCTCGAGCGCTACAAGCTGCGCCTCGACGAGGTGTCCGCGACCCTGTCGGCGCTGGAGATCGAGGACCTCGTCACGGTCCGCGACGTCGCCGTCGTCGCCCAGCGGCTCGAGATGGTGACCCGGATCGCCCGCGAGATCGACGACTACGTCCTGGAGCTCGGCACCGACGGGCGTCTGCTCGCGCTCCAGCTCGAGGAGCTCATCACCGGCGTCGACGTCGAGCGCGAGCTGGTCATCCGCGACTACGTGCCCTCACGCAAGCGCAGCCGCGACCCCGACGAGCTGCTCGCCAAGCTGGAGGGGCTCTCCGCCACCGACCTGGTCGACCCGGCTTCGGTCGCGCGCGTCCTCGGCATCGGCGCCGGCGAGCACCTCGACGGCGCGGTCGCCCCGCGCGGCTACCGGCTCCTCACCAAGGTGCCCCGGCTCCCTGCCGGTGTCGTCGAGGGACTCGTCGACCACTTCGGCACCCTCCAGAAGCTGCTGTCCGCCGGCATCGACGACCTCCAGGCCGTCGAGGGCGTCGGCGAGCTGCGCGCCCGCAGCGTGCGCGAGGGCCTGTCGCGACTCGCGGAGTCGACGATCCTCGAGCGCTACGTCTGAGCTGAGGCTCAGCGGCGGGGCGGCTTGCTCGAGCCGGCGTCGCTCGGCTGCTCGTCGTCCTGCTGGCCGCCGGTGTCCTGACCACCGGTCTGCTGACCACCGGTCTGCTGCTGGCCGCCGTCCTGGCCGTCGGTGCGACCGCCCTCGGTCTCCGGGGCGACCGTGATCGTCTCCGTCGCGGGCGAGTCCAGGTCGAAGCCGGACTCGGCGGGCTCGCCGCCGAGGGTCGCCGCGGCGATCGTGAACGAGCCGGGCATCAGCCACGAACGACGATTGGTGCAGTCGGGGTCGGACTCCCGGGCGTCCCAGGTCATCCGGACGACGGTCGCGACGACGCGTCGTACCACGACGGACTGGTCCGGGACCGGGTCGGCGCACTCGCGCGAGGTCCAGATCTCCCGGCCGCGCTTGGTGATCTTGACCGTCACCTTGTCCGCACCGACCCGGAAGTAGCACGCGTCGGCCTGCACGGTCTGGAGGCTCAGACCGATCTGGACCGGCTGACCGGCGGTCGCGGCGTCGACGTACGGCGTCACCCGGACGTCGGCGGGGTCGCAGTTGCCCTCGGGCGCCACCGTGAGGGCGGGGTCGATCGTCGGCGTGGCGGTGCGCCGGTTCTTGCGATTCTTGCGGCCCTTCTCCGGGACGGTGATCGTCTCGGAGGCCTGCACCTCGGCGCCGGCCTGCTGGACGGTCGGCACCTCGTCGTCCTTCGCGTCGCTGCCTCCGGTCAGGACGCTGCCGATGACGAAGACCATCGTCGCGGCGAGCGCGAGCACGAAGAGCCGACGACGCCAGTAGACACCCGCCGGCAGCGGGCCACGGGTCAGCGGCGGCATACGTCCGAGGTTAGGTACTGGCGCCCGCTTCTCGGCGGAGGCGCTCCGTGCGCGACGATGGTGGGGATGCCCAGCACAGCGCCAACCCCTGCCGACCACCCGGCCGACCGCGCCGACGCCCTGGTCGGCCCGATCCTCGCGTGGTACGACGAGAACGCCCGCGACCTGCCGTGGCGCGACCCGTCGGCGTCCGCGTGGTCGGTGCTGGTCTCGGAGTTCATGCTGCAGCAGACGCCGGTCGTCCGGGTCCTCCCGGTGCACGCGGTCTGGCTCGAGCGTTGGCCGACGCCGGCCGCCCTCGCCTCCGAGTCGAGCGGCGAGGCGGTGCGTGCCTGGGGGCGGCTGGGCTACCCGCGCCGCGCGCTCCGTCTGCACGCAGCCGCGACGGCGATCGTGGCCGACCACGCCGGCGTCGTACCGGACTCCTACGACGCGCTCCTCGCCCTGCCCGGGATCGGCGACTACACCGCGGCGGCCGTGGCGTCGTTCGCCTACCGCCAGCGGCACGTCGTCCTCGACACCAATGTCCGCCGGGTGCTCGGCCGAGCGGTGTCGGGGGTCGAGTTCCCCGCCCGGTCGGTGACCCGGGCCGAGCGAGACGTCGCCGCCGCGCTCCTCCCCGAGGACCCGCCGACCGCTGCGACCTGGTCGGTGGCCGTGATGGAGCTCGGCGCGCTCGTCTGCACCGCCGACCGCCCGCGGTGCGACGCCTGCCCGGTCGTCAGCGCTTGCGCGTGGCACACCGCCGGCCGCCCGGCGTACGACGGCCCACCCCGCCCGGTCCAGACCTACGCCGGCACCGACCGCCAGTGTCGCGGCCGCCTCCTCGCCGTCCTCCGCGACTCCCCCGGCTCGGTCCCGAAGGAACGCCTCGACCTGGCCTGGAACCTTCCCGAGCAGCGCGAGCGCTGCCTCGCCTCCCTCGTCGCCGACCGCCTCGTCGTACGCCTCGACCCCACGGACACCACCAACGACGGCGGCCCCCGTTACGCCCTCCCCTGACCTCCCGCCGACTTGCCCACCTTGCGGGGTCGAGTTGCCCATCTTGCGGGGTCGAACCGCCACCTTTGCGCGCGCGACTTGCCACGGTTGCGGGTATGACGTGCCGCGATTCCTGGAGCGGAATCTCGGCCCGGCAAGATGGGCAACTCG
>NZ_JACEFC010000044.1:25476-32903 GCF_014180715.1 Nocardioides stalactiti | reverse complement strand
ACTTGCCACACAAACCCCCAACACAACCAACAAACCACTGGTTTGACGTTTGTGTGCTGGGTTTCAGCGTAAACACACTACAAATCGCGTCCACGATCCAACCCCCACCCACACACGTGGGCCACAAAGAGGGGTTCATAGAGTTACGGCGGCCATAGCGACAGGGAAACACCCGGCTCCATACCGAACCCGGAAGTTAAGCCTGTCAGCGCCGATGGTACTGCAACCGCGAGGATGTGGGAGAGTAGGACGCCGCCGGACATTCTTTAGTAGAGGCCACCCTCGGGTGGCCTCTACTCTATTTACAACACCTTCCCATCTGAAGAGAGGTCGTCGTGGCAGAGCAACGACGGAGCAAGCCAGGTGCGTCCGGCAACGGACGCGCCGGCGGGCAGCGACGCACGGGCGCCGCGCCCGGCGGGCGCGGTCAGGCCCCCCGCAGCGGGCGCGGCACCGGTGACGAGAAGCGGCGCGACAGCCGCTCCGGCGAGGACAAGCGTCGTGGTCCCGGTGACGACAAGCGTCGCGACAGCCGTTCCGGCGGCGAGCGGCGCCCGAGCGGCGACCGCCGACCCGACCGTGCGAAGTCCGGCCCTCCGGGCAAGGACCGGGAGAAGATGGCACCCGAGGAACGGACGGCCGCTCAACAGATCTATGACGGCCCGCCATTGCCGGAGGACATCACCGGCAAGGAGCTCGCCGCGGACGTCCGGGCGCAGCTGAAGAGCCTGCCGGAGAAGCTCGCTCAGCGGGTGGCGCGGCACCTCGCCGCTGCTGGCGCGCTCATCGACGACGAGCCCGAGATCGCCTATCAGCACACGCTGGCTGCCCGCAGCCGTGCGCCGCGTCTCGCGGTCGTGCGTGAAGCGGCGGGGGAGTCGGCCTATGCGGCCGGCCGCTATGCGGAGGCCCTGGCCGAGCTGAGGGCTGCGAAGCGAATGAACGGCGCGACGGCCTACCTGCCGATCATGGCCGACTGCCACCGCGCCCTCGGCAACGCCAAGCGTGCGATCGAGCTCGCCAAGAGCCCGTCGGTGGCGAAGTTCGCTGCCGAGGCGAAGGCCGAGATGACCATCGTCGAAGCCGGTGCCCGACGCGACCTCGGCCAGCTCGACGCCGCGCTACGGACGCTCGAGCTGTCGCCGATCAACAGCAAGAGCCGCGAGTCGTGGGTCGTGCGACTGCGCTACGCCTACGCCGACACCCTGGAGGCCGCCGGCCGGGAGCGCGACGCGCTGAGCTGGTTCCACCGGACCAACGCCATCGACGCCGACGAGGTCACCGACGCCGCCGATCGCGCCGAGGCCCTCGAGAAGCGCCTCCCCGACTGAGTCGGGCGCCGGGAGAACGGCCCAGACAACGGGCCTGGAAGAACGGACTAGAAGAACGACCCGGGTGACGTCTCGTCGCTCGGGTCGTTCTCGTCGGTGCCCCCGGGCTGGTCGCCGCTGGTGTCGTTCGTCTTGTCGTCCTTCTTGTCGTCCTTCTGCTCGCCCGGTTCCGACTGCTCGGGTCGCTCGGTCGTCGTGTCCGCGTCCGGCTCGGGGACCTCGACGTCGGCTGGGTCGTGCGCCGCGAAGTCGAGGGTGACGCCCGCGATCCCGGCTTCCTTCGTGGCCATCCGTACGCCCTCCCGGAACGCGATCGCGATCCGGCCGATCTCGACGACCGTCGGCTCGGCGGCGGAGACCCGGAGGATGATCGAGTCGCCTGCGGTGAACTCGAAGTCCGTTGCCTCACGGAGGTCGGAGCAGAACATGCTCGCGTCCGTCGTCACGCTGAACGACCCGCCGCTGCACACGAGGGGCTCGACGCTGACCTCACCATCGGACCCGACGTCCACCTGGACCTCGGAGACCTGGAGCGTGCGCTCGAAGCCGTCGCCCACGGCGAGCATGCTGATGTACTTGTCCTGGCCCACGACCCCTCGGTCGTCGACGCGCTGGGACGAGATCGGCAGGTCGTTCGGGGTGCGGACGAACCACACGGCCCAACCCACGGCGAGGGCGACGGCAGCGAGGATCGCCAAGTAGCGCCGCCACTTGGAGCGCTTGGCGCGTCGAGGCCGCTTTCGCGACACCTCAAGGGAGCTGGACACCATGGTCGAACCTTAGGACACCGACACCTCCGCCCACGCCCGCGTGTCACACTCGCGGCATGTTGCACCGCGAACAGCCACCGCGCCCGGTCCTCGAGGGCAATGTCGCCGTCCGGGAAGGACGCCGTCTGAGCTTCGCCGAGTACGGCGCCCACACCGGTCCGGCGCTGGTCTGGATGCACGGCACGCCCGGTGGTCGTCGGCAGATCCCGCTCGACGCGCGGGCATACGCCGTCGAGCACGGCTTGCGCATCATCGGGGTGGACCGACCGGGGATCGGCTCCTCGACGCCCTACCTCTATGAGAACGTCCTGGACTGGACGGGCGACCTCGAGCTGCTGCTCGACGCCCTCGGCATCGACGAGGTCCGGGTCATCGGCCTGTCGGGCGGCGGCCCCTACGCGCTCGCTGCCGGCGCCGGCCTACCGGACCGGGTCCGCGGAGTCGGGGTCCTGGGTGGCGTGGCGCCGACGCAGGGTGACGACGCGGTCGACGGCGGCATCATCCAGCTCGCCGTTCGGCTGGCGCCGGTACTGACCGCGGCGCGGATCCCGCTCGGCGCCGCCCTCACCACCGGCATCCGGGTCGTGAAGCCACTCGCCGGGGCAGGCCTCGACCTCTATCGCGTCCTGCAGCCCGAGGGGGACAAGAACCTGCTCGAGCGCCCGGAGTTCAAGGCGATGTTCCTCGACGACCTGCTGAACGGCAGCCGCTTCCAGACCTCGGCGCCGCTCGCCGACCTCGTGCTCTTCACCCGGGAGTGGGGTTTCGCCCTGTCTGACGTGCAGGTCCCCGTGCGCTGGTGGCACGGCGACGCCGACCACATCGTGCCGTTCCGGCACGGCCAGCACGTCGTGGACCGGCTGCCCGACGCGACGATGTCGGTCATCGACGGCGAGAGCCACCTCGGCGGTCTGGGCATCGCGGCCCGTGTCCTCGACGAGCTGATGACCCTGGACCGCGTGTGACGCTGCCGACTCGACCGAAAGGGTGGCCTTCAGGCGTCTCATGGGCCACAATGGGTGTCATAACAACACAGGTGTCACTTCGATCGCTCACGATCTGATGACCTCCGAGAAGAGACCGCTGGGGAAGGCGTATCTCGCGCCGGAGGGAAAGTCAGACCGAGGAGTTTCGTGGTGACCACAAGCAACAGTGCAACCAGGGGCGTCTTCTACGTCCACTCTGCGCCGTCCGCGTTGTGCCCTCACGTCGAGTGGGCAGTGGGCGGCGTACTTGGCGCGCCCGTGAACCCCAACTGGACGCCTCAGCCTGCGCAGTCGGGCACCTACCGCTGCGAGTTCTCCTGGAGTGGCAAGGCCGGGTCCGCCGCCGCGATCGCCTCGGCGCTGCGCGGCTGGCTGCACCTGCGTTTCGAGGTGACCGAGGAGCCGACGAGCGCCACCGAGGGTGCGCGCTTCTCGTCGACCCCCGACCTCGGCGTCTTCCACGCGGTCACCGGCATCCACGGCGACATCATGATCCCTGAGGACCGGCTCAAGGCCGCGGTCGTCCGAGCCGCGCTCGGCGAGACGACGCTCGAGAACGAGGTCGACAAGCTGCTCGGCAAGCCGTGGGACGACGAGCTCGAGACCTTCCGGTACGCCGGTGACGGTGCGCCGGTCCGCTGGCTGCACCAGGTGGTCTAAGTCGAATCAGGACCTTCCTGAGCCGAGTCGGGACTTGTCTGACGACAAGTCCCGACTCGGCTCAGGAAGGTCCTGATTCGACCCGTCAGAGCGGGATGTTGCCGTGGGCGCCGCGGCGTACGCCGTCGGCCTGCACCGCGTCGACGATGGCGCGCGCGATCGCGGTCCGGGTGACCGACGGTGCGACGACCTCGTCGACCACGCCGATCTCCACCGCCTTGTCGACGCCCCCGGCGATCCGCTCGTGCTCGGCTGCCAGCTCGGCCTCGACGCGCGGGCGCAGGTCCGCGGAGACCTCGGCGAGCTTGCGCCGGTGCAGGATCCGCACGGCAGCGACCGCGCCCATCACGGCGACCTCGGCGCCCGGCCAGGCGAAGACCTTCGTCGCACCGATCGAGCGGGAGTTCATCGCGATGTAGGCGCCGCCATAGGTCTTGCGGGTCACCAGCGTCACGCGGGGGACGACGCACTCGCCGAAGGCGTGGAGGAGCTTGGCGCCACGTCGTACGACGCCGTCCCACTCCTGGCCGACACCCGGCAGGTAGCCCGGGACGTCGACGACCACGACGAGCGGCACGCCGAACGCGTCGCACATCCGCACGAACCGCGCGGCCTTCTCCGCGGACAGGGAGTCGAGACAGCCGCCGAGCCGCAACGGGTTGTTGGCGACCACGCCGACGGTGCGGCCGCCGAGGCGGCCGAGCGCGGTGACGATGTTGGGAGCCCAGCGCGCGTGCAGCTCGAGCATCGTGCCGTCGTCGAGCAGGCCGTCGACGAGCGGGTGCACGTCGTAGGCACGCTTGACGTTCTCGGGCAGGTGGTGCTCGAGGTCGCTGTCCTCGACGGAGCCGAGGTGGAGCGAGCCCTGGGCGCCGAGCAGGCTGGCGATGGTGCGGGCACTGCCGAGGGCCTCCGCCTCGGACTCGGTGACCACGTGCACGACGCCCGAGCGCCGGCCGTGCGGCTCCGGGCCGCCGAGGCGCAGCATGTCGACGTCCTCGCCGGTCACGGAGCGGACCACCTCGGGACCGGTCACGAAGATCCGGCCCTCGGGGCCGAGGATGACGATGTCGGTGAGCGCGGGACCGTAGGCGGCGCCGCCCGCGGCGGGGCCGAGCACCACCGAGATCTGCGGGATGACGCCGGACGCCTGGGTCATGACCTGGAAGATCCGGCCGACCGCGTGCAGCGAGAGCACCCCCTCGGCGAGGCGCGCGCCGCCGGAGTGCCACAGGCCGATGATCGGGACCCGCTCGGAGAGCGCGCGGTGGTAGGCGTCGACGACGACCCGGCAACCCTCGTCACCCATCGCGCCGCCCATGACGGTCGCGTCGGAGCAGAACGCCACCACGCGGGTGCCGTCGACCGTGCCGAGGGCGGCGAGCATGCCCGAGCCGTCGTCGGCCGACAGCAGCTCGAGCGAGCCTTCGTCGAGGAGGGCCGACAGCCGCAGGTGGGGGTTGCGCGGGTCCTCCGAGCGCGGCGGCTTCGCGGGCGTGGCCTTGGCCACTGCCTCTTCAGCAGTTGCGGTCATCAGTCCACCGATCCGAACGCGACCGCGACGTTGGCGCCGCCGAAGCCGAAGGAGTTGTTGAGGCCCACGATGTCGCCGAGCGGGAGGTCCCGTGGCTTCGTCGCGATGTCGAGCTCGACCGCAGGGTCGAGGTTGTCGAGGTTGATCGTCGGGGGCGCGAGCCGGTTCTGGATCGCGAGCACGGTCGCGACCGCCTCCAGCGCACCGGCGCCGCCGAGCAGGTGACCGGTCATCGACTTGGTGCCGCTGACCACGACGTCGCCGGCGTGGGCGCCCAGCGTGGCGTGGAGCATCAGCGCCTCGGCCACGTCGCCCTGGGGCGTGGACGTCGCATGTGCGTTGACGTGGGCGACGGACGCCGGGTCGATGTCGCCGTCGGCGAGTGCGCGGAGGATGGCGCGCGCGCCGCCCCGGCCCTGGGGGTCGGGCTGGGCGATGTCGTGGGCGTCGGCGGTGATGCCGGCGCCGAGGACCTCGGCATAGATCCGCGCACCGCGGGCCCGGGCGTGCTCGAGGGACTCCAGCACCAGGGCGCCGGCGCCCTCGCCGAGGACGAAGCCGTCGCGGGCGGTGTCCCACGGACGCGAGACGGTCGTCGGGTCGCCGGTGTTCTTGGACAGCGCCATCATGTTCGCGAACGCGGCGACGGGCAGTGGGTGGATGGCCGCCTCCGTGCCGCCCGCGAGGACGACGTCGGCGCGGCCCAGGCGGATCTGGTCGGCGGCGAGGGCGATCGCCTCGTTGCCGGAGGCGCAGGCCGACACGGGAGTGTTGACCGCGGCCCGGGCACCGATCTCGAGGCTGATGGTCGCGGCCGGGGCGTTGGCCATCAGCATCGGTACGGCGAGGGGGGAGACGCGGCGCGGTCCCTTGGCGAGCATCGCGTCGTAGTTGCTGAGCAGCGTCTGCACGCCGCCGATGCCGGACGCCATGGCGACGCCGATGCGGTCGCCGTCGAGCTCACCCGCCTGCTGCGGGACGTCGAGGCCGGAGTCGTGCCAGGCCTCGATGGCGGCGGTCAGTGCGAACTGCGAGGACCGGTCCAGGCGGCGGGCGCGGACGCGGTCGAGGACGTCGGTCGGCTCGACGGCCGCCGTACCGGCGATCCGGACCGGGAGGTCCGCGAACGCCGGGTCCTCGATCGGACGTACGCCGGACTCGCCTGCCAGCATCCGCTCCCAGGTGGTGGCGGCGTCGCCACCGAGCGGGTTGGTCGTCCCGAGTCCGGTGACGACGACGCGCGTCCTGCTCTTCGGCTGTGCGCTCATCGGTCCTCGCAGTTCGTCAGTGGTGAAAGGGGGTCACGCAGCGGCGCGGGCGCGCTCGATGTAGGAGACGGCGTCGCCCACCGTCTTCAGGTTCTTGACCTGGTCGTCGGGGATGGTGACGCCGAACTTCTCCTCGGCCTCGACGACGACCTCGACCATCGAGAGCGAGTCCACGTCGAGGTCGTCCACGAAGGACTTCTCGAGCTGGACGTCGTCGGCGTCGACGCCGGCGACCTCGTTGACGATGTCGGCGAGGGCGGCGCGGATCTCTTCGGTGCTCATCTGGTTTTCCTGTTCTCTACGGGGTGGTGGTGAGGGTGGGGGGATCGGTGTCCGAGGGCTAGGGGAGAGTGACGACCTGGGCCGCGTAGGCCAGGCCGGCGCCGAACGCGATGAGCAGGGCCACGTCGCCCGACTTCGCGTCGCCGTCACGGATCATCCGTTCGAGCGCGAGCGGCACGGAGGCCGCCGAGGTGTTGCCCGAGTCGATGACGTCGCGGGCGATCCGGACGTGGGACGGCAGCTTCATGGCGCGGGCCATCGCGTCCGTGATCCGGTTGTTGGCCTGGTGGGGGATGAAGCAGTCGAGGTCCTCGACGCTCACGCCGGCGCGGTCGAGCGCCTGGTGGGCGGTCTTGGCCATCGAGAAAGACGCCCAGCGGAAGACCTCGTTGCCCTGCATGACCAGGTGCGGCATCTCGGGAGAGTCGGACGCCATCACGTCGCGCCAGTCCTCGCGCTGCCGGATGAGGTCGTACTGCTCGCCGTCGGAGCCCCACACGACCGGGCCGATCGCCGGGGTCTCGCTCGGACCGATCACGACGGCGCCCGCGCCGTCGGCGAAGATGAACGCCGTCCCGCGATCCGTGCGGCTGGTG
>NZ_JACEFC010000044.1:0-25442 GCF_014180715.1 Nocardioides stalactiti | reverse complement strand
CCGCTCGACGCCGATGACGCCGACGTAGCGGGCGCTGCCGCCGCGGACCAGGTCGGAAGCCAGCGCGACGCCGTGGCAGAAGCCGGCGCACGCGGCGGAGATGTCGAACGCCGCGGCGCCGTCGGTGCCGAGCTCGTGGGCGACCGCAGTGGCCGCGGACGGGGTCTGCAGCAGGTGGCTGACGGTGGCGAGGATGACGCAGTCGACCTGGCGCGGGTCGATGCCCGCCGCCTCGAGTGCGTCGCGGGACGCGCTCACCGACATGGCCACGACGGTCTCGGAGTCGTCGGCGAAGCGGCGGGTCTTGATGCCGGACCGCTGCTGGATCCACTCGTCGCTGGAGTCGATCGCGTCGACGATCTCGGCGTTGGGAACCACCCGGGCAGGACGGTAGGCGCCGACACCGAGGATGCCGGCGTACGCCGCACCCGTCTCGACGTTGAGGGTGGTCATGCAGCGCCGCCCTCGGGGTGGAGGCGGAGCAGTGGCTGGCCGGGAGCGACGATGTCGCCGTCCTCGACGAGCCACTCGACGACCTGGCCGCCTTGCTGTGCCGTGACCGCGATCCGGTCGCGGAGGCTGGCGNCGATCCGGTCGCGGAGGCGGGCGACGTCGCCGATGGTGACGCCCGGGGCGAACGAGGCGGCGTCGCCGGCCTGCTCGTCGCGGTGGAAGACGCCCTTGACGGGGGAGACGACCATCCGCCAGGTCGGGGACGTCTCGATCGGGGACGCCTCGCCGTGCTTCTCGCAGAACTCGCGGGCCGCGTCGAGCTGGTCCGGGGTGTTGAGCGAGAAGGTCTCGACGTCCATGCCGAGGTTGCGGAAGTAGCGCTTGGCGATGCCGGTCAGGGTGCCGGCCGGCGGCATCTCCATGAAGCCGGTGACACCGAGATCGGCCATGGTCTCCAGGCACAGGTCCCACCGCACCGGGCGGGCGATCTGGCCGACCACGCGGCTCAGGACCTCCTCGCCCCGGTGGATGACCGAGCCGTCGCGGTTGGAGATGAACCGAGTGCGCGGGTCGTGGACGGTCACCGACCGGGCCAGCCCGGCGACGTGGTCGACGGCCGGCGCCATGTGGGGCGAGTGGAAGGCGCCCGCGACGGAGAGCGGGCGCAGCTTGGCCTTGGCGGGCGGCTCGTCGGCGAACGCGGCGAGCTGCTCCATCGTGCCGGCGGCCACGATCTGGCCGGGACCGTTGTCGTTGGCGGCGACGAGGCCGTGCTTCTCGATCGCGGCGAGGACCTCGTCGCGGTCGCCGCCGAGGACGGCGGTCATGCCGGTCGGGGTGACGGCCGAGGCGTCGGCCATGGCGCGGCCGCGCTCGCGGACGAGCACCATCGCCTGCTCGGCGCTGATGACGCGCGCCGCCGTGGCAGCCGCGATCTCACCGACGCTGTGGCCGGTCACGGCGCCCAGCTTGGTGTAGGCGTCCGCAGGATGCGGGAACAGCTCGAGCGCGGTGACGAGCGTCGAGGCCACCAGCAGCGGCTGGGCGATCCGCGTGTCCCGGATCTCCTCGTCACCCGCCTCGGTGCCGTAGTGGGCGAGGTCGAGGCCGGCCACCGTGGAGAGCCAGTTCAGGCGCGCGGCGAACGTCGGCACCTCCAGCCATGGGCGGAGGAATCCGGGGGTCTGGGCACCCTGTCCGGGAGCGACGATGACGAGCACACGTCCAATGTGCCTCGTGGATGGGCCGGAGCGCGCCTCCGGCGCTCACGAACTCGCCGAGGCGACTTTGTGGGGTTCCTACAAACGACCGAGGGTGAGCGCGAGCTGGAGCGTCAGCGCGTCGCGCGGCCGGGAGGGCGTGAGGCCGGTCAGGTCGGCGACCTGGCCGAGCCGGTAGCGCACCGTATTCGGGTGCACGAACAGGGCTCTGGCGGTCGGCTCGATCGACGAGCCGTTGTCGAAGTATGCCGAGAGCGTCTCGACGAGCGTCCCCCGGGCCTGGGCCAACGGTTCGTACACGCTGTCAATGGCCTCCATACGCGCCCCGTCGTCACCTGCGAGGATCCGCTCCGGCAGCAGGTCCTCGCTCAGCACCGGACGGGGGGCTCCGGGCCAGCCTGCGGCGGCCCGCAGGCCGGCGCTCGCCGCCTGGGCGGAGAGGTAGGCGTGCCCGAGGTCGGCGGCCACGGGGCCCACGACGACCGGGCCGTCGCCGAAGAGGTGGACGATCGCGGTGGCGGCCTTCTCCGGGTGGGCGACGCCACCGAGGATGACGACCAACCGGTGACCCTGGACGGCGCCGAGGGCATCCATGCCGGCGCCGCGCGCGGCTCGTCGTACGGCGTCGACGAGACCGGCCTCGGTGCGCTCCTCGGGGACCGCGCCCAGCACCACGGCGACCTCGCCGCGGGCACCCCACCCGACCGCGCTCGCGCGGGAGAGCACGGCGTCGTCGGTCTCGTCACGCAGCACGGCGTCGACCACGAGCGCCTCGAGGCGGGCGTCCCACGCCCCGCGGACCTCCGCGGCGCGGGCATAGACCTCGGCCGTCGCGAACGCGGCCTCCCGCCCGTAGCGCAGGATCGCGTCGTGGACCATGTCGAGGTCCTCGGGATCGATGATGCTCTCGAGGTTCTGCTCGACGACGTCGAAGCTGAGGCGGATCAGGTCGACCGTCTGGTGCAGGCTGATCGTGCCCGCCAGGGTCTGCGGCGTCCCACCGAACAGCGAGGCCTCCCTGACCTGGCTGAACGCCAGCGACCCGGTGTCCTGCTTGAACCACTCGATGAAGTCCTGGATGCCTGCCTGGACGATCAGCCCGACCCAGGACCGCTCCTCGGCACTGAGGTCGGCGAACCACGGCAGGTCCACCTCCATCCGCCCGGAGGCGGCCGTGCTGAGGCGTCCAGCAGCACCACGGAACTGCCGGACCGCTCGGGTCCGGGGGTTCGGGGAACGGGACACGGGTGAAGCCTACGGACCCGGTTCGGGTCAAGGGGTGTATCGGACCGGGGAATTAACACGGGAGGGCTGTCTGCCCCCGAGCGGTGCATGGTTGAATCCGGTTCTACCCGGGCGGAAGTCGAGGTCGCCGGGGGGAAGGAACACCATGACCGACAGCGTCACCGGAACAGAGACCCAGTTCCTCACCCTCCACGGCAAGCGCCGCGCGTTCGTCAAGACCGGGTCCGGACCGGCGCTCCTGCTGCTCCACGGACTGGCCTGCGACAGCACCACGTGGAACAGGGTCATCCCGATCCTGGCGAAGAAGTACACCGTCATCGCGCCCGACCTGCTCGGCCACGGCCTCTCGGACAAGCCGCGTGCCGACTACACGCTCGGGGGCTACGCCAACGGGATGCGCGACCTGCTGACCATCCTCGGCATCGACAAGGTCACGGTGGTCGGTCACAGCTTCGGCGGCGGCGTGGCGATGCAGTTCGCCTACCAGTTCCCCGAGCGCACCCAGCGGGTGATGCTGGTGTCGTCCGGCGGCCTCGGTCCCGAGGTCACGCCGATCATCAAGCTCATCCAGGCCCCTGGGTGGGAGCAGGTGATGCGTGTCCTCACCCTGCCCGGCATCCGGCACGTCGAGACGGCCGCGCTGCGCGCGCTGTCGACGTACGGCGGTGGCGGGCTGCGCAAGTACACCCGCGACCTCGACGAAGCCGCCGCCATCGTCGACTCGTGGGCGGACCGCCGTACCCGGTTCGCGATCCGGCACCTGGTCCGGGCCGTCATCGACTGGCAGGGCCAGATCGTCACCATGTCCGACCGTGCGTACCTGACCGAGACGATGCCGATGGCGGTCGTCTGGGGCCGAGACGACCAGGTCATCCCGGTGCGGCACTCCAGCAACGTCGCTGCGCTCGCGCCCGAGGCGTCGGTGAGGGTGCTCCCGGACAGCGGCCACTTCCCGCACCGCGACCACCCTGAGGAGTTCGCCCGGCTGCTCGACGAGTTCGTCAGCACGAGCGAGCCGGCGGTCTACAACCGGGCGAAGTTCCGGCGGCTGCTTCGCCAGGGGAGCGCAGCGGAGCCCACACCCCTCGTGAGCGTGGGCACCGCGTAGTCGTTGCATCCGGTCTACATGTCGTGAATCGGCGAAATCACGACAGGTAGACCGGGTACGACGCGGGTCAGGCGTCGCCGCCCTCCTGCATCACGCCGGCAACGGCCGTCGGGTCGTCGATCCGGTACTGCTGGAACGCCTTCTCGACGACCGCGCTGTCGATCTCGCCCGCGTCGGCCAGCGCCTGGAGCGCCTGGACCACGACCGACTCCGCGTCGATCCGGAAGAAGCGGCGGGCCGCCGGCCGGGTGTCGGCGAAGCCGAAACCGTCCGCACCCAGCACCCGGTAGTCCTCCGGCACCCAGCGGGCGATCTGCAGCGGGACTGCCCGCATGTAGTCCGACACGGCGACGACCGGACCGGCGGAGCCGGTCAGCTTCTCCGTGACGTACGGCGTCCGCGGGGTCTCGCCCGGGTGGAGCAGGCTCCACTCCTCGGCAGCGACCGCGTCGCGAGCCAGCTCGTTCCACGAGGTCACCGACCATCGGTCGGCCGCCACGCCCCACTCCTCGCGGAGCATCCGGGCGGCCTCCTCGATCCACGGCAGGGCGACGCCCGACGCGAGCAGGCGCACCCGCGGACCGTCACCCTCGGCCACGCTGACGCGGTGGATTCCCTTCAGGATCCCCTCGACGTCGACGTCCTCGGGCTCGGCCGGCTGGCTCACCGGCTCGTTGTAGACAGTGAGGTAGAAGATGACGTTCTCGCCCTGCCCCTCCGGTCCGCCGGTGCCGTACATCCGCTCGAGACCGTTGCGCATGATGTGTGCGATCTCGTAGGCGTAGCCGGGGTCGTAGTGCACGACCGCGGGGTTCGTCGCCGCGATGAGCGGTGAGTGTCCGTCGGCGTGCTGGAGACCTTCACCGGTCAGCGTCGTCCGGCCCGCGGTGGCGCCCACGAGGAAGCCGCGACCGAGCTGGTCGGCCATGGCCCAGATCGAGTCGCCGGTCCGCTGGAACCCGAACATCGAGTAGAAGATGTAGAACGGGATCATGTGCTCGCCGTGGGTCGAGTACGCCGTGCCGGCGGCCGTTGCCGAGGCCAGCGCCCCCGCCTCCGAGATGCCCTCGTGGAGCATCTGGCCCTGCGGCGACATCTTGTACTGGAGCAGCATGTTGCGGTCGACGGACTCGTAGGTCTGGCCGGCCGGGTCGTAGACCTTCGCCGACGGGAACATCGCGTCCATGCCGAAGGTGCGGTACTCGTCGGGCGCGATCGGGACGATCCGCTTCCCGATGCCCGGCTCCTTCATCCAGTCCTTGAGCAGCCGGACGACCGCCATCGTGGTGGCGATCTTGTGGGTGCCCGAGCCCTGCTTGAGCTCGCCGTACAGCTTCTCCGCGGGCAGCTCCAGCGGGGTGGACCGCACCACCCGCCGGGGGAGCGACCCGCCGAGGGACCGCCGGCGCTCGAGCATGTACTCGATCTCCGGGGACTGCATGCCGGGGTGGAAGAACGGCGCCGTGCCCTTCTCCTCGTACGTCGACTCGAGGTCGCGGTCGGAGATCGGGAGGTAGAGGCGGTCGCGGAACTTCTTCAGGTCCGCCATCGACAGCTTCTTCATCTGGTGGGTGGCGTTCTTGCCCTCCAGCGAGTCGATCGTCCAGCCCTTGATGGTGTGGGCCAGGATGACCGTCGGCTGACCGGTGTGCTTGGTCGCCGAGTCGAACGCCGCATAGACCTTGCGGTAGTCGTGACCACCGCGCGGCAGCTTCTCGATCTGACGGTCGCTCATGTGCTCGACCATCTTGCGCAGCCGCGGGTCCGGCCCGAAGAAGTGCTCGCGGTTGTAGGCGCCGTCCTCGACCGAGAACGTCTGGAACTGTCCGTCGGGCGTGGTGTTCATCTGGTTCACGAGCACGCCGTCGACGTCGCGGGCGAGCAGCTCGTCCCACTCGCGGCCCCAGATGACCTTGATGACGTTCCACCCGGCACCGCGGAAGTTGGCCTCCAGCTCCTGGATGATCTTGCCGTTGCCCGTGACCGGGCCGTCGAGCTGCTGCAGGTTGCAGTTGACCACCCAGACCAGGTTGTCGAGCTCCTCACGCGCCGCGATCCGGATGGCGCCCAGCGACTCGGGCTCGGCCATCTCGCCGTCGCCGAGGAACGCCCACACCGACTGCTGGTCGGTGTCCTTGATCCCGCGGTTGTGCAGGTAGCGGTTGAAGCGGGCCTGGTAGATCGAGTTGATCGCGGTCAGGCCCATCGAGACCGTCGGGAACTCCCAGAACTCCGGCATCAGCCGCGGGTGCGGGTACGACGGCAGCCCCTGCCCGACACCGTGCTGGACCTCCTGGCGGAACCGCGAGAGCTGCTGCTCGGTGAGGCGACCCTCGAGAAACGCGCGGGCGTAGATGCCGGGGGAGCCGTGGCCCTGGATGAAGACCTGATCGCCGCCGCCCGGGTGGTCCTTGCCGCGGAAGAAGTGGTTGAAGCCGACCTCGTAGAGGCTCGCGCTGGACTGGTAGGTGGCGATGTGGCCGCCGACCTCGAGGCCCTTGCGGTTGGCGCTCGACACCATCACCGCGGCGTTCCAGCGGATGAACGCGCGGATCCGGCGCTCGATGTCCTCGTCGCCCGGGAACCACGGCTCGCGCTCCGGCGGGATCGTGTTGATGTAGTCGGTGCTGCGCAGGGCGGGCACGCCGACGGCCTTCTGGCGCGCCCGCTCGAGGAGGCGCAGCATCACGTAGCGGGCGCGCTCGCGTCCGCGCTCGTCGAGGAGCGCGTCGAACGAGTCGATCCAGTCCTGGGTCTCGTCGGGGTCGATATCGGGGAGCTGGGTCGGCAGGCCCTCGTGGATGACCGCCGGGGCGGGTGCGGGCCTGTTCGACGCCGCGCTGGGGTCCGTCGTGTTGGTTGCTTCGGGGTCTCCGGTCACCCGGCCATCGTGGCACCGAATGCGGCTCCGGAAAATCTACCCAGCGGTAGCCATGACGACCCACAGGCGGACGGTGGTTGCGCGCCGCCTCCAACTCCGCTGGACTACTCCCCACACCGGGGCTCCGAGAGCGGTGCCCCGACAACAGCAATGGACTGGAGGAACCCGTGAGCGCCACCGCGGACGGCGGGACCGAAGCGAACGGACCCGCGCACCGTCTCGGACTGAAGCCGGGCATGGTCGTCCAAGAGCTCGGCTGGGACCAGGACACCGACGACGGCCTCCGGGTTGCGATCGAGGACGCCATCGACGGCGACATGGTCGACGGCGACTACGGCAACGTGGTCGAGGCAGTCGTCCTCTGGTGGCGCGACGACGACGGGGACCTCGTCGACGGCCTCTTCGACTCGATCACCGACCTTGTCGGCGGCGGGGTCATCTGGCTCCTGACGCCCAAGATCGGTCGTCCGAACGCCGTCGACCCGGCCGACATCGCCGAGGCGGCGCCCGTCGCCGGACTGGCGCTCACCACCACGGCTGCGGTCAGCGCCGACTGGGTCGCGACCCGGCTCGTCGCCCCGAAGACGGTCGGCTGACCCGCCGCCACCTACCAGGCGGTAACGTCCCTCTCCATGGGATCGAAGTCCTCGCGGGTCCGTGATGCCGCCTTCAGCCTGAAGACCCTTATCGAGTCCGGGATCGTCCGGCCCTACGGGCCGCGCAAGCTCACGGGCATCGTGACGTCGTTGACCAAGTGGGGCACCGCGCCGGCCGGCGGCTTCCGAGCGCTGGCGAAGCGCGACCCCGATGGCGTGGCGATCATCGACGAACGCGGTGAGCTCACGTTCGGCGAGCTGCACCGTCGGACCAACGCGCTCGCCCGCGGGCTACGGGAGCGCGGCGTGAAGGAGGGCGACGGCGTCGCAGTGATGTGCCGCAACCACCGTGGCTTCATCGAGGCGTCGATCGCGATCAACAAGCTCGGCGCCGACGTGCTCTACCTCAACACCGCGTTCGCCGGCCCTCAGCTCGTGGAGGTCGTCGACCGCGAGGCCCCCCGGGTCGTCGTGTACGACGAGGAGTTCGCCGGCCTGCTCGAGGGTGTCCAGGTCGAGGACCGGGTCATCGCGTGGACCGACGGCGAGGCGGGCGACGACACCATCGACGGCCTCATCCGTCGCGCGGCGTCCAGCGACGACCTCGACCCCCCGAAGCGCTCCTCGCGCACGATCATCCTGACGTCGGGCACGACCGGCACGCCCAAGGGCGCGCCGCGCCCGCAGGGCGGGATCCCGGCGGCGGTCTCGCTGCTGTCGCGGATGCCGCTCAAGGCCGGCTGGCGCTGTCACATCGCGGCGCCCCTGTTCCACACCTGGGGCTTCGCGCACTACCAGCTCGCGATGCTGCTCGGCACCACCATGGTGCTGACCCGCAAGTTCGACCCGGAGAACGCGTTGCAGCTGATGGAGGACCACGACTGCGACTCGATCGTGGTCATCCCCGTGATGCTCCAGCGGATCCTGGCGCTGCCGGAGGACCGGCTCGACGCGCACCGGCTGCCCCGGCTCAAGGCGGTCGCCTCGTCCGGCTCCGCGCTGCCCGGCGACCTGCCCACCCGCTGGATGGATCGGTACGGCGACAACCTCTACTCGATCTACGGCTCGACGGAGGTGGCGTGGGCGAGCATCGCAACCCCGCAGGACCTGCGTGAGGCACCCGGCACGGCCGGCGGGATCCCGCACGCAACCGTCGTGAAGATCCTCGACCCCGACGGCAAGGAGCTCCCGGTCGGCGAGTCCGGCCGGATCTTCGTCGCCAACGACCTCCAGTTCGAGGGCTACACGGGCGGCGGCCACAAGGAGGTCGTCGACGGGCTCATGTCCACCGGTGACGTGGGTCGCTTCGACCCGGACGGGCGGCTCTACGTCGAGGGCCGTGACGACGAGATGATCGTGTCCGGCGGCGAGAACGTCTTCCCCAAGGAGGTCGAGGACTGCATCGCCAAGCTCGACGGCGTCGCCGAGGTCGCCGCGATCGGCGTCGACGACGACGACTACGGCAAGCGGCTGCGGGCTTTCGTCGTGCGCGCCGACGGCGCCGACGTCTCCGACGACGACGTGAAGGGCTGGGTCAAGCAGAACCTCGCTCGCTACAAGGTGCCGCGGGAGATCGTGTTCCTCGACGAGCTGCCACGCAACGCGACCGGCAAGGTGCTCAAGCGTGAGCTCGCCGAGGTGGAGGCCCCGTGACCGACGCGCCACCCGGCGCCGGCCTGGCGCTCGGGGGTCCCGCTCCGGACTTCACGCTGCGCGACCAGTTCGGGCAGGACGTCACGCTCTCGTCGTACCGCGGGACGAAGGCGGTCCTCATCCTCTTCTACCCGTTCGCCTTCAGCGGCGTCTGCACGGGCGAGATGAGCCAGCTCCGGGCTCGGCTCGACGAGTTCCTCACCTTCGACACCGAGGTCGTCGCGATCTCCTGCGACCCGATCTATGCGCTCCGCTCGTGGGCGGATGCCGACGGTCTCAACTTCCCGCTGCTCAGCGACTTCTGGCCGCACGGGGCGGTGGCGAAGGCCTACGAGGTCTTCGACGAGTCCGACGGGACGGCCTTGCGCTCGTCGTACGTCGTGGGAAGGGACGGCAACCTGGCGTGGGCGGTCCACAACCCACGTGGTGACGGCCGTGACCTCGACGAGCACCTCAAGCAGCTCCGCGCGGCGGCCGACTGACCCGAACGGGTCAGTCGTCTAGTCCGTGCGGGTCAAATTCGACGTCATTTGTGACATTGGACTTGGCTCTGTGTACCAGTCTGGTTACAGTTCAGTCGTCGAACCGCTGGTGACCCGAGACGCCAGCGGTTCGATTCATTTTGTCGGGTCGAGCGTGGAGACGCCGGGCTGGTCGGGTTTCGAGGGCGGGGGCGGCAGCGGGTAGGCTCGCCGCCGCTGAATGCGGGCGCATAGCTCAGCGGTAGAGCTCCTGCCTTACAAGCAGGCGGTCACAGGTTCGATCCCTGTTGCGCCCACGCGAATTGCAACCTCTTCGTCCTCGAGTGCGTCTGTTGTTCCAACAGCCCCCGATCTGAAGGACCTGACGATGAGACGAGCAGTACTGGCGTTCCTGGCCGCACTCCTGGTGCTGGCCGCCCTCGGCCCGGCTCCCGCCTCCGCCGCGAGCGGATCGATCACCGACCCGAGCAACGACGCCGGCGCCCGCATCGACATCACGCGGCTCAAGGTGCAGAACGGCGACCACCGGGTCAACTTCGAGCTCGACGTGCGCGACCTGCGCAAGCGCGGCCAGTTCAGCTTCGACTACTGGGGTGGCACGAGCGGCAACCCGCCGGCCCGCAGCGCCATCGTCGTGGTCCGCTACAACGGCGGCGACATCAAGGCGCGCCTCTATGTCTGCGACACCGAGGAGTGCCCGCAGGAGCCGTGCCAGGGCCTGACCGCGGAGTGGAAGCGCGCCGCTGACGTGGTGACCGCTTCGCTCCCGCAGCGCTGCTACCCGCGTCCCGCAGCGAACCCCGATGCTCCGGCGCCGTCGGTGGGCAGGTTCTTCGCCTACGGCTCGCTGAACGACCACTACGACGAGCTCGACGGCCAGGTCACCGTCCAGCGCGGCTGACCCGATCGGGTCTCACATCGCCCAGGTGACGCCGTCCAGGCTCGTGAACGCGATCGCGTCGTCGAAGGTGTCCTCGTAGTCGGCCTGGAGGAAGCCGGTCGGGTCGACGAGGATCCGACCGGGCTTGCTGCCGTCGAGGTTCGTGACCACGTACACAGGCGCCGAGGGCCGGACCGCGGCGGGGAGCCGGGCGAACGCTGTCGTGGCGCCGCCGGAGATCGCGCCGCGCAGGTGGATGACGCCCTGGACGTCGACAGCCCACCCCGGCGGCCGCTCGGCGCCGTTCGCGTTGACCCAGCCGTACAGCAGAACGAAGTCGTGCCACTGGAGCGGGGCGACGTCGGTCGCGGTGACGGACCCGTTCTTGATGTCGACCCCGCCGATGGTCTCGTTGAGGATCTTGCCGCTCACGACGCTGTCGGGGGCGAGCTTGGGTTGGGTGACCGCGCCGGTCGCGATGTCGGCGGTCGTCACCAGGTCCGCGGCGATGCTCGGCACCGGGGACAGGGTGAGGGCGAGCGCTGCCAAGGCGTAGGCGGCACCGTGGCGGCGGAGGTGGCCGCCGGGGTGGCGGTGGGGGCGTTCGGACATGCGGGAGCCTTCCGTCAGGCTCCAGTCCGGGTGCGGGAGCGTCGACCCACTATGACCCTGCGGGGCCGGTGCGTCAGC
Organism: Nocardioides stalactiti; assembly: GCF_014180715.1. Taxonomy (GTDB): domain Bacteria; phylum Actinomycetota; class Actinomycetes; order Propionibacteriales; family Nocardioidaceae; genus Nocardioides; species Nocardioides stalactiti. The sequence continues at coordinate 14,234 of NZ_JACEFC010000044.1, read as the reverse complement.
CGCTTCGCCGATCAGCCGAGGACGTCCCGGGGCTCGGCCGCGCTCCAGACGCGGAGCCCGGCGACCCGGTGCCGCCCGACCGCCAGGGTGAGCGCGACGAACCAGCCGATCACGGTCCAGCCGGCCCAGAAGTTGAGCGCGCCGATCAGCGGGGCGTTGGCCTTGCCGCGGGTCGTCGCGATCGCCCACGGCAGCAGGTAGCCGCAGGTGAAGAACGTCGCCATCCAGGACACCAGGGCCTGCCGCGCGCGGTCCTGCTTGTCGGTCACGATCTCCAGGTACATGCGCGCACCCTAGTGCGCGGCGGCGGTCGGTGAGAGTCCTCTCACCGACCGCTCATGGCTGGCTCACCGCCTCTGGATTGACTCGAGACATCGCCGCACCACGACAGAAAGGGCGAACGATGAAGATCAATCCACTTCGCATGCTGACCCTGGGCCTGGCCGGACTGGTGGCAACGGGGCTGATCGCGTTCCAGCAGAGCGCGGGCGCCAGCGTCGACCCCTCGGTCCTCAAGCGGGACGAGGACAACGCCGACGTCGTCCTCATGGACGACGATGACGACGACGACACCAACACCCGCAGCCGGTCGCGGAACACCGCCAGCGACAGCTCCCGGACGGGGGGTCGCAGCGGCCGCGACGACAGTCGCAGCGTCCGGGAGGTGAAGGACTGGACGAAGGACGGTCCCGGCACGAGCAAGCGCGACTGGTCGCAGAACAACACCAACGACCGCAGCCGCAACAACACCCGGTGACGCCATGACGTCATCCCTCGCGCCGGCCGAGAGCTGGTGCCTGCAGGAGGGTGACGCGATCACCCCCGAGCTGACCGCCCTGCGGCTGCTCGGGGGTGGGTCGGCGTACGAGGCCTTCCTCGCCTTCGACGAGATCACCTACGGACCGGTCGTCGTCAAGGTCGTCCGCCCCGCCGAGGCCGACGACGCCGAGACGCTGCACGGCCTCGAACGGGAAGCACGGGCGCTGGAGGTCGCGAACCACCCGGTCGTGGTCCGTGGGTTGCGACACCAGGTCGACGGTCCGCGACCGCACCTGGTGCTCGAGCACATCGAAGGACCGAGGTTGTCCACGCTGATCCGTCGGCACGGTCGGCTCTCCGAGCAGCAGTACGTGCCGCTGGCCATCGACCTCGCCTCGGCGTTGCACTTCTTCCGGCATGCCGACGTCTGCCACCTCGACATCAAGCCGAGCAACCTGATCATGGGGTCACCTGCCCGCATGATCGACCTCTCGGTCGCTCGCTCCGCTGCCTCCGCGACCGCGATCCGAGGTGTGATCGGGACCGACGCCTACCTCGCGCCCGAGCAGGCAGATCCCGGCAGCGGCGGGCAGGTCCCGGGGTACGCCAGTGACGTCTGGGGCCTCGGTGCGACGTTGTTCCACGCGATCGCGGGGGAGCGTCCCTTCCGCGCCGGGCACCGGGACGGCGCGACGCCGTACGAACGCCATCCGCAGGTGCGGGACGTGCCAGGGCCGCTGCCGAGCGGGATCGCCCCGGAGGTGGCCGAGATCATCGGCGCCGCGTTGGCGCCTGCCCCTGGCGATCGGCCGCTCCCGCACGAGATCTCCGAAGCGCTCGAGCCGGTGCTGGCACGGCAACCGAAGGCGCGACTGACGTTCAAGGTCAACGCGAGTCCGGCGTGAGCGTGCGTCAGCCGTTGAACCGGTAGCCCATCCCGCGGGCGGTCGAGATGCTGTCGGCGCCGAACTTCTTGCGCAGGTAGCCGACGTACACGTCGACCACGTTGGAACCGGGGTCGAAGTCGAGGCCCCACACGTGGTCGAGCAGCTGCTCACGGGAGAGCACCTGCCCCGGGTTGGTCAGGAACATCTCGGCGAGGGCGAACTCCCGCGCCGACAGGTCGTGCTCCTTGCCGGCGACCGTCGCGCGGCGGGTGCGCAGGTCGAGGCGCACCTGGCCGGCGGCGATCGTCTCGGGTCGCCCCTCTCCCGTGCCGGGCACCTGGCGGAGCCGCAGCCGGATCCGCGCGCTCAGCTCGGCGAAGCGGAACGGCTTCGACATGTAGTCGTCGGCGCCGCCCTCCAGCGCGGAGACGGTGTCGGTGACCGAGTCCCGAGCGGTGAGCACGATCACGGGCACGCGGGAGCCCTGGGACCGCAGCTGGTCCAGGACGTCGAAGCCGTCGATCTGAGGGAGGCCGATGTCGAGGACCACCAGGTCGAAGTCGCCGCTCATCGCGTGCTCGAGGCCGGTCAGCCCGTCGGCCACCGCCACGGCGGTGTGCCCCTCCGCGCGCAGTCCCTTGCCGATGAACGAGGCGATCCGGTGCTCGTCCTCGACGATCAGGATCCGTGCCATGTCTCCTCCGTGGGTACGAGCCGGGTGGTGCTGGTCTGGTCGTCCTGCGGCGTCTGCCGTACGACGGGAAGCGCGATCACGAACCGTGACGTCTCGTCGACGTAGGCGCGGCCCCCGTGCGCACGAGCGATCGCGCTGACGATCGAGAGGCCCAGGCCGAACCCCTCGTCCCCCTGCGGCACGACCGCCCGTCCGAACCGTTGGAAGATCCGCTCCCGATCCTCCGGTCGCACCCCGCGGCCCCCGTCGCGCACCCAGAAGGTGAGGGTGCCGGCGTCGATGCCGGCCCCCAGCACGACCTCGTCGCCGACGGTCGTGTGCTTGACCGCGTTGTCGGCCAGCTGGAGCAGCGCCTGGGTCAGCCGCTGCGGGTCGAGAACGACGGTCTCCCCGGCGGCGAGGGACGTGATCTCCAGCCGCCACGTGCGCTCGCCGAGGCCGCGGGCCTTCGCCAGGACGGTCGCGGTCAGATCCGCCGGATCCGCGGGCCGGACGGACAGGAAGTCGGGTCGTTCGCTCTTCGCCAGGACGATGAGGTCGGAGACCAGTCGCGCCATCCGGTCGACCTCGTCGAGCAGCAGGGTGCGGGTCTCCGCCACCTCCGAGGGATCGCCCTCGTCGAGGAGCTCGAGGTGGCCGCGCAGCACGGTCAGCGGCGTGCGCAGCTCGTGCCCGGCGTCATCCAGGAACTGCCGCTGCCCGACGAAGGCCGACTCCAGGCGATCGAGCATCCCGTTGACCGTGTGGGTGAGGGCAGTGATGTCGTCGTTGCCGGTCTCGGGTACGCGTCGGGAGAGGTCGGTGGCGCTGATCTCGTCGGCGGTCCGACGCAGCGTCCGCAGCGGAGCGAGCAGACGACCGGCCTGCCACCAGGCGGCCCCGGTGATCACCAACATCGAGAGCAGCGCCACGATCGCGTAGGTGCGCATGGTGGCAGCGAGCTCGGCGCGGTCCTCGTCGAGGTAGGCGACCACGAGGAGTGCCCCCGTCTGCTGTCCCTGGCGCACGGGTTGGCTGGTGATCCGTACCTCACCGTCTGCGGTGTCGATCCGTGTGGAACCGCCCGTGCTCACCAAGGGTGCCGCGGCGGCGAGGAAGACCGGGTCCCGGACCAGGTCGTCATCGGGGAAGTAGACCTTGGGACGGCCCCTGACCCATCCCACCAGGAGCTCGTCGTCGTCGGGCACGTTGCGGCGCAGGAAGGCGGTCAGCAGCCCCTCGACGTCGAAACGTCGGCCGGTCTGGGGGTCGACCCCCACGCGCTGGAGGCGGCCGAACTCGTCGAGCTCCTGCTCGACCTCCCGCTCGACCGAGGCCTCGACCCGTTCGACCTCGATCAGGTACACGATCAGGCCGGCCCCGGCCAGGGCCGCGCTCACCAGGAGCGCGACTGCCGCGGTGATCCGGACCCTGACCGACAGGCCTGACCGCTGCGGTGCGCGCTGCTCAGTCGTCGCCGTCATCGCCCCCGTCATCGCCCCCGTCGCGGTCACCCCTGTCGTCCCTGTCGTCCCTGTCGTCCCTGTCGTCCCTGTCGTCGCGGTCGTCGCGGTCGTCGCGGTCGTCCAGGTCATCCTCCTCCTCGATGGGGGTGGGTGAGATCACCGGACCGCCGTCGGGTTCGGGATCCTCCCGGCCGGAGCCGACCTCGTCATCGCCCGTGCTGCCGTGGTCGGTCCTCGCTGGCTCCGAGGGGCGCGAGGGGCGCGGTGACGGGGGGCTGTCCGAGCTGTCGTCGTCCCGCAGGATGATCGGCGCTCGCGCGGGCGGTTCGTCGTCTGCCGCGCTGACCAGGGAGCCGACGACGAAGCCGCCGAGCGGCAAGGCGATCGCCAGCGGGAGCAGGAGCTTGAGCAACGGACTCATGACAAGGACGATCCTCGCCGATCGTGGCGGGTCCGTGAGGGGTGGGTGAGAGGACTCTCATCGACCGTTCGCCGCAGACGGTCCCGCGTTCGTCGCGTTCGAACCGCGGGCAACGCCCACGCAACCTCCCGCGGCAATACAGTGACGATCGTCACCGCCCCCTCGCACCGGAGGACCGATGTTCGTACCGTTCAGCGTCCGTGACTTCCTCGACCGGGCCGTCGCCGTGTACGGCGAACGCGTCGGCGTCATCGACGAGCCGGACCAGCCGGCCCCGAGCCAGGGGTCGCTGACCTACGCCGAGATCGGCGAGCTGGCGCGGCGGCAGGCCGCCCGTCTCGACCAGCTCGGGATCGCCCCGGGCGAGCGCGTCGCGATCGTCAGCCACAACAGCAGTCGCCTTCTGACCTCCTTCTTCGGCGTCTCGGGCTGGGGCCGGATCCTGGTGCCGATCAACTTCCGGCTGCGCCCCGACGAGATCCAGTACATCGTCGAGCAGTCGGGCTCCCGGGTGCTGTACGTCGACCCCGAGCTCGAGGAGTCGCTCAAGGGTGTCGAGGTCGAGCACAAGTTCGTCATCGGCACGGACACCGACCTGTACGCCGCCCCGGGCACCGAGCCGGCAGCGTGGGAGCACGACGAGAGCGCGACCGCGACGATCAACTACACCTCGGGCACGACCGCGCGGCCCAAGGGCGTGCAGATCACGCACCGCAACATCTGGACCAACGCCGTCACGTTCGGTCTGCACACGACGATCAGCGACCGCGACGTCTACCTCCACACTCTCCCGCAGTTCCACGCCAACGGGTGGGGCATGCCGTTCGCGATGACCGGGGTCGGCGCGCAGCACATCATCCTGCGCAAGATCGACGGGGCCGAGATCCTGCGCCGCGTCCGCGACCACGGCGTCACCATGATGTGCGCCGCCCCCGCGGTGGCCGCGGCCGTCCTGGACGCGCTCCCGAGCTGGGAGGGCGAGGTCCCCGGCCGGGACACCGTGCGGATCGTGATGGCAGGCGCCCCGCCACCCACCAAGACCGTGGCCCGCGTCGAGCAGGAGCTCGGCTGGGAGTTCATCCAGATCTACGGCCTCACCGAGACCTCGCCGGTGCTGACCGTCAACCGTCGCCGGGCCGAGTGGGACGACCTCGAGCCCGAGGAGCGGGCCCAGAAGCTCACCCGTGCCGGCTCGCCCGCTCTCGGCGTGACGTTGAAGATCGACGAGTCGGAGGAGGGCGCGGGCGAGGTGCTCGCCCGCTCCAACGTGGTCCTCGAGGGCTACTGGGAGAAGCCCGAGGAGACCGACGCCGCCCTCAAGGACGGCTGGTTCCACACCGGTGACGGCGGGATCCTCGGTGACGACGGGTACCTGACGATCGCGGACCGCAAGAAGGACGTCATCATCACCGGTGGCGAGAACGTCTCCTCGATCGAGGTCGAGGACGCCCTCTTCTCGCACCCGGCGGTCGCCGAGGTCGCCGTCATCGGCGTACCCAGCGAGAAGTGGGGGGAGACGATCAAGGCGCTCGTCGTCCTGGCGCCCGGACACGTCTCGGACGGCATGGAGGCCGAGCTGATCGCCTGGTGCAAGCAGCGGCTCGCCGGCTACAAGGCGCCGACGTCGGTGGAGTTCCCCGCGGAGCTCGCGCGAACGGCGACCGGAAAGCTGCAGAAGTTCAAGCTGCGAGCCCCATACTGGGAAGGACGCGACCGCCAGGTGAACTAGCTCCGGTCCACCGCGCGGCGCAGGGGGTGGTGATGTTCCCGAGTCCGAAGGTCGGCTACGCGCCGCGGGGCGACGGCGCTCATGTCGGCTACTGGATCTTGGGCGAAGGGCCTCCGGTCATCTCCTGGCCGGGCGGCACCATCACCGCGAGCGCGATCTTCGACGAGCCGCGGGTGGCCCGGTTCATGCGCGAGCTGGCGACGTTCTCCACGCGGATCATGATCGACCGACGGGGGATCGGCTACTCCGACCCGTTGCCGCCGGGTTCGCTCCCGACGATGGAGGAGCAAATGGCCGACCTGCTCGCGGTCCTCGACCATCTCGGCATCGACGAGGTCGTCCTGAGTGCCAACGCGTGGGACGCCCAGGCGACGCTGCAGTTCGCGGTGGCCCACCCCAATCGGGTCTCCAGCCTCGTCGTCACCTCGGCCACGCCGTTCCCCGGGAGTGCTCCGGGCTGGGAGGGCGGGGTGCCCGTCGAGGTGATCGAGCAACTGGCCAAGGAGTACGACCGCCCGGGTCAGGGTCTCGGGCCGGCGCGGATCCTGGACGTGCTGGCGCCGAGCCTGACCGACGACGACGACCTGGAGGCCTGGATGGCGGACGGTGGTCGGGTCAGCCCCGCAACAGCCCGGGCCTACACGGAGATGGCCTTCCAGACCGACGTCCGTGACCTCCTCCATCGGATCGCGGTCCCGACACTGATCCAGCACAGCACCCGTGACCGCTGGACGCCGGTGGCCGGCGCCCGCTTCATGAACGCCGAGATCCCGGGTTCGCGACTCGTGGAGTACGACTCCGACAACCACCTGTTCTTCTGCGACCACGTCGACGAGAAGCTCGCCGAGATCGAGTCGTTCCTCGAGGGCGACCAGGCGACGCACGCGCAGCGGCGGTTGCTCACCGTCCTCTTCACCGACGTCGTCGGATCGACCGAGCGGCTGTCCACGACCCCCGACGTGCGCTGGACCGCGCTGCTCGACGAGGTCGACAGCACGGTGTCCCGCCAGGTCCTCCGCAACAACGGCAAGGTCTGCAAGAGCATGGGCGACGGCCACCTCGCCCTCTTCGAACGGCCGAGCGACGCGGTCACGGCTGCCCGTGGGATCGCCCGGGCGCTGCGGGTGATCGGCGTCGAGATCCGCGCCGGGGTGCAGATCGGCGAGGTGGAGATGCGCGGCGAGGACGTCGCGGGCGTCGCTGTCCACGTCGGGGCGCGGGTGAGCGGTCAGGCAGGGGCGGGGGAGGTGCTCGTGACCCGCACGGTCGCGGACCTGCTCGCCGGGTCGGCGTACTCCTGCGTCCCCGTCGGGGACGTCGAGCTCAAGGGCCTGCCGGGGACCTGGGCGCTCTTCCGCGTGGTGTGACGGTCAGCCCGCGCGGTCGACCGACCAGCCCGCCGCCGCCAGCTCCGCCTCCGTCCGGTCGGTCCACGCGATCGACTCCGGGTCCTGGCTCGCCATCAGCACGATCCGGGTGCTGACCTGCGACGGCCGGGGCGGTACGACGAGCGCCTGCCCGCTCACCGGGTCGTCCTCGCCGCGCGCGCCGAGGCACGCGACCTGCTCGATCCGCAGGCCCAGCCGGCGCTGGTGGACGGCGAGGCTGAGGACCGCCACCCCCGAGCTGCCGTGGCCCTCCAGGTCCAGCGGGGCGCCGGACTCCCGGGCGTCGCCGACCGCGGTGAGCACCTGCTCGCGGGTCAGGCCGTCGACCAGCACCAGCGCGGGCGCCGGGAGCGGTGGCTGAGGGGTGGGCAGTGGCTCGTCGGACACAGGCTCCACCGTAGGGTCAGCACCACAGGTCCCGTGGAGCAGGAACCCGGTGTGAGTCCGGGGCGGTTCCGCCACTGTGATCCCGCAGCGCCGACCGGCGCCGGGTGAGCCAGACACTGGCCACGGGACGACCGATCCGATGAGGGGCGAGAACCCCGAGGAGGCTCCGCTGCCATGGTGCGCATCGCACTCTTCTCCACCTCCGACACCGACCTGCTGTCGGCCCGAGCCAGCGAGGCGGACTACACGCTCGCCAACCCCGGTCGGCCCGGGCACACCGACATGGCGACCGCGATCGAGGAGGCCGACCTGGTCGTGGCGCGCATCCTCGGCTCGCCGCACGACCTGTGCGCCGGCTTCGAGCGGATCCGCGCCACCGGGAAGCCGATGGTCGTGCTCGGCGGCGAGCAGACCCCCAGTGCCGAGCTGATGGAGCTGTCGACGGTGCCGGTCGGCGTGGCCGCCGAGGCCCACCGCTACCTCGCCGAGGGCGGTCCGGCCAACCTGGCCCAGCTGCACGCGTTCCTCTCCGACACGGTGCTGCTCACCGGTGAGGGCTTCGACCCGCCCGCCGCCATCCCGGCGTGGGGGCTGCTCGACAGGGCAGGAGTGGCATCTCGACCCGACGAGGTTGGCGACTCGGCACCGCAGGAGGGGCGACTCGCCCGGGTGGGCGTCCTCTACTACCGGGCGCACCACGCCAGCGGGAACACCGCGTTCGTGCACGCGCTGTGCGACGCGATCGACGCCACCGGCGACGCGGTGGCCGTGCCGGTGTTCGCCGGGTCGCTGCGCGCGGCGCCGGACGACCTGTTCGTGGCCCTCGGCGGGCTCGACGCCCTGGTGGTCACCGTCCTGGCCGCCGGTGGCAGCACCCCGGCCGCCGTCAGCGCCGGTGGCGACGACGAGACCTGGGACGTGGAGCGGATCGCCGCCCTCGACATCCCGGTGCTCCAAGGGCTCTGCCTGACCTCGAGCCGCGAGGAGTGGCAGGCCAACGACGACGGGGTGACCCCGCTCGACTACGCCAACCAGGTCGCCATCCCCGAGTTCGACGGCCGGATCAGCACCGCGCCGTTCTCGTTCAAGGAGATCGGCGCCGACGGGCTGCCGTCGTACGTCGCGGATGCGGAGCGGTGTGCGCGGGTCGCCGGCCTCGCCGTCGGCTACGCGCGGCTGGGCCGGGTCCCGGCAGGAGAGAAGCGGCTGGCATTGATGCTGAGCGCCTACCCCACGAAGCACTCGCGGGTCGGCAACGCCGTCGGCCTCGACACCCCGGTCTCGGCCGTCCGGCTGCTGCGCCGGCTGCGCGAGGCCGGCTACGACCTCGGCACCGACAACGAGGTGACCGCGATCCTCGCGATGGCGGACGACACCGAGGCCGGGGACGCACTCATCCACGCCCTCATCGCCGCCGGCGGCCAGGACGAGGAGTGGCTCACCCACGCGCAGCTCACCGACGCGCACGTGCGGATCAGCAAGGCCGACTACGACTCCTGGACCGCCGACCTCCCCGCCGACCTGCGCGACGGGATGGTGGATGCGTGGGGCGCGTCGCCGGGCTCGCTGTTCGTCAACGACGACGACGAGATCGTGCTCGCCACCCTCCGGGCCGGCAACGTGGTCCTGCTCATCCAGCCGCCGCGGGGCTTCGGCGAGAACCCGGTCGCGATCTACCACGACCCGGACCTGGCGCCGAGCCACCACTACCTCGCGGCGTACCGCTGGGTCCAGCACGGCTTCGGGGCTGACGCCGTCGTCCATCTCGGCAAGCACGGCTCGATGGAGTGGTTGCCGGGCAAGAACGCCGCGCTGTCGGCGTCCTGCGGGCCCGACGCCGCGATCGGCAGCATGCCGCTCATCTATCCGTTCCTCGTCAACGACCCGGGCGAGGGCGCGCAGGCCAAGCGCCGTGCGCACGCGACGATCGTCGACCACCTGGTGCCGCCGATGGCGCGGGCCGAGTCGTACGGCGCCGTTGCGCGGCTCGAGGGGCTGCTCGAGGAGTACGACAAGATCTCGGCGATGGACCCGGCGAAGCTCGCGGCCATCCGCGGCGAGATCTGGCAGCTGATGCACGCCGCCGAGCTGCATCGCGACCTCGGGCTCGAGGAGAAGCCCGACGACGAGGAGTTCGACGACTTCCTGCTCCACGTCGACGGCTGGCTCTGCGAGATCAAGGACGTCCAGATCCGCGACGGCCTGCACGTCCTCGGGCAGGCGCCCGAGGGTGAGGCGCGGGTCAACCTGGTGCTGGCGATCCTGCGAGCCGCCCAGGTGTGGGGCGGTCGCGCACACGCCGTGCCCGGGCTGCGCGCCGCGCTCGGCCTCGCGCCCGACGCGCCCACCACGGAGGTCGACCGGGTCGAGGCCGAGGCCCGTGAGCTGGTCGAGGCGATGGAGAAGGCGGGCTGGGACCCGGCCCGGGTCGAGGACCTGCACGGCGTCGCCGAGGTGCGGCAGGTGCTGGCCTTCGCCGCCACCGAGGTCGTCCCGCGGCTCGCCCGCACCACCGACGAGCTCGACCACACCCTGCACGCCCTCGCCGGCGGGTTCGTGCCGTCGGGGCCCTCCGGGTCGCCGCTGCGCGGCCTGGTCAACGTGCTCCCGACGGGCCGCAACTTCTACACCGTCGACCCGCGCGCCGTCCCGTCCCGGCTGGCCTGGCAGACCGGTCAGGCGATGGCGGACTCGCTGCTCCAGCGCTACCTCGACGACGAGGGCACCTATCCGACCTCGGTGGGCCTGTCCGTCTGGGGCACGTCGGCCATGCGGACCTCGGGGGACGACATCGCCGAGGTGCTGGCCCTGCTCGGCGTCCGGCCGGTGTGGGACGAGGCCTCCAAGCGGGTGACCGACCTGCACGTCGTACCGCTCGAGGAGCTGGGGCGGCCGCGGATCGACGTCACCGTGCGGATCTCGGGCTTCTTCCGCGACGCGTTCCCCCACGTCGTGGCGATGCTCGACGACGCCGTGCGGATGGTCGCCGACCTCGACGAGCCGCACGACCAGAACTTCGTGCGCGCCCACGCCCAGGACGAGATGAACGACCACCGCGACTGGCGGCGGGCGACCACCCGGATCTTCGGCTCCAAGCCGGGCTCGTACGGCGCCGGCATCCTGCAGGTCATCGAGTCGGGGACCTGGCGCGACGACGCCGACCTGGCCGAGGTCTACACGGCGTGGGGTGGCTTCGCCTACGGCCGCGGCCTCGACGGCGTACCGGCGGCCGACGACATGCGCTCCAACTACCGGCGGATCAAGGTCGCCGCGAAGAACATCGACACCCGCGAGCACGACATCGCCGACAGCGACGACTACTTCCAGTACCACGGCGGGATGGTCGCGACGATCCGTGCGCTGACCGGCACCGATCCGCGGGCCTACGTCGGCGACTCCACGACGCCGGACGCCGTCCGGACGCGGACGCTGCAGGAGGAGACCAACCGCGTCTTTCGCGCGCGCGTGGTCAACCCGCGCTGGATCGGCGCGATGCAGCGGCACGGCTACAAGGGTGCGTTCGAGCAGGCGGCGACGATCGACTACCTGTTCGGCTTCGACGCGACCGCCGGGGTCGTGCACGACTGGATGTACGACGCGCTGGCCAAGGAGTACGTCCTCGACGAGCAGAACCAGGAGTTCCTGCGCCGGTCGAACCCGTGGGCCCTGCGCGGCATGGTCGAGCGGTTGCACGAGGCTGCCTCGCGCGGCCTGTGGGCCGAGCCGGACCCTGAGGTGATCGCTGCGCTCCAGGCGGTCTACCTGGAGGTCGAGGGCGACCTGGAGGACAAGTGATGGCCGTGCGGGTCCGCATCGTCGGGGTCGGGATGGGGCCGCACCAGGTCACGCCCGAGGCCGCCGACGCGCTGCGCGCGGCCGACTACGCCATCGCAGCCGACAAGGGTCCCGACGACGGTCTGCTGGCGGTTCGGCGTGAGATCGCCGCCGCCCACGACCTTCCCGTCGTCGCCGTACCGGACCCGAAGCGCGACCGGCAGCCCGAGGGGGACGGTGCTTACGTCGGGGCCGTCGCCCACTGGCACGCGGCACGGGTCGCCGCCTACGAGGCGGTGCTCGCGGAGCGGGGCGGGACGGCCGCGTTCCTGGTGTGGGGAGACCCGGCGTTCTACGACTCGACGATCCGCATCGTCGAGAGCATCGCGGCGCGCGGCGTCGTCGAGGTCGAGTACGACGTGCTGCCGGGGATCAGCGCGCTCCAGCTGCTCGCTGCACGGAGCCGGATCGTGCTGCACGACGTGGGCCAGCCGCTGCACGTGACGACCGGCCGGCTGCTCGCCGCGGCGGTCGCGGGCGGGCAGACCAACATCGCGGTGCTCCTCAACCGCTCGGTCGAGCTCGACGGGCTCGAGGACTGGACGATCTGGTGGGGCGCCAACCTCGGGGCGGCCGGGGAGCGGCTCGTGTCCGGTCGGGTGGGCGACGTGGCCGAGGCGGTCGTGGCAGCCCGCGACGCGGCCAAGGCCGAGGCTGGCTGGGTGATGGATCTGTTCCTGCTCCGCGCGCCCGCTCCCGGTCAGGACGACGATGGCGCTGCCTGAGCGGGACGTGCTGCTGTGCCGCGACTGCTGCTGCGGTACCACGAAGAAGCACCCGGAGGCCGACCATCGCGCCCAGCGGGACGAGATCGAGGGACTCGATGATCCGGCCGGGCGCCGCGGTCCGCGGGTCCGGGTCCGCGTCGTCGACTGCCTCGACGAGTGCGACCGGTCGAACGTCGTGCTGGTCCGCGACTTCACCTGGTTCCCCGGAGGCAGGCGGCCCAAGGACACGTGGCTCGGCGGCGTCCTCTCTCCGACGTCGACCGGCGCTGTCGTCGACTGGGTGCGCGACGGTGGTCCCGTGCCCGCCGCGCTCCAGCGTCACGTCTTCCGCGGGAAGCGCGGATGACGGGGGCGGCGCTGCTCGTCGCCGGGATGACCTCCGACGCCGGCAAGAGCGTGGTGGTCACCGGTCTGTGCCGCGCCCTGTCCCGGCGCGGCATCCGGGTCGCGCCGTTCAAGGCCCAGAACATGTCGAACAACTCGATGGTCGTCGTCGACGCCGACGGGGTCGCGGGGGAGATCGGCCGGGCCCAGTGGGTCCAGGCGATCGCGGCCGGTGCGGTCCCGGAGGTCGCGATGAACCCGGTGCTGCTCAAGCCCGGCAGCGACCGGCGCAGCCACGTCGTCCGGATGGGACAACCCGACGGCGAGGTCTCGGCGCGCAACTGGCACGACGGTCGGGCGCGCCTCGCGGAGACCGCGTTCGCGGCGTTCGACGACCTGCGAGCGCGGTTCGACCTGGTCGTCGCCGAGGGCGCCGGCAGCCCGGCCGAGATCAACCTGCGGTCCTCGGACTACGTCAACATGGGCCTCGCGCGGCACGGCGGCGTCCCGACCGTCGTCGTCGGAGACATCGACCGGGGCGGTTGGTTCGCGGCGGCCTACGGCACCCTGATGCTCCTCGACGCCGAGGACCAGGCACTCATCAAGGGTTTCATCGTCAACAAGTTCCGCGGCGAGGTCGACCTGCTGCAGCCCGGGCTCGCGGACCTCGAGCAGCGGACCGGCCGACCGACGTACGGCGTGCTCCCGTGGCGCCCGGACGTCTGGCTGGACTCCGAGGACGCACTCGACCTGACGGCTCGCCGCTCGCTCGCGGGGGCGCGGAAGGTCGCCGTCGTCAGGTTGCCGCGGATCAGCAACTTCACCGACGTCGACGCGCTCGGTCTGGAGCCGGGGCTCGACGTCGTCTTCGTGTCCGACCCGGCGCGGCTCGCGGACGCCGACCTGGTGGTGCTGCCCGGCACCCGGTCGACCCTCGCCGACCTGGAGTGGCTGCGCTCGCGCGGGCTCGACCGGGCGATCCTCGCCCACGCGGCCGCCGGCCGGCCGGTCCTCGGGATCTGCGGCGGCTGCCAGATGCTCGGACGGAGCATCGCCGACCCCGTGGGCGTCGAGGGCCCCGCGGGTGCGTCGGTCGACGGCCTGGGGCTGCTGGACCTCACCACGACCTTCGCCGCCGACAAGACGCTGCGGGTGCACGAGCCGGCCGGCTACGAGATCCACCACGGCCGGGTCACCGGCGAGCGTCGCGCCGGATCGGTGACCGGCACGATGGTGCACGGGTCGCTCGAGGACGACGCCGCGCGGTCGTCGTACCTCGCGGGAGCGCTGGGGATGGATGCCACCGCCTCGTTCCCCGAGGCTCGCGAACGGCGGCTCGACCTCCTCGGCGACCTCGTCGAGGAGCACCTCGACGTCGACGCGCTGCTGGAGATGACCCGATGAGGGTGCTCATCCTCGGTGGCACCGGCGAGGCGCGTGAGCTGGCGGCACTGCTGGTCGGGGCCGGGCTCGACGTGACCTCGTCGCTCGCCGGCCGGGTCGCCGAGCCGAGGCTGCCCGTCGGCGAGGTGCGGATCGGCGGCTTCGGGGGAGTCGACGGCCTCCGCTCCGCCCTCGGTGCGTACGACGTCGTGGTCGACGCCACCCACCCGTTCGCGGCCGGGATGTCGGCCAACG
>NZ_JACEFC010000043.1 GCF_014180715.1 Nocardioides stalactiti | reverse complement strand
CCGGGACGGACTCCGCCGCCTTCGCGGGCGCAGGCTTCGCCGGGGTGGGCTTCGCGGCAGAGGGCTTCGCGGCAGAGGGCTTCGCGGCAGCGGGCTTCGGGGCCGGCTTCGTGGCGGCAGGCTTCGGAGCGGGCGCCGGGGCTTCCACGACAGGCTCCGGCTCGGGCTCGACGGCAACGGGCTCCGGGTCGACGGCAACGGGCTCCGGGTCGACGGCAACGGGCTCCGGCTCCGGGTCGACGGCAACGGGCTCCGGCTCCGGCTCCGGCTCCGGATCGGACGCGACAGGATCGGGATCAGCGGCGACGGGCTCGGGCTCGACGGCAACGGGCTCGGCAGAGGCCTCGTGCTCCTCGGCCTCGAGCTCGGCGGTGACCGGCTCTTCGGCGATGGTCTCGGCGGGGGCTTCCTCGAGGTCCTCGACAGCCTCGGTGAGGTCCTCGGCAGGCGGCTCGGCAGGCGCGGGCTTCGGACGCGCCTTGCTCGCGGGCGCAGCGCTCTTCGCGCTGGCCGCAGCGTCCTTCTTCTTCCGCCCGAACAGCTTGGGCGGATCCAAGCTCACCTTCAGCTTGTCCTGCTCGTCCGACATGGGGTGCAGTTTGTCACGAAGGCTCGAACGACGTGGTCACTGCTCACCCCCGACCGGCCTCGGAAACTATCCATTTGGATCATTCGCGCGGCCCGAGCCCTGTGGCAGGGTGATCGCCAAGGTGCGGCTCGGGGGCCATGGACCGAGCTTGCATGGGGTGAGCACGATGCTGTCGACGACTGCCCGGACGACTTTCATTGCTGCCGTGCTGGCCGCTTCGGCGGTGGTGGCGGGCCCGGCCCACGCCACGCCTTTCAGCGCGGAGATCACAGTGTCCGGCGGGATCCTGACCGTCCAGGGAAACAGCGTCGTGCTCTCCACGATCGAACTTGCCGAGACCCCCACGGCGGTCACGGTCTACAGCATCTCGGGGATCAGCAACCCCGGCGGCGGGTGCACCGAGATCGACGTCTTCAACTGGACCTGCCCCAAGGCCGGCCTCACGTCGTACCGGCTGCTCGGCGGGCCGAACAACGACAACCTCAGTGCGGCCACGCTGACGATCCCCGGTGAGATCGAGGGCCAGCAGGGCGACGACACGCTCAAGGGTGGACGTGCCGGCGACGACATCTCGGGCGGCGAAGGGGTGGACACGACCTCGTACTTCGGGCGCGCCGCGCAGGTCATCGTGACCCTGGACGACACCGCCGTCGATGGCGGAGGGGATGAGTTCGACAACGTGCGTTCCGACGTCGAGTCGGTGGTCGGGGGCTCAGGTGACGACTGGTTCGAGGGCGACGCCAGCGCCGAGTCGTTCTACGGGGGCGGAGGAGACGACCGGTTCTACCCCTCGGCGGGCGCGGGTGATGTCTTCCAGGGTGGGGACGGCGTCGATGAGATGCGCTACCCGGTCAACTACACAGCGCCGTTGAACCTGTCGCTGGACGCGACCGCGAACGACGGACCGGCGGGTCAGAACGACAACCTCCTCGACCTCGAGGTGCTGCGC
Organism: Nocardioides stalactiti; assembly: GCF_014180715.1. Lineage (GTDB taxonomy): Bacteria > Actinomycetota > Actinomycetes > Propionibacteriales > Nocardioidaceae > Nocardioides > Nocardioides stalactiti. The sequence continues at coordinate 31,396 of NZ_JACEFC010000043.1, read as the reverse complement.
GGTGGGGTGGGAGCCGACACGCTCACCGGAGACGGTGACGACAACGTGCTGCTCGGCAACTCCGGCAAGGACGTCCTCGTCGGCGCGGGTGGGGCCGACATCCTCTACACGACCGGGGTGATGTCCACGATGGACGGCGGGTCCGGGGACGACACCCTCCACGCGTGGGCCGGCACGGGCAAGCAGCTGATCGGCGGTCCGGGCACGGACCTCGTCTCCTACGAGGGCTACAGCGACGCCGACGGGTTCGTGCTCTCCCAGGCGCCCGTGGTGGTCAGCATCAACGGGGCCGCCGACGACGGCTCCGCCGGGCAGAAGGACAACGTGCGCACGGACGTCGAGAACGTGGCGGGGACCAGGTTCGCCGACAAGCTGACGGGGTCGACCGGGGCGAACGCGCTGCACGGCCTGGGAGGCAACGACACCCTCAACGGAGCAGGGGGAGCCGACGTTCTCCTTCCGCAGCGGGTGTCCGGCATCGGGTCCGACAACGACGTCGTCAGCGGTGGCGCCGGGACGGACCTGGTCTCCTACGCCACGGAGACCGACGATCTCGACGTCTCGATCGACAACCAGGCCGACGACGGCAAGCTGGGTGAGCTCGACAACGTCAAGAGCGACGTGGAGCAGGTGCAGGGCGGTTCCGGCGACGACTCGCTGGCCGGTGGCGGTGCGGCCAACCTCCTCCTGGGAGGCGACGGCGCCGACGTGCTGCGCGGGCTCGGGGGTGTCGACACCCTCGACGGTCAGGGTGGCGCGGACCTCATGAGCGGCGGCACGGGCATCGACACGGTGACCTACGCCGACCGCACGGCCGACCTGCAGGTCACGCTCGACAACCTCGACGGCGACGGGGAGTCCACGGAGGACGACAACGTCCAGACCGACGTGGAAGTCATCATTGCCGGCTCGGGCAATGACGACCTGTTCGGATCGAGCCTGGCCAACAAGATCTTCGGCGGGGCGGGGCACGACCAAGTGGTCGGCGGCGCCGGGAACGACGTGATCGACCTGGGCAACGGCGACGACGGCGTCCGCGCCGGCGTGGCCAAGGACGGTGCCGACAAGATCTACGGCGGACCTGGGGTCGACACCGTCGACTACGGCCAGCGGACCGGTGCGCTCAAGGTGACGATCAACGGCAGCGCCGGCGACGGGGAGTCGGGGGAGAACGACCTGGTCGCTACCGACGTCGAGACCCTCATCGGGGGCAGCGGGAACGACCTGCTCACGGGCGGCGCCAGCGACAACACGCTGGTCGGCAACGACGGCGACGACGTCCTCACCGGGGGTACGGGTGCCGACTGGCTCGACCCGGGCTACGGCTCCGACGAGATGATCGGTGGCACGGGGAGCGACACGGTCGACTACGGCGACCGGACCGCCGACGTGTTCCTCTCCGTCGACGACCTGGCCCTGGACGGTGAGACCGACGAGAAGGACCAGATCCGTCTCGACATCGAGAACCTCGTCGCCGGCTCCGGCGACGACTTCGTCATCGCCAACCACCTCGACAGCACCGTCCACGGCGGCGCCGGCGAGGACAACATCTTCGGCGGTCACGGCAACGACAACCTGTACGGCGAGGGCGGCAACGACCTCATCGAGGGCGAGGGTGACACCGACTTCGTCGACGGTGGCTCCGGCCCGCACGACCGGTGCCTGACCGCGGAGTCGACGGTCAACTGCGAGCACTTCTCCTGAGAATTCCAACAAACGAATGGGGCAACGAACGATGAGACGAATCATGTGGACGGGCATGGCTGCCGGTCTTCTGGCAGCGGCCGGCGTGGCGGCGATGCCGTCACCGGCGGCGTACGCGGTGAGCGGGACGCTCCTGTACGACGCGGGCGGCGTGCTGATCCACGTCAACGACAACGCAGGTGCCACGGTCAGCGTGATCGACCAGGGCGCGTCGTTCAGGGTCGTCGGCAGCAAAGGCATGACCCTGACCAGCGGGGCGCCGTGCACGCAGGTCAGCGCCAACGTCGTCGACTGCCCGCTCGCGGGGATGGAGTTCTGGGAGCTCACCGGTGGCAGCGGGCCGGACACGGTCTTCGCCGACGCGACCCAGGTCGACGGCGAGCTCTTCCTCGGCCTCGGTGACGACTACTACCAGGTGGGCCACGGCAAGGACTTCGTCCACGGCGGGGGTGGCATCGACTCCGTGTCCTACAACGCGCGCGACTTCCCGGTGAACCTCAGCCTCAACGGCCAGGACGATGACGGCGAGGCCGGCGAGGAGGACTACCTCTTCAACGACATCGAGACGTTCCACGGCGGCGAGGGTGACGACACCTTCCGCGGCAACGGCGCGGCGCAGAAGTTCTTCGCCGGTGGCGGCAACGACATCTTCTACGGATCGCTCGGCGCCTCCGACTTCGTGCAGGGCCAGTCCGGCCTCGACAGCATCGAGTACGACGTCCCCGCCAGCGTCTCGCTCGATATCGACATGGGCGCGCAGACCGCCGAGGTCGGCGCCGGTGCGCAGGTGGACACCTACTCCCAGATCGAACGTGCCGTCGGCGGTGCCGGCAACGACCTGATCACCGGCAGCGTCTCAGCCGACTGGATCGTGGGCGGGGGCGGTGCCGACGTCCTCCGCGGTGACAACGGCAACGACCTGCTGTTCGCCGAGGGCAACGGCTCGACGATGGACGGCGGCCTCGGCAGCGACACGCTGATCGCCTACAAGGGCACCGGCAAGCAGATCATCGGCGGCGTCGACACCGACACGGTCGTCTACTCCGGCTACGTCGAGTTCGACTTCTCGACCGAGGACTACGCGACCACGCCGGTGACGGTCGACCTCGACGGTGCCGCGGACGACGGCTACGCCGGGCAGAAGGACAAGGTCGCCACCGACGTCGAGAACATCGAGGGCACGAGCTTCGCCGACAAGCTGACCGGCAACACCAAGGCCAACGAGCTCAGGGGCCTCGGCGGCAACGACACCCTCTCCGGCGGCGGTGGCAACGACCTCCTCGCGCCTCAGGCCGTGAACCCCACGGGCAGCGACAAGGACGTGGTCAGCGGCGGTGGCGGCAAGGACCGTGCCACCTACGCAGGCGAGAGCGCGAACCTGGTGATCTCGCTCGACAACGTGGCCAACGACGGTCCGGCCGGCGACGTCGACAACGTCAAGTCCGACGTCGAGGAGGTCCAGGGTGGCTCGGGGAATGACCAGATCTCCGGCAGTGGCGGAGCCAACACGCTCCTGGGCGGATCGGGCAACGACGAGCTGCGCGGCAACGGTGGCGCGGACGTGCTCAACGGCCAGCTCGGCGGGGACGTCCTGATCGGCGGTGCCGGCTCCGACACGGTGTCCTACGCCGACCGTCTCGTCGGCGTGACCGTCACGCTCAACGGCACGGCCGGCGACGGCGCGCCGAGCGAGGGCGACTGGGTCCAGGCCGACATCGAGAACATCGAGGGGACGCAGTTCGACGACTACCTGGTGGGGAACAACGCGGTCAACAAGATCTCGGCGCTCCACGGCGAGGACTACCTCGAGGGACTGGGCGGCAACGACACCATCGACGGAGGCGAGGCGAGCGACGTGTTCGGAGCCGCGGGCTTCAAGGACGGCGCCGACAAGTTCATCGGGGGCAGCGGGCAGGACACGATCGACTACGGCGACCGGATCGCTGCCGTGAAGGTCGTCCTCAGCACCACCAACGGCGGTGACGGCGAGGCGGGCGAGAACGACACCGTCAAGGACGACATCGAGAACGTGACCGGCGGCGGTGGCAACGACACCATCACCGGCAGCCTGTACGCCAACATCCTGCGCGGCGGGGAAGGCAGCGACGTCATCTCGGGCGGCGACAACCACGACTTCCTCTACGGCGAGGGTGGTAACGACACCCTCGACGGAGGATCCGGCAGCGACCTCGGCGACGGCGGGCCCGGCACGGGTGACGTCTGCTCCAACGTCGAGACGCCGATCAACTGCGAGGCGGTGAACTAGCCCGAGAAGAACGACGAAGGACCCCCGCTCATGCGGGGGTCCTTCGTCATCTCACCTGGTCGGGCTGACAGGATTTGAACCTGCGGCCTCTTCGTCCCGAACGAAGCGCGCTACCAAGCTGCGCCACAGCCCGCCGCTCGCGATGCCTCCCGGAACCCGACGGATCAGGCGTCCGGAGCGGCTCCGCTCACAAGCAGGGGAGCATACCGGAGCGGCTCCCTGGCGACCGAATCGGACCGGCCTCCGAACGGGGTCAGCCCCCTACGAGGGGGAGGGCACCAGCGTGAGCAGGGTGGCCTCCGGCCGGCAGGCGACGCGGATCCGGGCATAGGGGCTGGTCCCGAGGCCCGCGGACACGTGCATCCAGGCCGACCCCGGGTCGCCGGGCCGCGAGTCCGCCGGGTGCCGGTGCAGGCCCCGGGCACGGGCGGGTTCGAGGTCGCAGTTGGTGGCCAGCGCGCGACCGGGTCGCTGGAGGTGGGAGAGGTACGGCAGGCACACCTGGCCGCCGTGGGTGTGCCCGGCGATGATCGCGTCGTAGCCGTCCCCCGCGAACTGGTCGAGGACCCGCAGGTACGGCGCGTGGGCGACCGCCAGGCGCACGTCGGCGCTCGGGTCGGCCGGCCCGGCGACGGCCGGGAGGTCGTCGTACTCCAAGTGCGGGTCGTCGACACCGGCGAAGGAGATCCGGGTCTCGCCGACCACGAGGGCGGAGGTGCGGTTGGTCAGGTCGAGCCACCCGGCGCCGGACATTCCGGCCGAGAGGTCGCCCCAGGGCAGCGCCGGCACCTGCGTGTAGCGCTTCCCGGTGTCCGGCGTCAGATAGCTGAACGGGTTGCGGAAGCCGGGCTCGAAGTAGTCGTTGGAGCCGTGGACGAAGACGCCCGGCCGGTCGAGGAGGGCACCGAGGCTGTCGAGGACCACGGGGACGGCGTCACGGTGCGCCAGGTTGTCCCCGGTGTCGATGACCAGGTCGGGCTCGAGCGAGGCCAGCCCGCGCAGCCACTCCTGCTTGCGCTTCTGTCCCGGCGTCATGTGGATGTCGCTCAGGTGCAGGACCCGCAACGGCCGCATCCCGGCGGGCAGCAGCGGGACGTCGATCCGGCGCAGTGTGTACTGCCGCGCCTCCCACATCGCGTACGACGTCGCGGCTGCGCCGGCCAGCACGCCGGTGCCGAGCACGGGTGCCAGGGCGCGCACGAGCCCGCGTCCGGGAATGCGTGAGGGCGCCACATGGCCAGCCTGCCAGAATCGTCGACATGAACACGTTGAAGGACCGTCTGCGCGCCGACCTCACCTCGGCCATCAAGGCGCGTGACGACGTCCGCTCCTCCACGATCCGGATGATCCTGACCGCCGTGACCAACGCCGAGGTCTCGGGATCGGTGGCCAAGGAGCTCACCGACGAGGAGATGCTCAGCGTGCTCGCGACCGAGGCCAAGAAGCGCCGCGAGGCCGCGGTGGCATTCGAGGACGGCGACCGACCCGAGATGGCCGCCAAGGAGCGCGCCGAGTCCGCCGTGATCGCCGACTACCTGCCGGCCCAGCTCAGCCCGGAGGAGATCGCGGAGATCGTCACCGCCGCGGTCGAGAAGGCCGGTGCCGCCGGGGCCGGGCCCAAGGCGATGGGCCAGGTCATGGGCATCGTCTCGCCGCAGGTCAAGGGCCGCGCCGACGGCGCCGCCGTGGCAGCGGAGGTTCGCCGCCAGCTCGGCTGAGTCCGCCCGGGTCAGCCGTTGCCGCGACCGTTGTTGCCGCGGCCGCCGCGTCCACCGTTGTTGCCGCGACCACCGTTGTCGCCGCGACCGCCGTTGCGGTCGTCGTTCTTCTTCGGCGGCGGTGGGCCGTCGGAGATGTAGAGCGTGATCGTGTCGCCCGAGCCGGCCTCGGAGCCGCCGCCGGGGTAGGAGTAGGCGACCAGGCCCTCGTCGACGCCGCGGGAGGGGACGTAGCCGCCGTTGGACACGGTGAACCCGGCCGCTTCCAGGGTGGAGGTCGCCGTCTCGACGCTCATGCCGGCGACGGGCGGCACTGGCACCAGCACGCCGCGGATGTCCTCGGCGGACGGGTCGGTGAACAGCTCGTCGTCGAGGAACGGCGCGATCGCCTTGAACGCGTCACCCCAGATCGGGCCTGCGGTCGCCGACCCGGAGGTCGAGTAGTAGGTGACGCCGCCGATGGTCTTGCCGTCGAGCGACTCCGGGTCGCCGACGGAGTTGATGCCGGCCACGACAGCGGCTCCGGCGAGGTTGGGCGTGTAGCCGGCGAACCACACCGATCGGTTGGAGGTCGAGGTCCCGGTCTTGCCGGCCGACTGCTGCCCGGGGTAGAGGTACTGGCCGAAGCCGCCCGGCTGGAGGACGCCCTCGAGGACGTCGTTGACGGCGTCCGCGACCGGACCGGGCAGCTCCTGGGTGCACTTGGGCTCGTACTGCTTGAGCAGGTTGCCCTGGTTGTCCTCGATCTTCGTCACCGGCAGGGCGTCGCAGTGCTTGCCGCGGGCGGCGAAGGAGGCGTAGGCCTCGGCGAGCTCGAGCGGGCTGGTGTCAGGGATGCCGAGCGTGAACGACGGCACCATCTCGCGCGCGGGGTCGGTCAGCCTGATGCCCAGCCGGCGAGCGAGGTTGTAGGGCTCGCACAGCCCGGTCTCCTTCTCCAGCTCGGCGAAGAACGTGTTCACCGAGCCCTGGGTACCGGTGTAGAGGTTGACCACCTTCGCCTCGAAGTCGAAGTTCGCCGGGTCCCAGATGTTCGAGCTCTGGTAGGGCCCGTCGCAGGTCTCGAACTCGTTCTCCGGGATGAAGGCCTGCGCGGGCACCCGGTAGGTCTTGTTGAGCGGGATGCCCTGGTTGACGGCTGCCGCGAGCACGAACGTCTTGAACGTCGAGCCCGGCTGGAAGCCGTTGGCCTTGCCGTACTCCTTGGGCACCGTGTAGTTGAGGAACGTCTCGCCAGGCGCCTTGCCGAGGGGGCGTGACTGCGCGAGCGCCTTGACCTCGCCGGTGCCCGGCTCGACCAGCGCGAGGGCCCCGATCACGCCTTCTTTGGGGAAGACGTGCGAGCTGACCGACTGCTGGGCGGCCGCCTGCATCCGCATGTCGATCGACGTGGTGATCGTCAGGCCGCCGTTCTCGATCAGCCGCCACCGTTCACGCGGGTTGTCGCCGAGGTTGGGGTCCTGCTTGAGCCAGGCGATGACGTACTCGCAGAAGAACTGCGCGGTCGAGTTGACGCAGCCGCGCTCCTTCTTCTGGACATCGAGGCCCAGGCCGCGCTCCTTGGCGCGGGCCGCCTGGCGCTCGGAGATGACGCTCAGCTCGGCCATCCGCTCGATGACCACGTTGCGCCGCTCGCGCGAGCGGTCGGGGTTCTCGGTCGGGTCGAACGCGCCGGGGCTCTGGACGATGCCCGCGAGGGTCGCGCCCTGGCGCAGGGTCAGCTCGCTGGCGTTGACGTTGAAGTAGTGCTGGGCGGCGGCCTGGATGCCGTAGGCGCCATCACCGAAGTAGGCGGTGTTGAGGTAGCGCTCCAGGATCCAGTCCTTGGAGTACTTCTTCTCCAGGGCGATGGCGTAGCGCAGCTCGCGCAGCTTGCGGGCGTAGGTGTCGTCGGTCGCGGCCGCCCGCTCGCGCTTGGTGTCGGCCTGGTTGAGCAGGGTCAGCTTGACCAGCTGCTGGGTGATCGACGAGCCACCCTGGACGACGCCGTTGGCCGCTTGGTTGGTGAAGAGGGCGCGCATCGTGCCCTTCACGTCGAGCGCGCCGTGCTGGTAGAAGCGGTAGTCCTCGATGGAGACGATGGCCTTGACCATGATCCGCGAGATCTGGCGCAGCGGGACGATGACCCGGTTCTGGTCGTAGATCGTCGCGATCTGGTCGCCGTTGCGGTCGAGGATCTCGGTGCGCTGGGGGAGCAGCTCGGTCTCGAGCTCCTGGGGGAGCTCGTCGATCGACTCCGACACGTTGCGAGCGGCGAACCCGAGCACGCCGGCGAACGGGATCGCCAGGCCGGACACCACGACGCCGAGCACTGCGGCGACGACGAGCATCACGCCGAGGTGGGAGATCACCTTGAACGCGGAGAGACCTTCGGTCCTGGAGCGGGCCATGCGGTCAGCGTACGTGACGGCCGGGCCGCTCCCAGAGTCGGCGAATCACGGTGGTCGCGGCCCCTGCGTGCCCTTGCCCTGGGCGGTCCCAGGCCCGCTCGTCCTCCCGGCCTAGTGAAATGTGACTAGACAGGTTGCGCACAACGAGTGATGTGCTAGACCAGCCACCTCCTTTACTTTACTCGGACGAGGAGGAACTCGCGGCGCTGTGGGGGTGCCGCCCTCCTCAGAAGATGGGGACAATTCATGTGGGTAGATGATTGGGCTCTTCGCGCAGCCTGTCGGACCGAGCAGCCGGACCAGCTGTTCGTGCGCGGTGCTGAGCAGAACAAGGCCAAGCAGGTCTGTGCCGGTTGCCCGGTGCGGACCGAGTGCCTCGCCGAGGCGCTCGACAACCAGATCGAGTGGGGTGTCTGGGGCGGTATGACGGAGCGGGAGCGCCGTGCGCTGCTGCGCCGCAAGCCGCACGCCTCGTGGCGCAAGGTCCTCGAGTCGGCCCGTGACCGCGAGATCGCTGCCGTCACGACCAGGGCGAGCGCCTGATCTGACGCTGTTCGACGATGTGCCGACGGCCCGGGCTGACCGCCCGGGCCGGGGCGCGTCGTAGCGGCGTGGGCTAACGGCCCGCCTCGGCGAGGAGCCCGCCGATCCGGCGCAGGCCCTCGAGGTCGTGGACGTCCCCGGCGAGCGCCGGTACGACGGCGGTCGGCACCTGCGGGTGCGCCGTCGCGAAGCGCTCGCGCAGCCCGTGCTCGCGCTCGACGAGCCGGACCTGGTCGGCGTGCAGTCGGAGCAGCCCGGCGGCGGTTGCTCCGTTGCCGTCGCGACGGAGCCGTCCGGCGCCCGCGAGTGCCTCCTCGGCGGCCAGGCTGCTCTCCGGTGCCGGGCTCGCGCGGTTGACGATGAGCCCCGCCAGCGGCATCCCGTCCTCGCTGAGCCGCTCGACGAAGTACGCCGCCTCGCGCAGGGCGTCCGGCTCGGGCGCCGCCACCACGAGGAAGGCGGTTCCGTCGGCCTGGAGCAGCGAGTAGGTCTGCTGCGCCCGCTGGCGGAAGCCACCGAACACCGTGTCCAGCGCGGTGATGAACGTCTGCAGGTCCTTGAGGAACTGCGCGCCGAGGATCTTGGTCATGGCGTTCGTGATCAGGCCGAACCCCGCCGTCATCAGCTTCGCGGGTCCGCGGGCCGGAGCGAGCATCAGTCGCACGAACCTGCCGTCGAGGAAGCTGGAGAGCCGCTCGGGGGCGTCGAGGAAGTCCAGCGCCGATCGCGACGGCGGGGTGTCGACCACGATCAGGTCGTAGTCGCCTGTCTTCTTGGCGTCCCGGTGGATCTGGCCGAGCTTCTCCATCGCCATGTACTCCTGCGTGCCCGCGAACGAGCTCGACAGCGCGATGTAGAACGGGTTGGCCAGGATCTGCTTCGCCTTCTCCGGGCTGGCCTGCGCCACGACCACCTCGTCGAAGGTGCGCTTCATGTCGAGCATCATCGCGTCGAGCCGGCCGCTGCCCTGGACGCCCGTGACCGGGCGCGGGGTGTTGTCCAGCGCCTCGATCCCCATCGACTGGGCGAGTCGGCGGGCCGGGTCGATCGTCAGCACCACGACCTTGCGTCCCTGCTCCGCGGCGCGCAGCGCGAGCGCGGCCGCGGAGGTCGTCTTGCCCACCCCGCCGGATCCGCAGCAGACGATGATGCCGGTCCGCTGGTCGGCGAGCAGCGCGTCGACGTCGAGCGCGCCGGCCCGGCGGGCCCTCGGCGACGTCGGTCCGACGCGGGTCTGGTGCTCCGTCGTACGGCGTGCCATCGCTTATGCCATCCCTTGTTCGCGCAGGAGTCCGGCGAGCTCGTAGAGCGCGCCGAGATCGACACCGCCGGCCATCCGCGGCAGCTCGTAGGTCGGGACGCCGAGGCCGCGGACGACGGCCAGCTGCTCGTCCTCGAGCGCGCGCCGCTCCGCGTGCTCCCGGGCCTCGTGGAACAGGCCGTCGATGAGCGTCGGCGTCACCTCGATGCCGCCCGCCTTCAGCTCGGACTCGATCTGCTCGCGGTCGAGCGTGCCGGCGCGGGCCGCGGCGAGGTCGTCGTCGGAGAGGTCGCGCGGGCGGACCAGGTTGACGACCACGCCGCCGACCGGGAGCTTCTCGCGGCGAAGCTCCGCGATGCCGTCGATGGTCTCCTGCACCGGCATCTCCTCCAGCAGCGTGACCAGGTGGATCGCGGTTCGCGGCGACTGGAAGAGCTTCATCATCGTGTCGGACTGGGTCTTGATCGGCCCGACCTTCGCCAACCCGCCGACTTCGCCGCCGACGTTGAGGAACTGGGTGATCCGGCCGGTCGGGGGTGCGTCCAGGACGATCGCGTCGTAGTCGATGGCGCCCTTGTTGCGGCTGTTGCGCTCGACCGCCTCGTAGACCTTGCCGCTCAGGAGGACGTCGCGGACACCGGGCGCGATGGTGGTGGCGAACTCGATGACGCCGAACCGGTCGAGCGCCTTGCCTGCGCGCCCGAGCCGGTAGTACATGTCGAGGTACTCCAGGAGCGCCGACTCGGCATCGATGTGGAGCGCGTGGACCCTGCCGAGAGTCTCCTTGCCGCCGCCGGTGTCGTCATGGTCCGGGAGCCCGGTCGTCAGCCGCCGTTCGCCGTACGGCAGCGGATCGACGTCGAACATCCGCGCGATGCCCTGGCGCCCCTCGACCTCGCAGAGCAGCACGTTCTTGCCCCGGTGGGCCAGCGCCAGCGCCAAGGCGGACGCGACGGTCGACTTGCCGGTACCGCCCTTGCCCGTCACCACGTGCAGGCGCGCTTCTGACCAGTCACTCACCACTGCAGCGTAGCGAGCGCCAACGATCAGGTGACGAGCTTGTCCGCCAGCACGATCCAGGTGAAGAACGAGATCCCCAGCAGCATCCCGACGTGACCGAGGATCGACAGGGCGGGTCCTTCGGCCCAGCTGTCCCCCGTGGTGTCGGCCGCGTGCTTGCCCCCGCGCGACAGCCAGCGGAGGAGGATCAGGATCCCCAGCACGACCTCGACCCACCAGGCCAGCAGCGCGAGCAGCCCCACCAGGTCGTCGGGCGAGGTCAGGTAGAAGATCCACACGGCGAGGGCGAGCACCCCGATCACCGTGTGGGCGTTGACGATGGCGAGGGGCACGAGGGCGTGCCCCGACTGGGACTGCTCCGAGGACAGTCGCATCCTGGTGAGGAGTACGACGACCGCGGCCAACCCGGTCAGCAACCAGACGGCGTTGTCGAGACTCACCCGCGCATGGTGGCACAGCGTGTGACCGGGCCCACTCGGTGCGGACGCTCGCGGGCCGCTGAGTAGGGTGCGAGCCATGACCAAGTGGGAGTACCAGGTGGCGCCCGTCCTCAACCATGTCGCGGCGCAGATCCTCAACAACTTCGGCCAGGACGGCTGGGAGCTCGTCACCCTCGTCCCCGGCACCAGCGGCAACGACATCGCGTACTTCAAGCGCCCTGCCGAGGCCTGAGGTGAGCACCCCCGAGGAGCGGCTCGCCGAGCTCGGTCTCAGCGTCCCCGACGTGGTGCCGCCGGTGGCGGCCTACGTCCCTGCGGTGCGCTCGGGGTCCTACGTCTACACCGCCGGGCAGCTCCCGATGAAGGACGGCGCCCTCATCGCGACCGGCAAGGTCGGCGACGGTGTCACGGAGGAGGAGGCGACCGCCTGCGCCCAGCAGTGCGCGCTCAACGCGATCGCCGCGATCCGTTCGCAGGTCGAGGACCTCGCGCAGGTGCGGATCGTGAAGGTCGTCGCGTTCGTCGCCTCCGACCCCGGCTTCACCGGGCAGCCCAAGGTCGCCAACGGCGCCTCCGAGCTGTTCGGCACGGTCTTCGGCGACCTCGGGGTGCACGCCCGTTCGGCGGTGGGCGTGCCGGTGCTGCCGCTCGACGCCCCGGTCGAGGTCGAGGTCGTCGCGGAGATCGTGTCGTGAGGATCCCGCTGCCGCCTGTCCCGCTGCCGGAGCAGTTCGTCGAGCTCTCGCGTGAGTACGACGCCGGCACCCGGGAGGCGGCGGAGCCGCGCAACGCCGCGACCGTCGTCCTGATGCGGCCGGGCGTCGACGGAGCCCCCGAGGTCTACCTGCTGCGCCGCCACGTGACGATGGACTTCGCCGGTGGCATGTGCGTCTTCCCCGGCGGGGGGGTGGACCCGCGCGACCACGACGCCGAGGTCGCCTGGGCGGGACCGCCGCCGACCGAGTGGGCGGCGCGGCTCGGCGCGGACGAGGACGTCGCCCGCGCGCTGGTGTGCGCCGCCGTGCGCGAGACGTTCGAGGAGTCGGGGGTGCTCCTGGCGGGTGAGTCCGCCGACACCGTCGTGGCGGACACGACCGGAGCCGAGTGGGAGGCAGACCGCGAGGCGTTGGTGTCGCGCGAGCTCTCCATGACCGAGTTCCTCAAGCGGCGCGGCCTGGTCCTGCGGACCGACCTCCTCGGCACCTGGGCCGGCTGGCTGACGCCCGTCTTCGAGCCGAAGCGCTACCGCACCTGGTTCTTCGTCGCGCTGCTGCCCGAGGGCCAGCGCACGCGCGACGTCTCCACGGAGTCCTCCGAGGTCGTCTGGCTGCCGGCGCTGGAGGCGGCCGACAGCGCCGACCGGGGCTCGCTCGCGATGCTGCCGCCGACGTACCTCACGTGTCTGGAGGTCGGACAGCACCCGACGGTCGATGCGGTCGTCGCGGCCGCCTCCGACCGCACGGTGGAGATGTTCACCCCGACCGTCGAGGCACTCGGCGAGGGTTGGACGCTGTCGATGCCCGACGACCTACGGTCGCTGGTGGCGGCGCGGAGGGCCTGAGCCGTGACCGAGTCCTGGGACGGAGGCGCGTACGGCGACCGCGGTCGCTGCCTGCTCGCACCCAACCCCGGGATCATGACGCTCGACGGCACCAACACCTGGGTGCTGCGCGAGCCCGGCGCCCGGCGGTCGGTCGTCGTCGACCCGGGCCCGCTCGACGACGGCCACCTCGACGCGGTCGCCGAGGTGGCCGGTGAGGTGGAGGCGGTCGTCGTGACCCACCACCACCACGACCACACCGAGGCGGCCCGCTCGTTCGCCGAGAGGATGGGCTGCGGCGTGCGCGGGCTCGACCCCGACCAGTGCTGGCGGGCCGACCCCCTGCACGACGGCGAGGTGCTCGAGGTCGACGGGCTGCGGGTCGAGGTGCTGACCACGCCGGGCCACACCGCCGACTCGATCTCGCTGGTCAACGACGCCGACCGCGCGCTGCTGACGGGTGACATGGTCCTCGGGCGGGGGACGACCGTGATCGTCCACCCCGACGGCGACCTCGGCGGCTACTTCGCGTCCCTCGCGAAGATGCGGTCGCTGGTCACCGAGGGCCGGGTGGCGGCGCTGTGGCCGGCGCACGGGCCGGTGCTCCCCGACGCGGCCGCGGTCCTCGACCACTACGTCGTCCACCGCCGCGAGCGGCTCGCCCAGGTCGAGGCGGCGCTCACGCGACTGGGCCGGGCGCCCGCCGACCTGCCGGCCGACGTCGCCGAGCACCCGACCCTGCCGCGTGAGGTCGTCGAGGTCGTCTACTCCGACGTCGACGAGTCGCTGTGGGGCGCGGCGGAGTGGTCGGTCCGCGCCCAGCTCGCCTACCTGGCACGGCGGTAGCGGCCCGGTTCAGCCGGCGAGCAGCGTGGCGAGCTTGTCGACCGCGCGATAGCCCGTCGGCACGCCCTCGACCATCGCAGCGATCGACTGCGAGTGCTCGGTGCGCAGCGGCAGGATCGCCTGGTAGGCGGGGGAGTCGTACCACTCGCGCACGGCGTCGGTCGACGGGAACTCGATGATCACGATCGCCCCGTCCCAGGTCCCCTCGGCCGGGGTGAGCTCCCCGCCGTGCACGAGGAAGTGCCCGCCGTACGGCGCCAGGGTCTCGTCGATCCGCTCGATGTACTCGGCGATCTCCGCGCCGAGGTCGACCTCGCGGAGGTAGGCGATGGCGTAGGCCTTCAGCTTGTTCGTCATGGTGCTGCTCCTCTCGTCGGTGCTGGACCCGGAGATCACATCGCGGGTCGGAGGTCGAGGTCGATGACCTCGGAGGTCATGGGCGCACGTACCTCCCGGGGCTAGCGTCGGCCCCATGACCGCGACGCTGTCCGCTGTGCCCGACCCCGGGGTGGGCGACCTGCTGCGTGAGTGGCGGCAGCGGCGCCACCTGTCCCAGCTCGATCTCGCGAACCGTGCCGACGTCTCCACCCGGCACCTCAGCTATGTGGAGACCGGGCGGTCGCAGCCGACGAGCGCGATGATCCTGCGGCTGTGTCACCACCTCGACGTGCCGCTGCGTGAGCAGAACAGGGTGCTCCTGGCGGGCGGCTTCGCACCGGCCCATCCCGAGCACGCCCTCACCGACCCGCCGATGGCCGAGGCAAACGCCGCGATCGAGGCGATCCTCCAGGCGCACCTGCCCTACCCGGCGCTGGTGATCGACCGGCACTGGGAGCTGGTGGCAGCCAACGACGCGGCGTTCGCCCTCCTCGACGGGATCCCGGCCGAGCTCCTCGAGCCGCCGATCAACGTGATCCGGCTGTCGGTCCACCCGGAGGGCCTCGGGGCGCGGATCGTCAACCTCGACGAGTGGCGCGCCGCGCTCGCCTCGCGGCTCCGGCAGGAGCACCACGCCACCGGCGACCCGTTCCTCGGCGCGCTCGCCACCGAGGTCGCCGGCGACCTGGACCTGGTGCCCGCGTCCGCGCTCCTCGTCGTACCCCTGCAGCTGCGGGCCGGTGACCAGGTGCTGTCGCTGATCTCGACCACGACCGTCTTCGGCACGCCGCGCGAGGTCACCCTGTCCGAGCTCGCGATCGAGGCGTTCTACCCGGCCGACGACGCGACGCGGAGTGTGCTCCACGGCACGTGACCTGCGGGGGCGGACCGGCAGGGCCCGATCGTCGCGCCCTCGCCGGGCGCGACGTCCTAGCCGCCTGCCGCGGCCCAGCGGCCGTCGGCCTTGGCGGCATCGACCGCCGCGCGACCGGCGTCGGTCATCAGACCCTCGCTCTCGAGCAGCGCGACCCGGGCGAGGTTGGAGGGCGACCACTTGCTCCGGGGCCCCCGCGGGGTGAACCGGATGAAGGTCGTCTCCGCGTCCCGTCCGCGGCCCTGGCCGTCGATCCAGCCGAAGCAGAGGGCCTCGAGGACGGCCTCCTCGTAGGTCAGGGCGGTCACGGTGCCGCCCTTCTTGGTGAGGATCAGCCACGCCGCTGTCTTGTCGGCGTGGTGCTCGACCAGCCAGGCCCGCCACCTCGCTCGGTCCGGGACCAGGACCTCCGGGCCGCTGAGCACCATGGCGTCAGCCTCGCACAGCGCGAGCGCGGACCACGATGAGGACGATGAGACCGATCGCGGCGGTGCTCGCGGCACCACCGCCGATGGTCCACCACCACCGATCGGTCGACCACGGCCAGTCGGGTCTCGGGCGTGCGACGACCTGCGGTTGGACGGGATCGATCAGGTCGGAGGCGAGGGTCAGCCCGAGGACGCCGTCGTAGAGACGGATGAAGGTCCCTGTCGCGTGGCCTCCTCCGGGGGCGTTCCAGGTCCACAACTGCACCCCGGAGGGGTCGTCCCCGTCGTCGCCGGGACCCACGAGAACCTGGCGGGGGCCGAGCGCACCCAGCAGATCGGGCTGATCGAGTGTTGACCGGATCGGCGACGAGCGACCGTCGGGCATCACCCGGACCGCGGGGACGTCACTGCCGTCGGCTGAGTACGTAAGGCCGAACGGCTTCTCGCCGAGGAACCACAGGCCGCCGATGCGCAGGCTCGGGTCCTGCTCGAGCCGGCCCCGGACTCCGTTGAGGAAGAAGGACCACCCCACCACCGCGGCGAGCTTGCCGGTGTCGGACACGGCCACGGCGCTGGTCGCTCCGCCGTCGATGGTCTGTCCGCCGTCCTGCTCGAAGACCCGGTTGGCGTTGCGTCCCGCGACGACCTGGTAGGTCGCTGAGGACTGGCCCTCGCGAACGATGCCCCCGACGGTCCGCTTCCCCGACGAGACGCCGTCGGTGTCCCACTGCTCCATCTCCACGCCGAGCCAAGCCAGCCACCCACCCTGCGTCGACCACGCGAGATCGTGGATCAGGACTGCGCGGTCCTGGTCGACGCGGATCTCGCGGACCCGCCCGGTGCTCAGGTCCGCCACCCTGATGCCGCTCGGGCGGTGGCCGCTCTCCACGTCATCGGCATACGCCCACGCGAGCTGCTCCCCATCGGGGGAGAGCGCGAAGCCCAGGCGGGTCCTGAAGAACCCGCCCTGGGTGAACCCCTCCAGGTCGAGCAGGTGGTACGTACCGGAGTCGGCCTCGACCACCACGGGTATCAGCGCGTCGGTGACGAACGCGCCAGCAGCGACGCCGACCTCGAGGTCGTCCTCGAGGTCGGTCATGTGGGACGGCGGCGCGTAGATGCGGTCCGGGACCGCGAGCTCGTCGGAGTCGGCGAACTCCACGTCGTGGTGGGCGACCAGGGGAACCGCGACGCCGGCGATGAGCCCGAGGCAGGCGACCGCAGCGGCGGCGACCGCGACGCGGGCGCGGGTGGTGGCGCGGCGGCCACGGCGATAGAGGTCGTCGGGGACGTGGACCTCGGGGGCTCCCTCGGCGATCCGGGCCAGCTCGTCCCTCAGCTGCTCGCCGGTCACGACCCGACCTCCAGAAGCTCGGCGAGGTGCGGCGCGAGGGTCCGCAGCCGGGCCAGCGCCTCTCGGGTCGTCGACTTCACCGTGCCGGGGCCGATCCCGAGCGCGGCGCCGGTCTGTACCTCGGTCAGGTCCTCGAAGAAGCGCAGGACGAGCACCGTCCGCTGCCGGTCGGTCAGCTCGGCGAGGGCCGCCTCGAGGCTGAGCCGCAGGTCGTCGTCCGGGGGAGGCGTCGGGTGGTCGTGGGACCCGAGGGAGGTCTCCGGCACCCGGCGACGCCGCCACCAGGAGATGTTCTGGTTGTAGAGGATGCGCCGGACGTAGGGCTCGGGGTCACCCTCGATCCGGTGCCAGGCGCGCGCCGCCTTGAAGAGTGCCATCTGCACGAGGTCCTCCGCGAGATGGGCGTCCCCCGTGAGGAGGTACGCCGTCCGGGCGAGGGCCGCCGTGCGGGCGCGCACGAAGTCGTCGAACGACGTACGAGGTGACGCTGGAACCACACCGGCCCCCTTTCACCCGTGACGACGCACGGAGACAGGGAGCCGGGGGTGGATCGACCCGAAGTTTCTGAGCGGCCTCAGCGGGCGCGTCGGGTCATCCGCTCCATGTCCATGATGACGACCGATCGGGGCTCGAGACGCAGCCAGCCGCGCGAGGCGAAGTCGGCGAGCGCCTTGTTGACCGTCTCGCGGGAGGCGCCGACCAGCTGGGCGAGCTCCTCCTGGGTGAGGTCGTGGTGGACGTGGACGCCGTCGTCCGCCGTACGGCCGAACCGCTCGGCGAGGTCGAGCAGCGCCTTGGCGACCCGACCGGGCACGTCGGAGAACACCAGGTCGGCGACGACGTCGTTGGCCTTGCGGAGCCGGCCGGCGAGCTGGGTGAGGAGGCCGCGGGCGACGGCCGGGCGACCGTCGAGCCAGCGGAGCAGGTCCTCGTGCGACAGCGACACGAACTCGGCGTCGGTCACCGCGGTGACGGTCGCGGAGCGCGGGCCGGGGTCGAAGAGGGAGAGCTCGCCGAACATCGAGCCGGGCCCGAGGACGGCCAGCAGGTTCTCGCGGCCGTCGGAGGAGGTCCGACCGAGCTTCACCTTGCCGTCGAGCACGATGTAGAGCTTGTCGCCGCCGTCGCCCTCGTGGAAGAGCACCTCGCCGCGGCGCAGCCGCGTCTCCGACATGGACGACCGCAGAGCCGACGCAGCCTCGTCGTCGAGCGCGCTGAACAGCGGGGCCTGACGCAGCACGTCGTTGTCCACGGTTCCTCCAAGGATCGGGTGCGGCGAACCGTTCCCCCCAGCGAGGCGGTCCGGACGCGGACGGCGGGTACCTCCCACGTCAGCCCGCATCCTAGCCAGTGGTCCACCTCACACCTAGCCACCGCTGGAAGGTGGCGCTGTCCGGGCCTACCCGTAGTCTGACCGCGTGCGGGCGATCACCACGGAGGCAGAGACTCCGACGGCGCTCGTCCGCCGGGCGCGCCGGATCGACCGGGTCCTTGCGCAGACCTATCCCGACGCCAGGTGCGAGCTCGACTTCGACAACCCGTTCGAGCTCCTCGTCGTGACCGTCCTGAGTGCCCAGACGACCGACAAGCGGGTCAACCTGGTCCGCCCGACGTTGTTCGCCGCCTATCCCGACGCGCGGGCGATGGCGGCTGCCGACCGTGCCCACCTCGAGCAGATCGTCGGTCCGCTGGGCTTCTTCCGCGCCAAGACAGAATCGCTCCTCAAGCTGAGCGCCGCCCTCGTGGAGAAGTACGACGGCGACGTGCCGCCCCGCCTCGACGACCTCGTCCAGCTCCCCGGGGTCGGCCGCAAGACCGCCAACGTGGTGCTCGGCAACGCCTTCGACGTCCCCGGGATCACCGTCGACACCCACTTCGGGAGGCTCGCCCGCCGCCTGGGCTGGACCGAGGAGACCGACCCGGTCAAGGCCGAGCACGCGGTCGGTGCGCTCTTCCCCAAGCGGGACTGGACGATGCTCAGCCACCACCTGATCTGGCACGGGCGCCGGGTCTGTCACGCGAAGAAGCCGGCATGCGGGGCGTGCCCGGTCGCGCGGTGGTGCCCCGCCTACGGCAGCGGGCCGACCGACCCGGTCGAGGCTGACAAGCTGGTGCGCACCGAGGGCCCCAACTGATGCGGCCCGCCCTGCTGGCCGTCGTCGCGACGGCCGTCCTCCTCACGGCCTGCGACCAGGGCGACACCGTCGCCGCCTGCGACGTCGACGTCGACACCGCCGAGCTGCGCCAGGTCAAGGCCGATGCCGGGATCGAGGACTGCCCGGCCGGTGACCCGGACGCAGGGACCGACCTGCCCGACGTCGTCCTCCCGTGCCTCGGCGGCGGGACCGAGGGCTCGCTCGCCGACCTGGCCGGCCCCGCGGTCATCAACTTCTGGGCCTCCAACTGCGTGCCGTGCCGCGAGGAGATGCCCGCGCTGGCCGAGTTCGACCGTCAGTACGGACACCAGGTGAGCGTCGTGGGGGTCGACTTCCTCGAGACCTACCCCGAGGCCGCGCTCGACCTCGCGCAGCGCAGCGAGGTCACCTACCCGTCCTACGCTGATGCCTGCGGTGGCCTCCAGGAGACCGCCCTCGCCGTCACCGCCCTGCCGGCCTTCGTCTTCGTCCGGGCGGACGGGTCGACCCAGCTGGTCGCCAAGGGCGGCGTCGACACGGTCGCCGAGATCGTGGCGCTCGCCGAGGAGCACCTCGGCATCGAGCTGGAGCGGGAGGCAGCATGAGCGACCGGCCCCCGCTCGTCGTACCGGACGACCTGCCGACGTGGCTGCGGCCCGTCGCCGCGGCCGCCAACGCGATCAAGGGCAGCGACCTGACGGCGTTCCTCCCGCCGGAGGGCTCCAACCCTCGGCGCGGAGCGGTGCTCATGCTGTTCGGTGAGGAGGACGGTCGGGGCGACCTGCTCCTGACCGAGCGCGCCCATGACATGCGCTCCCACCCCGGCCAGGTCTCGTTCCCGGGCGGCACGATCGACCCCGGCGAGACCGCGATCGAGGCGGCGCTGCGCGAGGGGGAGGAGGAGATCGGGGTCGACCCGGCGGCCGTCGAGGTCTTCGCCGTGCTCCCCGAGCTGTGGCTGCCGCCGTCGAACTTCGCGGTCACCCCGGTCCTCGGGTGGTGGCGCGACCCGCACCCGGTCGAGGTCGCCTCGCCCGACGAGGTGCACGAGATCCACCGCGTCGTGCTCGACGAGCTCGTCCTGCCCGAGCGCCGGATCGCCGTCCGGCACCCGAGCGGCTGGACCGGTCCGGGCTTCCTCATCGGCGACGACCTCGACGTGATCCTCTGGGGCTTCACGGGCGGGATCATCACCCGGTTCTTCGACTTCCTCGGCTGGCTCCCACCGGTCGACGAGCCGCCCGTCCACGGGCTCCCCGACTACATGCTCGCGGAGTACGAGCAGCGTGTCGCGGCTGCCGAGGACGGGGACGAGCCCGACAGTCTTGACATCCTCGACCCCGACGACCGTGCCGAGAGGGGGAGTGGCTGATGGACCTGAACATCCTCGACTGGCTGCTCCTCGTCCTCGTCGCCGCCTATGCGCTCTCCGGCTACTGGCAGGGCTTCGTGACCGGCGCCTTCGCGACGGTCGGGCTCCTCCTCGGTGGCTTGTTCGGCATCTGGCTGGCGCCGGTCGTCCTCGGGGGCGCCGACCCGTCGCTCGGGGTGTCGCTCGGGGCGCTCTTCATCGTCATCCTCGGTGCCTCGCTGGGCCAGGCAGTGCTCCAGTACGCCGGGTCGCGGGTCCGCGAGCGGATCACCTGGCAGCCCGTGCGGGCCGTCGACGCGGTCGGCGGGGCCGCCCTCTCCGCCGTCGCCGTCCTGCTGGTGGCCTGGGCCCTCGGCTACGCCATCTCCGGCACCCGGATCGGCCCGGTCACCGAGCAGGTCCGGAGCTCGGTGGTGCTGGGCAAGATCAACGCCGTCCTCCCGGCGTCGGCCCCGAGCGTGCTCCAGGCGTTCAACAAGGTGGTCGGCACGGGCTTCTTCCCGCGCTACCTCGAGCCGTTCTCGCCGGAGCGGATCGTCGACGTCGCGCCCGGCCCCTCCAAGCTCCAACGCAACCCGCGGGTGCTGGCGACCGAGGGCAGCATCCTCAAGATCCGCGGCGCCAACGACTGTGGCCGCGGCGTCGAGGGCACCGGCTTCGTGTACGCACCCGACCGGGTGATGACCAACGCCCACGTCGTCGCCGGGGTCGACGACCCCGAGGTCGAGGTGGGCGACGGCACCGAGCTGGCGCGGGTCGTGCTCTACGACCCCGAGCTCGACGTGGCCGTGCTCGCCGTCGACACCGGCGACGCCCCGATCCTTCAGTTCGACGAGGACCTGGAGGCCGAGGACCCCGTCGCGATCGTCGGCTATCCCGAGGACGGGCCGTTCGACGTGCAGCCGGGCCGGATCCGGGCCAACCCGACCCTCCGGTCGCCGGACATCTACGGCTCCGGCACTGTGCTGCGCGACGTCTTCTCGCTGCGCGGGCTGGTGCGCCCGGGCAACTCCGGTGGGCCCATCATCACCCCGTCGGGCGACGTCGGCGGAGTCGTGTTCGCGGCCTCCGTCGAGGACGACGACACCGGCTACGCCCTGACCGCCGAGCAGGTCGCGGCGAGCGCCGACAAGGGCGCCGACCGGGACTCCGAGGTCAACACCGGCGATTGCGCGGCGTAGCGGCCGCCCCTACGAGAGGAACCCCATGACTGAGCAGCGCGTCCACTACTCCTTCGCCGACGGTGCGGCCCGGATCACGATGTCGGCAGGTGACCGGGGCAACCCGATCGAGCCGGTGTCGACGGCGCAGCTCCACGAGGCGGTGCTCCGGGCGAAGGCCGACGGCGCGCGGGTGATCGTGCTCGCCGCCGAAGGACGCTTCTTCTCCGTCGGCGGCGACCTGAGCGCGTTCGCCGACGCCGACGACCCGAGTGCGCTGCTGCTCGAGCTGGCCGAGGGCGTGCATCGGGTCATCACCGAGCTGGTGCGCGGTGACGCGATCGTCGTCAGCGTCGTCCAGGGCACGGCGGCGGGTGGCGGCTCCCCGCTGGCTGCGGCCGCCGACATCGTGCTGGCCGCGGACACCGCGAAGTTCAGCCTGGCCTATGCCAAGGTCGGCCTCAGCCCCGACTGCGGCGGCAGCCTCCTGGTCCACACGCTCGGCCTGCACCGGCTGCTCCGGCTGGCCCTGCTCGGCGACCTGGTCACCGCCCAGGAGGCCTACGACGCCGGCCTGGTCGCCCGGGTCGTCCCCGCCGAGGAGCTCGCGGCCACGGTCGACCAGGTGGTCGGCTCGCTGATCGCCGGTTCGCCGGGCGCGTTCGCCGCGGCCAAGCGGCTGGTCCGCGACGCCGCCGAGCCGGCTCCCGAGACGGCGCTGCGCCGCGAGGCACAGTCGATCAGCACCCTCGCCGGCACCCCCGACGGCCAGGAGGGCATCGCCGCCTTCCTCGAGAAGCGCTCTCCCCGCTACTCCTGAGCCGGCGCGAGCGGTCGCTCGTTCCTCGCGCCGCGCTGCCGCACGGTCAGGCGGGCGCGGGGGCGGTGGTGGCCTCGGGCTCCTCGCCCTCGATGACGTCGGTGAGGCGGTCGACGGCGATCTCGGCCCAGGTCGCGTGCTCAGCAGTCCGGTCGACGACGTCGAACGTCGTGACCGAGCCGACGTTCGGCCCGACCCGGACGCTGGACCAGGCCAGGTGGATCTCCTGGGCCTCGCCGCCCGGAGGGGTGATCGTCCCGGTCGCCGTCACGCCGAACTGGTCGTCGACGTCGTCGAAGACCTCGGAGTCGTCGGTGGCGACGGTGAGGTTCCACTCGAAGCCGTCGCCGTCCGGGCCGGTGACCGTCGTGCAGGCGGCGATGACGGTCTGGACCTGGTCGAAGATCGCGGTGATCCCGGCCTCGTCCTCGTAGGCGGTGACGGTGCTCTCGACCGAGGGCACGCTGTCCGCGCCGAAGGTGAAGTCGGTGCCACCGCGCGCGGCCTTGGTCAGGCCCTCGGTGAGGGCGTCGAGGTCGGCGAAGCACCCCGGCGCCGCGGTGTCGTCCTCGGTGGCCGGGGCGCCGGTCCAGCCGTCGCCCATGTTGTCCGACTGCAGGACCGCCGTGGCGATCTGCTCCTCGGTGAGCGGGCCGGTGACGGCGGGAGCGTCGTCGTCGGTGTCGGCTTCGTCCCCTCCATCGTCGTCGCCGCAACCGGTGGACACGGCCGCGACCAGGGCGAGCACGGCGACGGGGGCGAGCGCACGCGCGCGGCGACGGTTGCGGAGCGGGCGGAGAGCGGTGGTAGGGCGCACGGTTTCCTCCGGGAGATCGGGTGGGTGAATGAAACCACGCAGCCGAACTAGAACGCGTTACAGTTCTGCGGTGAGTCACACGGTCTTCAGCGCGGCCGACCTCGGCCCGGTCCGCCTGCGCAACCGCACGGTCAAAGCAGCGACGTTCGAGGGGCGCTCGCCGTACGGCGAGGTCACCGACGCGCTCATCGACTACCACCTCGCGCCCGCGCGCGGCGGGGTCGGGCTGACGACGGTTGCCTACCTCGCGATCGCGCCGGAGGGCCGCACGCACGCCGAGCAGATCGTCGTCGGTCCGAAGACGCTCCCCGGCCTGCGCCGGTTGACGGCCGCGATCCACGCCGAGGGTGCCGCGGTCGCAGCCCAGGTCGGCCACGCCGGGCCGGTCGCCAACGGTCGTTCCAACGGGGTGAAGGCGATCTCCGCGAGCTCGATGCCGAGCCCGTTGTCGATGCAGATGATCAAGGCGGCCAGCGAGCAGGACCTGACCCGGGTGACCCGCGCGTACGTCGACGCGGCACGCACCCTGGTCGAGGCCGGCTTCGACGTCCTCGAGCTGCACATGGCGCACAGCTATCTGATCTCCTCGTTCCTCGCGCCCGGGCTCAACCGCCGCAAGGACCGCTGGGGTGGTCCGCTGGAGCGGCGCGCGCGGCTCGCTCGCCAGGTCGCCCGCGCGGTACGTGAGGAGGTCGGCGACGCCGTCGCGCTCACGGCCAAGATCAGCGTGTCCGACGGCTTCAAGGGCGGGGTGACGACGGATGAGGGCGTCGCGTTCGCCGGCCTGCTGGAGGCGGACGGCCATCTTGACGCGCTCCAGCTCTCGGGTGGCTCCTCGCTGATGAACCCGATGTACCTGTTCCGCGGGGAGACCCCGGTCGCCGAGTTCGCCGACGCGATGCCGACGATCGTGAAGTGGGGCATGAAGACCCCGGCCGGCCGCAGCTTCCTCAAGCGCTACGAGTTCGAGGAGGCCTACTTCAAGGAGAAGGCACTTCGGTTCCGTGAGGAGCTCTCGATGCCGCTCATGCTGCTCGGCGGCATCAACCGCCTCGAGACGATGGACCAGGCGATGGCCGACGGCTTCGACTTCGTGGTGATGGGCCGCGCGCTGCTCCGCGAGCCGGACCTCGTCAACCGGCTCCAGGCCGGTACGGCGAGCAAGGGCATCTGCACGCACTGCAACCGGTGCATGCCGACGATCTACAGCGGCACCCGCTGCGTCGAGTGGGCGGCCGGCGAGGTCATCCCGGTCGCCTGATCTGTCGAATCCGTACCTTCCTGGCGCGAATCGGGACCTTCCTGGCGCGAATCGGGACCTTCCTGGCGCGAATCGGGACCTTTCTGGACGCCAGGTAGGTCGGGATTCGACCCAGGTAGGTCGGGATTCGGCCCAGGTAGGTCGGGATTCGGCCCAGGTAGGTCGGGATTCGACGAACGATTCCCAATAACTAGAACATGTTCTAGTCTGTCGAGCATGTCGCAGGTGATCCCTCAGAAGCCCCTCCGCGTCGTCGTCTGGTCCACCGGGACCATCGGGCGCTACATGATCGCCGGGGTGGACCTCCATCCCGACCTCGAGCTGGTCGGGGTCTGGACGTCGACGCCGGCCAAGGCCGGGGTGGACGCCGGCGAGCTGGCCGGGCTCGGCCGCGAGCTCGGGATCCGGGCCACCAACGACCGCGACGAGCTGATCGCGCTGCGCCCCGACTGCATCCTGCACGGTGCGATGACCGACGACCGGGTCTTCGAGTCGATCGAGGACCTCACCGGGTTCATCCGCGACGGCGTCAACGTGGTGTCGAGCGGGCCGGTCATCCTGCTGCACGACCGCGGCACGCTGCCCGACGAGATGATGGCCGGGATCAACGACGCCGGTATCCACGGCGGCGCCAGCCTGCACGTCAACGGCATCGACCCGGGATTCGCCAACGACGTGCTGCCGCTCGTGCTCACGAGCCTCAGCCAGCGCATCGACCACGTGAAGGTCAGCGAGCTCGCTGACTACTCCACCTACTACCAGCCGGTCGTCATGAACGACCTGTTCGGCTTCGGGCAGCCGATGGACTTCAAGGCACTGCTCTGGGAGCCGGGCATCCTCACCACGGCCTGGGGGCCGGTCGTGCGTCTCATCGCCGACGGCCTGGGCGTCACCCTCGACGAGCCGCTCGTCGAGAGCGTCGAGCGCCGCCCCGCGCCGCGGGACACCTCGAGCGTCTCCGGCGACGTCGCCGCGGGCACCATGGGCTCGGTGCGGTTCAGCGTCGTCGGGACGGTCGACGGCGTCCCGCGGGTCACCCTCGAGCACGTCACCCGTACCGACGCCGAGGCCGAGCCGGACTGGCCGACCCCGCTCGAGGGCGACGGCTGCTACCGGGTCGAGATCACCGGGGAGCCGTGCATGAAGCTCGAGTACAGCCACCACGGCGAGAACGGCGACCACAACGTCTCCGGGATGATCATCACCGCCCAGCGGCTCGTCAACGCAGTGCCTGCAGTGGTCGCCGCCAAGCCGGGCATCGTCACCGCCCTCGACCTCCCGCTCGTCACCGGCCGCGGCCTGGTCACCGGGACGAACAAATGACGATCCTCGACCGCTTCCGCCTCACCGACCACGTCGCCGTCGTCACCGGCGCCGGCCGCGGCACCGGCGCCGCGACCGCGCTCGCCCTCGCGGAGGCGGGGGCCGACGTCGTCATCTCCTCGCGCACCGAGGACCAGCTCGCCCGGGTCGCCGAGCAGATCCGCGCCACCGGCCGCCGGGCCCTCGTCGTACCGGCCAACCTGGCGCGCACCGAGGCCGTCGCCGGCCTCGCGCAGGCGGCGTACGACGAGTTCGGGCGGCTCGACGTCGTCGTCAACAACGTGGGCGGCACCATCCCCAACGCGTTCCTCGACACCGACGTGGCCTACCTCGAGGAGTCGTTCCACTTCAACGTCAGCACTGCGCACGCCCTCACCCGGGCCTCGGTCCCGCTGATGCTCGCCTCGGTCGGCGATCCGGAGGAGCAGCGCCAGAAGTCCGTGGTCAGCATCAGCTCGGCGATGGGCCGGCTCGGTGGTCGCGGCTACCTCGCGTACGGCGTCGCCAAGGGCGCGCTGGCGCACTGGTCCAAGCTCGCCGCCACCGACCTCGCGCCCCGGATCCGGGTCAACGGCATCTATGTCGGCTCGGTGATGACCAGCGCCCTGGAGTTCGTCGCCGGCGTGCCCGAGATGAAGGAGCAGATGGAGACGGGCACGCCTCTCGGCAGGATCGGCGAGCCCGAGGACATCGCGGCGGCGGTCGTCTACCTGTCGTCGCGGGCCGGCAAGTACCTCACCGGCAAGATGATCGAGGTCGACGGCGGGATCCAGACCCCCAACCTCGACCTGAACCTGCCGGACCTCCAGCCGACCGATGTGGCCCCGGCCACAGCGCCCTAGGGGTCCGGTCCCTAAGGTGCGCAGATGACCTCAGGAGTGAGCACCGGAGCCGCGATCTCACCCGACTCCGGCGAGCACTGGTCGGCCGAGGGTGCGTGGGAGGTGACCCCCGGGATCCACCGGATCCCGCTGCCGCTGCCGATGGACGGCCTCAAGGCCATCAACGTCTACGTCATCCAGGACCCTGCTGGGGGGGACGGGCTGACGCTGATCGACGGCGGCTGGGCGATCCCGATCGCGCGCGAGCTGCTCGACAAGTGCCTGCGCTCGATCGGCTCCGGCTTCGGCGACATCAAGCGGTTCCTCGTGACCCACATCCACCGCGACCACTACACGCTGGCGACCGTCCTCGGCCACGAGTACGGCGCCGACGTCGCCCTGGGCCTGCCCGAGAAGCCGGGCTTGGAGCTGCTGCACGCGGCCGGGCGGGGCGAGCTGACGGGCGGCAACCCGTTCTCCGCCGTGCTGCGCTCGGCGGGCGCGAGCGAGGTCGCCGCCGCGTGGGACCTCGGCCGGCGGACCGAGGACCTGCCCGACCCCGTCGACTGGGCGTTCCCCGACATCTGGCTCGAGGGCGACATGACCTTCGACATCGGGACCCGCTCGATCGACGCCGTGCACACCCCGGGACACACGCCGGGCCACTACGTCTTCGCCGACCGGGCCGACGGGCTGCTCTTCGCCGGTGACCACGTGCTGCCGACGATCACCCCGTCGATCGGGTTCACCATCCCGCCGGAGCCCGACCCGCTGGGCCACTTCATGGCGTCCCTGGTCCGGGTCCGGTCGCTGCCGGACCTGCGGATCCTGCCCGCGCACGGGCCGGTCGCCGACTCCTCCCACGCCCGCGTCGACGAGCTGCTCGAGCACCACGAGCAGCGGTTGGTCCAGTGCCTGGCCTCGCTGCGGTCGCGCGGCGCGTCGACCTCGGTCACGGTCGCCGGCGACCTGGGGTGGACCCGGCACGAGCGGTCCTACGACGAGCTCGACCTCTTCAACCAGGGCATGGCGGCGATGGAGACCAAGGCCCACCTCGACCTGCTGGTCGTCCGCGGTCAGGCGACGGAAGCGGACAGCGCCGACGGCGTGGTCTACACCGCTGCTCCGGTCAGCGCCTGACCAACCGCATCGGCAGGTGCGGGATCCCGTCGTCGAGGAACTCCTCGCCGTCCGGGACGAATCCGAAGCCGGCGTACCAGTGCGCCAGCGGAGACTGGGCGGCGAGCACGACGTCGCGGTCCGGATCCACGGCGGCGCAGTGCGCCAGGGCCGCCGTCATCATGCCGTCGGCGAGACCGCGGCCGCGGCCCGCCCGCGCGAGCACCACGCGGCCGATCCGCCACTCGGCGCCTTCGTCGAGCACCCGCAGGTAGCCGAGCAGGTCGATGCCGTCGGTCAGAAGCGCGTGGGCGGTGCCGGGCTCGGTGTCGCGACCGTCGAGGTCGGGGTACGGGCACCCCTGCTCGACGACGAAGACGTCCTGTCGCAGGCGGGCGAGGTCGTGCACCTCGACAGCGGTGAGCTCGGCGAACGACGCGAACCGGATGTCCACGTCCAGGAATCTAGGCCAGGACCGGCCGGTCCGGAGCCGCGGACTACATTGGAGGCGAAAGACAGGGGAGCACGACACGTGCTGAGAGTGCGGCCGAGCCGCAGACCCTCCGAACCTGCTCCGGTTAGCACCGGCGAAGGGAGTCAGCAGTGCTGCTCATCCGTCCTGCCCTCGCGCTCAGCGTCCTTGCACTGGTCGGCACCGGCTGCTCGGTCGTGGCCGAGAACGACAAGGCCGACCGCGACGACAGCGCCGCCGCGGGTGAGTGCGGGGAGGTCGTGCTCGTCACCCACGACTCCTTCGCCCTGCCGCCGAAGGTCATCAAGGCGTTCGAGAAGGAGTCCGGCTGCGCGCTGGTGCACAGCCCGGCCGGTGACGGCGGTGAGCTGACGAGCAAGCTCGCCGTGACCCAGGGCGACCCCATCGGCGACGTGGCGTTCGGTGTCGACAACACCTTCGCCGGTGCCGCGCTCGACGAGGGCGTGTTCGCGCCGTACGACGCGGACCTGCCGGAGGGAGCCGAGGCCTACCTGCTGGCCGGCGACGACGAGGGCGTCCTCACGCCGATCGACAACGGCAGCGTGTGCGTCAACGTCGACGAGGCGTGGTTCGCCGAGGCCGGCATCGAGCCGCCGAGCAGCCTGGACGACCTGGTCGACCCGACCTACCGGGACCTGTTCGTGACGCCCGCCGCCACGACGAGCACCCCGGGGCTGGCCTTCCTGCTCGCGACCATCGGCCGGTACGGCGAGGAGTGGGCGTCGTACTGGGAGGACCTGGTCGCCAACGGCGCCAAGATCGTCAAGGGGTGGGAGGACGCGTACTACGTCGACTTCACCTTCTCCGGCGGCGACCGCCCGATCGTGCTGTCCTACGACACCTCCCCGGCCTACACGGTCGACGGCGAGGAGTCCTCGACCGCGGCGCTGCTCGACACCTGCTTCCGCCAGGTCGAGTACGCAGGGGTGCTCGAGGGCGCCGCGAACCCCGAGGGCGCCGAGCGGGTGATCGACTTCCTGCTGAGCCGCGAGGTGCAGGAGGCGCTCCCGACGAGCATGTACGTGTTCCCTGTCGACGCAGGGGCGACCCTGCCGCCCGAGTGGGCGGCGTTCGCCGAGCAGCCGACCGCCCCGATCGAGGTCACTTCCGAGGACATCGCGGAGAACCGCCGCGCGTGGGTCACCGAGTGGACGGACATCACCTCCGGGTGACCCCGTGAGTCGCAGATGAGGAGGGTCGCCGGCCTGCTCGCGCTGGCCGCGGTGCCGACCGCGGTGCTGGCGGTCTTCTTCCTGCTCCCCGTCTCGGGGATGCTCCAGCGGGGACTGTGGCCGGACGGTTCGTTCGAGCCCGGCGCCGTCGCCGAGGTGCTGGGTCGCGAGCGGACCCTCCGCGTCCTGTGGTTCACCGCCTGGACGAGCACGGTGTCGACGGTGGTCGCGGTCGGCCTCGGCCTCCCGGTGGCCTACGTCCTGCACCGGCTGGCCGTCCCGATGCGGGGCGTCCTCCGGGCCGCGCTGCTCGTCCCGTTCGCGCTCCCGACCGTCGTCGTCGGCATCGCGATCCGTGAGCTGGTCTCCGTCTCGGGACCTCTGGGGTTCCTCGGCGTCGACGGGACGCCGGTCGCGATCCTCATGGGTCTGGTGTTCTTCAACGTCGCGGTGGTCATCCGCACCGTGGGCGCCGCCTGGGAGAGCCTGGACCGCCGGCCGGCCGAGGCTGCCGCCGCCCTCGGCGCGTCGCCGCGCCAGGTCCTGACCTCGGTCACCCTCCCGGCGCTGCGGCCCGCGATCGTCTCGTCGGCCGCTGTCGTCTTCCTCTTCTGCGCGACCGGCTTCGGCGTGGTCCTCCTGCTCGGCGGCACCCGCTACGCCTCGGTCGAGACGGAGATCTACCTGCTGACGACCGGCGCCATCACCGGCAGCGTCGAGTACCAGGCGGCCGCTGCGCTGTCGCTCGTCCAGATCGCCGCCGTCGTGGCGCTGCTCGTCGTCGCTGGTCGGCTGCGGGCCGTCCCGGACCCCACGGTACGACGCGCGCTCGCCGTCCCGGCGCGGCCACGGCGCTCCGACGTACCGGCTCTCGGCGCGACCTGCGTCGTGCTGCTCGCGATGGCGCTGCCGATCGTCACGCTGGTCGTCGCCTCGCTGCGCCGCGACGGCGCCTGGACCCTCGCCCACTACCGCGCCCTCGAGGGCGTCGGCGACGGAGGCGCTTCCGGGACGGGTGGCGGACTGCTGCGGGTGCCGGTGACCGAGGCGCTCGCCAACTCGTTGCGGATCGCGGTCGACGCGACCTGGATGTCCCTGCTGCTCGGCCTGCTGGTGGCGGTGGTGGTGACGCGGCGGGCCCGGAGCCGCTCCGAGGCCTCGGTCCGGCGCGCGTTCGACGGCCTCTTCATGCTGCCGCTCGGGGTGTCTGCCGTGACCCTCGGCTTCGGCTTCCTCATCACCCTCGACGACCCGCCCCTCGACCTCCGGTCCAGCGCGCTCCTGGTGCCGATCGCCCAGGCGCTGGTGGCGTTGCCCCTCGTCGTCCGGGTCCTGGTCCCGGTGCTCCAGGGCATCGACGACCGGCAACGGCAGGCCGCGGCGTCCTTGGGGGCGGGGCCGGTGCGGACCCTGCTGACGGTCGACGTCCCCGTGCTGTGGCGGCCGCTCCTCGCAGCGGCGGGGTTCGCGTTCGCGGTCTCGCTCGGCGAGTTCGGCGCCACGTCGTTCATCGTGCGGGCCGAGGTGCCGACCCTCCCGGTCGTGATCTATCGGCTGATCGGCAGCCCCGGCGAGCTCAACTACGGGACGGCCATGGCAGCCTCGGTCGTGCTCGCCGGTGCGACGGCGCTGGTGATCCTGCTGGTCGAGCGGCTCCGGGTGCCGGGCGTGGGGGTGTTGTGATGTTGGAGACCGTCGGCCTGTCGGTCGCGTTCGGAAGTCACGTCGCCGTCGACGGCGTCGACCTGCGGCTCGACGACGGCCATGTGCTGGCCGTCCTCGGTCCGTCGGGCAGCGGCAAGTCCTCGCTGCTGCGGGCGATCGCCGGGCTGGAGCCGTTGCGCGCCGGCGCGGTCCGCTGGGACGGCACGGACCTCGCGGGCGTCCCGACGCACCGTCGCGGCTTCGCGCTGATGTTCCAGGACGGCCAGCTCTTCGACCACCTCACCGTCGCCCGCAACGTCGGCTACGCGCTGCGCCTTCGCGGGCTGGCCCGTGCGGCGGCGAGGACGCAGGTCGGCGACCTGCTCGAGCTCGTCGGGCTCGCCGGCTACGGCGACCGGCTCCCCCGGACGCTGTCGGGCGGTGAGCGTCAGCGGGTGGCGCTGGCTCGCTCGCTCGCGGCCGAGCCCCGGCTGCTG
>NZ_JACEFC010000042.1:16003-33206 GCF_014180715.1 Nocardioides stalactiti | reverse complement strand
CGCCGCCCTCGTGGCGACGCTCCGCCTCCACCACGACGCTGTCGAGCTCGACGAGGTCGATCCAGTCGGCGAGCAGGCGGTAACCGCCGTCGGTGCGCTCGACGCGGTCCCGGCCGACCACGCGGCGGACCCGGCTCGCGAGCACGGCCAGCTGGTCCGCGGGTCTCGCCGGCGGCGCGTCTCCCCAGAGGGCGTCGACGAGGGCGTCGGTCGGCACCGGGCGCCCCCGCGCCAGCGCGAGCAGCTGCAGCAGGGCCCGCGCCTTGCGGTCCAGGCGCGACAGGTCGGACCCGTCGACGGTGAGCTCGCCGAGGACCCGCACGGAGAGTGCAGCCACGGCGCGATCGTACGCGCGGACGACGCCTCCTTGCAGCGGCTGCAACCTCGCTGCAAGGTCCGCCCGGAAAGGTCCGGGTCACCCCCCGGCGAACGGCGCCGGACCCTCGGAGGAGAAATGCCATGACCCAGACCGCGACCAGCAAGCAGACCAGCGAGCAGAAGAGCTTCGAGACCCCCGACGAGACCCGGTCCTTCGAGCGAGGGCAGGTCGAGATCGTCAACATCGGCGGCGCCGAGATCGGCCGCCTGGTGCTCCAGCCCGGCTGGCGCTGGTCGGAGCACGTCAAGCCGATCGCCGGCACCGAGCTCTGCGAGGCCCCGCACTTCCAGTACCACGTGAGCGGCACCCTCGGTGTCCGGATGGCCGACGGCACCGAGTACGTCCTGCGCCCGGGCGACGTCTCGTCGTTCCCCGAGGGTCACGACGGCTGGGTGATCGGCGACGAGCCGGCCGTCGTCGTCGACTTCTACGGCGCCTCGAACTACGCCAAGCACGACCACTGAACCTCGCTGGAAACCACCGGTCCGGCCCGTCCGAACGGGCCGGATCGGCCATTTACACGGAATCCCGGTGTGTAAAGCAGCACATTGGCTACCGATCGGTAGCCGGGAGTGACCACGCTCACCTACTCTCGTCCCATGAGCGCTTCGAACCAGCCTGAAGGTGTCGGCGGCGGCCCCCTCGTCGACGGTCCGCACGACCCGGAGCACGACCCGCGGGCGTCCTACGTCCTGGAGCGTGACTTCGTCGCGACCCTCACCGGCCGGGTGCTGGCGACGACCGGCAAGACCGTCACGCTGGTCTCCCCGCTCGACGGCGCTCCGCTGGCGACCATCCCGCAGTCCAGCGCCGACGACGTGGCCGAGGCCTACCGCCGCGCGCGGGTCGCACAGGCGGCCTGGGCCCGCACCTCGATGGCGGAGCGCAGCGCGGTCATGCTGCGCCTCCACGACCTGCTCATGGAGCGGATGCCCGACCTGCTCGACATGATCACGCTCGAGAACGGCAAGGCCCGCAAGCACGCGTACGACGAGGTCGTGCACACCGCGCTGACCGCCCGCTACTACGCGCGGACGTCGGCCAAGCACATGGCGACCGAGCGCCGTGGCGGGGTCATCCCGGTCGCGACCCGGATCGACATCAACCACGTCCCCAAGGGCGTCGTCGGCATCATCTCGCCCTGGAACTACCCGCTCACGATGGCGCTCTCCGACGGCCTGCCCGCTCTGATGGCCGGCAACGCCGTGGTCGCCAAGCCCGACGCCCAGACGATGCTCACCGCGCTCATGGGCGTGAAGCTGATGGACGAGGCGGGCTTCCCGAAGGACCTGTGGCAGGTCGTGGCGGGCCCCGGGCGCGAGCTCGGGACGCCGATGATCGACCGTTCCGACTACATCTGCTTCACCGGATCGACGGCGACCGGCAAGCTGATCGCGAAGCAGTGCGCCGAGCGCCTCATCGGCGCCTCCCTCGAGCTCGGCGGCAAGAACCCGCTGCTGGTGCTCCGTGACGCCGACGTCGAGAAGGCGGCCGAGGGTGCCGTCCGCGCCAGCTTCTCCAACGCCGGACAGCTCTGCGTCTCCGCCGAGCGGATCTTCGTCGCCGACCAGGTCTACGACCGGTTCGTCGAGCGGTTCGTCGCGCGCACCCAGGCGATGACGCTGGGTGCCTCCCTGGACTGGGAGGTCGACATGGGCCCGCTCATCTCCGCCGACCAGCTCGAGACGGTCAACGCCCACGTCGACGACGCCGTCGAGAAGGGCGCACGGGTGCTGACCGGTGGCCGTGCCCGGCCCGACCTCGCGCCGTACTTCTACGAGCCGACGATCCTCGAGGGCGTCAGCCCCGACATGACCTGCTTCGGTCACGAGACGTTCGGCCCTGTGGTGTCGATCTACCGCTTCCACGACGAGTCCGACGCCGTCGCCCGCGCCAACGACGGCGAGTACGGCCTCAACGCCGCGATCTTCAGCCAGGACGGCACCCGAGCCCGGGCGATCGCCCGCCAGGTCAAGTGCGGCACGGTCAACATCAACGAGGCCTTCGGTGCGACCTTCGGCAGCGTGGCCGCCCCGATGGGCGGCATGCGCGAGTCCGGCATGGGCCGCCGCCAGGGCGCGGAGGGGATCCACCGCTACACGGAGACCCAGTCGGTCGGCACGCAGCGCGTCGTCAGGCTCTCGCCGCAGTTCGGGCTGAGCTCGGAGCAGTACGCCAAGGTGCAGGTCCTCGGGCTCAAGGTCCTCAACAAGCTCGGACGGGCCTGAGCCGTGGGGACCGACGTGGGCAACGGGTTCGACTACGACGTCCTCATCATCGGCTCGGGTTTCGGCGGCTCCGTCTCGGCGCTGCGTCTCACCGAGAAGGGCTACAAGGTCGCCGTCCTCGAGGCGGGCGCGCGCTTCGAGGACGACGACTTCGCCGACAGCTCCTGGGACCTGAAGCGCTACCTGTTCCAGCCGGAGATCGGCTGCTACGGCATCCAGCGCATCGACGCCGTCCGCGACTGCCTCATCCTCGCCGGCGCGGGCGTGGGCGGCGGCTCGCTCGTCTACGCCAACACGCTCTACGAGCCGCTCGACCCGTTCTACAACGACCCGTCCTGGTCGCACATCACCGACTGGAAGACCGAGCTGGCGCCGTACTACGACCAGGCGAAGCGGATGCTCGGCGTCGTCGAGTACGCCGAGATGACGCCCTCCGACGAGGTCATGAAGGCCGTCGCCGAGGAGATGGGGGCCGGCCACACGTTCCACCCGACGCCGGTCGGGGTGTTCTTCGGCGGACCGGACCAGAGCGCAGGTCAGCAGGTCGCCGATCCCTACTTCGGCGGAGCCGGGCCGACCCGCAACACCTGCCTCAACTGCGGCGAGTGCATGACGGGCTGCCGCCACAACGCGAAGAACACCCTGGTCAAGAACTACCTGTACCTCGCCGAGCAGAACGGCGCGGTGGTGCACCCGATGACCACGGTGACCCGGGTGCGTCCGTTGGACGGCGGCGGCTACGAGGTCGACGCCATGTGGACCAAGGCCAAGCTGTCGCGTCGTACCGCGCGCCGGACCTACACCGCCGAGCACGTCATCTTCGCTGCCGCCGCGCTCGGTACGCAGAAGCTGCTCCACCAGCTGAAGGCGACCGGTGACCTGCCCCGGGTCTCCGACCGGCTGGGCCTGCTGACCCGCACCAACTCCGAGTCGCTGCTGGGCGCGATCGCGCCGAAGGGGGCGACCGCCGACTTCACCCGCGGCGTGGCGATCACGTCCTCCTGGCACCCGGACGAGGTGACCCACATCGAGCCCTGTCGCTACGGCAAGGGATCCAACGCCATGTCCCTCATGCAGACGGTGCTCACCGACGGCGACGGCGACGAGCCCCGGTGGAAGACCTGGCTGAAGGAGCTGTGGAAGGAGAAGGCCAACGTCCTCGACCTGTACGACGTCCGGCACTGGTCGGAGCGGGTCGTGATCGCGCTCGTCATGCAGACGGTCGACAACTCGATCACCACCATGCCGAAGCGGATCCCCGGTCTGGGGTGGCGGCTGACGTCGAAGCAGGGTCACGGGGAGCCGAACCCGACCTGGATCCCGGTCGCCAACGAGGCTGTCCGCAAGATGGCCGAGCACATGGGGGGCAAGGCGGGCGGCACCATCGGTGAGCCGTTCAACATGCCGCTCACCGCCCACTTCATCGGCGGCTGCACCATCGGTGACAGCCCGGAGACCGGCGTGGTCGACCCCTACCACCGGATCTACGGCTACGAGGGCCTCCACATCGCCGACGGCTCGACCATCTCCGCCAACCTCGGCGTGAACCCGTCGCTGACGATCACCGCCCAGGCCGAGCGGGCGATGGCGTTCTGGCCGAACAAGGGCGAGGCCGACACCCGGCCGGCCCCGGGGACGTCGTACCAGCGCCTCCAGCCGGTCGCGCCGAAGCAGCCGGTCGTCCCCGACGACGCCCCCGGCGCGCTCCGGCTGCCGATCGTCGGGGTCAGTTGACCTGGAAAACTTCCAGAAAATACTTCCGATACGGAGGAACGCGGGCGTAACCCGGCCCGCGTGGCATCGTTGATCGAGCGAGCCCGGGGATTCACGCTCCCTCCCGAAGCCCGGGCTCGGTCCAGGCACTGTCCAGCAGCTGCATGGACGATCAGGGCCCGACCACCCTCCCTCCCCGGTCGGGCCCTGGTGCTTTTTCCGGGTGGTTGTCATGATCCGTGGATGACCGAGTGGGACTTCAGTGACCTCAAGGCGATCTACATCAACTGCACGTTGAAGAAGAGCCCGGAGCCCAGTCACACGCAGGGCCTGATCGATGCCAGTGCGGCGATCATGATGAAGCACGGCGTGACCGTCGAGGAGGTCCGTGCGGTCGACCACCCGATCGCCACCGGCGTCTATCCGGACATGCGTGAGCACGGCTGGGAGGTGGACGCCTGGCCCGACATCTACCCGCAGGTCCTCGACAGCGACATCCTCGTCATCGCGGGTCCGATCTGGCTCGGTGACAACTCCTCGATCACCAAGCAGGTCATCGAACGGCTGTACGCGCTCAGCGGGCAGCTCAACGACAAGGGGCAGTACCTCTTCTACGGCCGGGTGGCGGGCTGCCTCATCACCGGCAACGAGGACGGCATCAAGCACTGCGCCCAGAACGTCCTCTACTCGCTGCAGCACCTCGGCTACACGGTCCCGCCCAACGCCGACGCGGGCTGGATCGGCGAGGCCGGCCCCGGTCCGTCGTACCTCGACCCGGGCAGCGGTGGTCCCGAGAACGACTTCACCAACCGCAACACCACGTTCATGACGTGGAACCTGATGCACCTGGCCAAGATGCTCAAGGACGCCGGCGGCGTGCCCGGCTACGGCAACCAGCGCTCGGAGTGGAACGCCGGCACCCGGTTCGACTGGGAGAACCCCGAGTACCGCTCCTAGCGCTGGTCGACGGTCGGCTCCCTGCCTAGTCGTCGTTCAGGAGTGAGACGACCCCGGTCGCGCGACCGATCGCCAGCCCGGCACTGGGTGCGGAGAGCTTCACGTTGAAGGTCTCGGTCCCCTCGGCGAGGCTGTCGGTCTTGACCGGGACGATGACGTAGGCCGTCGTCGCTCCCGCCGCGAACGTCAGCGTGCCGCTGCGGGTGGTGTAGTCCGTCGTGGCGGTCGCGGTGCCCGCGACGGTGGCCCAGGCGACCGTCGTCTGTGACGGCGCGGGTGCGGAGAGAGTGACTGTCAGGACGGCGTTGCGGGTGCCGCCGGTGCCCTCGAGGAGCGACGCGGTGCCCGCGGCGACGCGCAGCCCGGCCAACGGCGGGTCGTCGTCGATGACCCGCCCGTTGCCGGTCGCGCGCTTCAACGTCGCCCCGGTCGGGAGCGACAGCTTCACTCGGTAGGTCTCGTCGGCCTCGTCGCTCGTGTCGCCCCGCACGCTCACGTTGACGTAGCCGACGGTGGTGCCGGCCGGGATGGTGAGGGTGCCGGTCGTCGTCACGTAGTCCGTGCCGGCGGTGGCGCTGATGGCCTCGGTCGCGTACTTCACGGTGACCGGGTTCGGGCTGGGCGCCGACAGCGTGACGACGAAGCGGGTCGCCCGGGTGCCGGAGGAGCCCTCGGCCACGGCCCCGTCACCGATGGCGAGGGACGGCGTAGCCGCCGCGCTGCCGCTCCAGCTGAGCTTGAGGTCGCCGGGGTTCTCGCCGTTGTAGGTGTCCACCGCGATCCGGTACGTCGTACCGGCGGTGGCCGTGAAGGTCACCCGACTCTTGCGGTTGGTGTCGGCAGTGATGTCGTCGTTGGCGGCCACCAGGCTCAGGCCGTTGACCGCGGACCCGGTGTAGACGCCCAGCAGGGTGTCGACGTCGGTGCCGCTCCCCAGGGTGTCGAAGGTGACCTGCCCGGACGCGGGGGCGGTCCACCTCCACCAGACCGACCCGCCGCCGCCGTTGTCGGTGATCGTGGGCTCCCCGGTCTCGCGGGTCGCGCCCACGCTGTGCTCGGTCGTCGAGCCCGTGGCGCCGGTGAGGGTGGTCGCTCCGGCGAAGTCGTCGTTGACCGGGCGGATCCGGACGTGGGTGCGCAGCGTCCCGACCGCGGTGGTGTTCGCTCCCGAGTCGTAGTAGCCGCCGACCTGGAAGTAGTAGGTCTGACCGGCCTGGGCCACGAGCTCCGGGACCCTGGAGGTCGTGTCGGTGTTGGTGACGGCGTCGTCGTTGCACGAGTGGGCCGTCAGGCCGGCGAGCGTGGTGCCCTGCCACACGTTCAGGACAGTGTCGAAGCTGCTGCCGGAGGTGTCGGCCTTGACCCGGACGTCGCGGGTCGGCGTGTAGCGGTACCAGACGGTCCGGCCGATCGAGCATCCTCCCTGGGAGAACTCGCCGGTCTGCGCCGTCGCGGCGGTGTTGTTCACCTCGGAGTCGAAGACGCGGGTGCCGATGGTCGTCGCGCCCGCGAAGTCGTCGTTCGCGGGCCGGGTCGAGCCCCCGGCGAGGGAGAAGGTCGCCTGCATGGTCGGGCCGCTGGCGCCCACGCCACTCATCGAGACCCCGGTCGGGGTGCCGTTGTTGAGGTTGCTGTTGGGGGTCGTCGATCCGTTGAAGGTCGTGGCGCCGCCGGACTTGAAGGTGTTGCCCGGGTCGCCGTCCGACCCGAGGGGGATGGCTTGACCGTTGGCCTCCTCGATGTCGACGAGCTTGGCCGCGCCGTTCTGGTTGCTGCCCCTCGTCTCGTCGATGTGCCAGACCACGATCCCGGCGCCCGGGAGCGAAGCGTCGTAACCGGTCTGCTGCCGGTTCTCGACCAGGAAGTACTCGCCGCTGCCGCCGCCCTGCCAGGACCAGTCCTGGGGACCGCCAGGGTTCTGCAGCAGCTGGAAGGCCGCTCCGTTCGTGCCGCTCGCGCCGGCGTTGAGGCTGACGGTCTGGGTACCGGTCACAGCGGACGGGGTGATCCAGCCCTTGAAGGAGCGCGACCACGCGTCCAGCCCGGTCGGCGTCTCGCCGTCGTACTGGTCGACGCCGGGGACGTCGCCCCAGGAGCCCGCGTCCATCACGCTCCAGGCGCCGATGCCTCCGTGGGTCGGGGTGGCCTTCGTGTCGTAGAGATCGGGCAGGTCGAGGTCGTGACCGATCTCGTGGACCATGATCCCCATCGTGGCCATGTGGTCGCCGTGCATCTCGCCGAACTGGGTGTAGCCCCAGCCCCCGACGCTCTTGCCGTCGACGGTCGGGATCTCGCCGCCCTGGAGGACCCACTGGTGTCCCCAAACCCACTTCCCGAAGGCCTTGCAGCACGAGCCCTCCTGTCCCGCGGCGATGACGGTGATGTGGAGCTCGTTGTTGCGGACGACGCCGTCGCCGTCGGTGTCGTACGCGGCGTAGTTGACGTAGGGGTTCGCGGCGAGGATGGCGTTGCGGGTGAGCATCCGGTTGTCGACGTCGGTGTTGCCGTTGGGGTGGTTCGTGCCGACGTTGACCCAGCCGACGACCCCGTCGTTCACGGTGCCGTGGCTCTCGGCGGCGGGCGACAGCGTGAACTGCCCTCCCGAGGCCTGGGAGTAGTAGTGCGCGACGCTCTTGGTGCCCCCGAAGTAGGCCTGGCTCCAAGCCGCCGGTGTCGTGCCGAGGCTGGCCTGGTCGTTGAACCGCGCAAGGATCACCAGCGACTTCTCCGTGCCGAGCGAGACCGACCGCCGCGGCCCACCGACGTTCTTGGCGACGCGGACCGGGGCGTGGCTGTTCGTGCGGAGCCGCTCGGCCCGCGCGGAGAGACGACGGTCTCGCAGGTGCCTGCGCATCGTCGGACGGTCCTCGCCGACGACGAGCGCGGAGGCGCGGAGCTCACCCGTTCGCGTCCTGCGTGCGTAGGACCAGAAGCCGTCACGTCGCTTGAGGATCGTGTGGCCGGCCCGCGTCTCGTAGCCGTTGTACCACTCGTCGCCGAACTGGCGGGCCTTGAATTCCTGACCGTCGGGTTGGCTGAGCGTCGTGACGCCCGGCCGCGCCGGCACCGCCTGCGCCGGCGTCGAGAGCAGGAGCGCCGCTGCTACCGCGGCGACCGCAAGGACCAGGAGACCCGCGAGGGTCCATCGGCGGGTGCTGGCGGCGGTGGATGACATGGAGGGATCCTCCGTCAAGTAAAGAACGGCCGCAGGACATACCGGAAACTCGTCGAGGAATCTCCTCGATACGATTCGCCCATGACGGCGCCTGACGGACAGCACGGTGAGCACGACCTGGTCCTGGTGGTCGACTTCGGGGCGCAGTACGCGCAGCTGATCGCCCGCCGGGTGCGCGAGGCGCGGGTCTACTCCGAGATCGTGCCGCACACGATGAGCGTGGCCGAGATGGTCGCGAAGGGGCCGAAGGCGATCATCCTGTCCGGCGGTCCGTCGTCGGTCTACGAGGAGGGTGCGCCGAGCCTCGACGACGCCCTGTTCGAGACCGGTACGGCGGTCTTCGGCATGTGCTACGGCTTCCAGCTGATGGCGCAGGGACTCGGCGGCACAGTGTCGGCGACCGGCGCCCGGGAGTACGGCCGGACGCGGGTCCACGTCGGCCACGCCGGCACCCTGCTCGGGGGGATCCCGACCGAGCACAACGTCTGGATGTCCCACGGCGACTCGGTGACGGCGGCGCCGGACGGCTTCGAGGTGCTCGCGTCGACCGAGGCCACGCCGGTGGCGGCGTTCGAGCACGTCGAGCGGCGCTTCGCCGGGGTGCAGTGGCACCCGGAGGTGCTGCACACCGAGCACGGCCAGAAGGTCCTCGAGCACTTCCTCTGGGACATCGCCGGCTGCCGCCAGACCTGGACGATCGGCAACATCGCCGAGGAGCAGATCGAGCGGATCCGCGAGCAGATCGGCACCGACGGCCGGGCCATCTGCGGCCTCTCCGGTGGCGTCGACTCCGCCGTGGCCGCGGCGATCGTGCAGAAGGCGATCGGCGACCGGCTCACCTGCGTCTACGTCGACCACGGCCTGATGCGCAAGGACGAGACCGAGCAGATCGAGCGCGACTTCGTCGCCGCGACCGGCACGAAGCTGATCGTCGTCGACGCGGAGAAGCAGTTCCTCGAGGCGCTCGCCGGCGTCACCGACCCCGAGACCAAGCGGAAGATCATCGGCCGCGAGTTCATCAGGACGTTCGAGGCCGCCGAGGTCGAGGTCATCAAGAACGCCCCCGAGGGCTCCACGGTGAAGTTCCTCGTGCAGGGCACGCTCTACCCCGACGTGGTCGAGTCGGGCGGGGGAGCCGGCACCCACAAC
Organism: Nocardioides stalactiti; assembly: GCF_014180715.1. Classification (GTDB taxonomy): domain Bacteria; phylum Actinomycetota; class Actinomycetes; order Propionibacteriales; family Nocardioidaceae; genus Nocardioides; species Nocardioides stalactiti. The sequence goes on along the minus strand of NZ_JACEFC010000042.1, from coordinate 23,605 downwards.
ATCAAGTCCCACCACAACGTCGGCGGCCTGCCGGAGGACCTCGAGTTCGAGCTCGTCGAGCCGTTGCGCACCCTCTTCAAGGACGAGGTCCGCCTGGTCGGCGAGCAGCTCGGCCTGCCGCCGGAGATCGTCTGGCGCCACCCGTTCCCCGGACCCGGCCTCGGCATCCGGATCATCGGCGAGGTGACCCGCGAGCGCCTCGACATCCTGCGCGAGGCCGACGCCATCGCCCGCGCCGAGCTCACCGCCGCCGGCCTCGACCGCGACATCTGGCAGTTCCCCGTGGTGCTCCTCGCCGACGTCCGCTCCGTCGGAGTCCAGGGCGACGGCCGCACCTACGGCCACCCCGTCGTGCTGCGCCCGGTGACCTCCGAGGACGCGATGACCGCCGACTGGGCGCGGGTCCCCTACGACGTCCTGGAGAAGATCTCGACCCGGATCACCAACGAGGTCCGCGAGATCAACCGGGTGACGGTCGACATCACCAGCAAGCCGCCGGGCACCATCGAGTGGGAGTGAGTCAGGCGATCTGACCGCTTGCAGCGGACGGTCCCTCCTCCCCAGCCCGGCCAGTATCGGCCGGATCCCTGCGGGGCACACCCGGATCGGCCTAGAGTTTGCTCGTCGCAACAGCCCCCGATGAGGTGACGATGAAGCTCCTGTCCGTTGCCCTGCTGGTCCTGGGCGCGTTCCTCGTACCCGTTCCCGCGCAGGCGGTCGGGGTCGACTACGTCGTGGACGGGGACACGATCCGGCTGCGGTCCGGGGCCTACGTCCGGCTGATCGGGATCGACACCCCTGAGGTCGGTGAGTGCGGCTACCAGGCGGCGAAGCGCAAGCTCGACCAGTGGGTCGGTGGGCAGGCGCGCCTGGTCAACCCCGGCGGTGTCGACGACCGCGACGGCTACGACCGGCTGCTGCGCTACGTCCACGACGCGGGGCGCGACACCGGCCTGGCGCTCATCCGGCTCGGCCTGGCCAAGGCCCGGTACGACGGACTCGACGGCTACGACCGGCACCCCCGCCAGGACGCCTACCGCGCTGCCGACCGCCGCAGCCGCGACGTCTGCTGACCGGGCTCGGGTCCGCTCGTCTCAGCTCGGGTCGACGGGGGCGATGCCGTTGCGGTGCCGGTCGGCGAGCTCGAGGTAGTACAGCGCGTTGGTCTCGACCCACAGCTCGGCGGTGGTGCCGGCGATCGCCTTCTTCGGTGCGGCCGGGGCGCCGGCGGCGAGGACGCCGGGGTCGATCTGGGTGCCGGGGGTGAGGACCGACCCGGCGGCGACGAGGGAGCCGGCGCCGATGGCGGCGTGGTCGAGGACGATGCTGCCGTTGCCGAGCAGCGCCTTCTCGCCCATCGTGTCGCCGTGGAAGACGCACGAGTGCGCGATCGTCGCGTTCGGGCCGATCTCGATGGTCACGTCCGGGGCGGCGTGCACGACCGAGTTGTCCTGGATGTTCGAGCCCTCGCGGACGATGATCGTGCAGATGTCGGCGCGGAGGACGGCGCCGTACCAGATGCTCGCGCCCTTCTCGACGCGCACGTCGCCGATCAGCGTCGCGGTGGGGGCGACGAACGCCTCGGGGTGGACCTGCGGCCGGCGGCCTTCGAACTCAAAGAGAAGCACGGCGCCACGGTAGGGCACCGCGGCTCCCGGGTGCGGGCCAGGTCTCAGGTGCCGCAGAAGGTCCGGTAGCGACCGAAGTCCGCGGGTGCGGGCGCGGCGAAGCGCTCGAGGCCGGGCCGCTCGTCGAAGGGCCGTCGTACGGCGTCGAGCAGCGCCTCGAGGGGCGCGAGGTCGTCCTCCGTCGCCGCCGCCAGCGCCTCCTCCACGAGGTGGTTGCGGGGCAGGTAGAGCGGGTTGACCCGGTCCATCGCGTCGGGATCCGGGCCGAGCGCCCGCCACCCGGCGAGCCAGGCGTCGAACGCCTCGAGGTCCAGGAAGAGCGCGCGCACGGGTCCGCTGTCGCCGCGCGCGGCGGTGGCCAGGTGCCGCCAGAACGACGTGTGGTCGACGTGGCTGCGCTCCAGGAGGTCCAGGAGCGTGTCGGCGAGCGCGTCCGGAGCGCTCGCGTGACCGGTCAGGCCGAGCTTCGCCCGGAGCGCGCGGGACCGCGCGTCGTCGTACGCCGGGCGGAACGACCCCAGCGCGGCGGAGGCCAGGTCGACGGCGCGGTCCGGGTCCTCGTCGAGCAGGGGCAGTAGCGCCTCGCCGAAGCGGGCGAGGTTCCACTCCGCGGCGGCCGGCTGGTTCGCGTAGGCGTAGCGCCCGCCCTGGTCGATCGAGCTGAACACGGTCGCCGGGTCGAAGGCCTCGAGGAAGGCGCACGGGCCGTAGTCGATGGTCTCGCCGGAGATCGTCATGTTGTCGGTGTTCATGACGCCGTGGACGAACCCGACCGACATCCACCGGGCCACCAGGTCGGCCTGGGCGGCGACGACGGCGCGGTAGAACGCGAGGTAGGGCTGGGCGTCCGCGGCGGCGGCCGGGTGGTGACGCTGGATCGCGTGGTCGGCCAGGCGCCGGAGGAGGTCGACCTCACCGGCTGCCTGGACGAGCTGGAAGGAACCCACCCGCAGGTGGCTGCTGGCGACCCGGGTGAGGACGGCGCCGGGCAGCATCGTCTCCCGGTGGACGTCGCGCCCGGTGGCGACCACGGCCAGCGACCGGGTCGTCGGGATGCCGAGGGCGTGCATGGCCTCGCTGACGACGTACTCCCGCAGCATCGGGCCGAGGGCGGCGAGGCCGTCGCCGCCACGGGCGAACGGCGTGCGACCGGATCCCTTGAGGTGGACGTCCCGCAGCCGCCCCTGACGGTCGGACACCTCGCCGAGCAGGAGGGCCCGGCCGTCACCCAGCCGCGTGAACCCGCCGAACTGGTGGCCGGCGTAGGCCTGGGCCACGGGGTTCGCGCCCGGGGGGAGCCGGGTGCCGGTGAGCAGTCCGACGCCGTCGTCGGTCCGCAGCTGCTCCGGGTCCAGCCCGAGCTCGGCGGCGAGCGGCTCGTTGAGGACCGTCAGCCGCGGCGCCGGGCAGTCGGCCGCCTGCCACGCCACGGCCAGCTCGGGCAGTGCGGTCGCGAAGCGTGACTCCAGGGTCGCGACGCCCGCTGCCGTGGTCATGCCGCAAGCCTACGGACCGTGGCCGACCCGGGATCAGGCGCTGGCATCGAGGCCGACGAGGAGCTGGTCGAGCAGGCGTCGCAGCTCGACCGCGTCCTCGACCCGGAGCCCGGTGCCGCGCCAGGCCTGCTCCGGGACGTCGGCGACGCGGTCGCGGAGCCGCGTGCCCTCGGCGGTCGGCTCGACGAGCACGCGGCGCTCGTCGGCGGCATCGCGGTGCCGCGCGACGTGACCGGCACTCTCGAGCCGCTTGAGGACCGGGGTCAGCGTGCCGGAGTCGAGGTGGAGCCGGGCGCCGATCTCGCCGACGGTCAGCGGTCCGTCGGCGTCCCACAGGGCCAGCATCGTGACGTACTGCGGATAGGTCAGGCCGACCTCGGCGAGGAGCTCGGCGTAGCGACGGGTGATCCCGCGCGCGGCGGCGTACAGCGGCAGGCAGAGCTGCGCGCTGAGCGCGAGCTGCGGCGGAGCGGTCATGGAAGAAAGCATACTTGCACAAATAGATTGTGCACAATATGATTGGTCACATGGATATCCTCTACACGGCAAGCGCGGTCGCAACCGGCGGCGGGCGCAACGGTCACGTCCAGTCCACCGACGGGTTCATCGACACCGACGTCCGGGTCCCGCGGGAGCTCGGTGGCGCCGGCGGCGCGACCAACCCCGAGCAGCTCTTCGCAGCCGGCTACGCCGCGTGCTTCCACTCGGCGCTCCAGCTGGTCGCGGGCCAGGCCAAGCTCGACGTGACGGACTCCGAGGTCGTCGCCGACGTCTCCCTCGGCGCGAACGGCGTCGGCGGGTTCGGGTTGGCGGTCCAGCTCGAGGTGGCGCTGCCGAACCTCGACCGGGACGTGGCGGAGAAGCTCGTCGAGCAGGCCCACCAGGTGTGCCCCTACTCCAACGCCACCCGCGGCAACATCGAGGTCACCCTGTCGGTGGCGTGACCGCCGCCAGGCGGGCGGGTCCTGTCACTCCTCGGTGTCGGCGTCGCCGAGCGGCGGGCCGTCGAAGCGCTCGAGCGTGGCGAGCTCGGACACCGGTCGCCGCTTGAGGCGCGTGACGCCCTTGACCGGCCGGCCGAGCGGGATCACGCACGCGACCGCGTAGGGGTCGGGGATCCCCAGCAGCTCCTTGAGAGCCGGCTCCTGGGCGATCGCCATCGTGGTGAAGGTGCCGCCGTAGCCGCGCTCCCGGGCGGCGAGCAGGATGTTCCAGGCGAGCGGATAGACCGAGGCGCCGGCGACGATGCCGACCCGGTCGAGCAGCTGGTCGGTCGCGGCCACCGCCGAGAGGTCCACGCAGACGACGAGCACCGCGGCCGCCGTACGGATCGGTTCGACGAGGTGCGGGGGGACCGGCGTCGCGGCGATCTGCTCCGCGGTGAGCGTGGTGGGCACGACCGGGTTCCAGGGCCCCTCGCGTACGGCGCCCTGGGCGGCGTAGCGCCGTGCGCCCGGACCGGTGATCTCGACCAGCCGTTCGCGTGTCTCCCGGTCCCGTACGACGACGATGCGCGCCCCCTGCCGGTTGCCGCCGCTGGGGGCGAACCGGGCGACCTCGAGGATCTCGGCCAGCACCTCGTCGGGCAGCGGGTCGTCGGTGAACTCCCGCACCGCGGCCGTCGTCCGCAGCACCTCCTGCAGCTCCATGGCTCTCCCTTCCGCGCCGGGTGGGACCGGCGACCGCTCCGTCAGTCCTACCAGGGCGCCGGTTTGTAGTCCTTCACGAAGCAGCCGTAGAGGTCCTCGCCGGCCTCGCCGCGGACGATCGGGTCGTAGACCCGGGCGGCGCCGTCGACGAGGTCGAGCGGCGCGTGCCAGCCCTCGGCCGCGATCCGGAGCTTCTCCTGGTGGGGGCGCTCGTCGGTGATCCACCCGGTGTCGACCGCGGTCATGAGGATCTTGTCGGTCTCGAACATCTCGGTCGCCGAGGTCCGGGTGAGCATGTTGAGCGACGCCTTGGCCATGTTGGTGTGCGGGTGGCCCGCGCCCTTGTAGCGGCGGCCGCCGAACTGGCCCTCCATCGCACTGACGTTGACGACGTAGGCGCGCCGGGCACCCGCGTTGACGGCCGCCCGCATCGCCGGCCGCAGCCGGGAGACCAGCAGGAACGGGGCGATGGCGTTGCAGAACTGCACCTCGAGCAGCTCGAGCGGGTCGACCTCGTCGACCACCTGGGTCCAGGAGTTGTTGGTCTGGAGGTCGGGGAGCAGGCCGCCGGCGTCGACGGCGGTGCCGTCGAGGTGGGCTTCGAGCGACGCGTGGCCGGCCTTGAGTGCGAGCGCCGTCAGCGACGCCGCGTTGTGGGCGGCGACCGCGTGCTCCTCGGACTCGCCCTCGTGGTGGGCGACCGCGTGGGCCTGGAGGGCGCCGGTGATCGCGGCCGGGTGGGCCTCGGAGATCCGGTCGAACGTGACCATCTCCGGCAGCACCGGCACGTCGGGCAGCGGCGCCGCCTCCATCTCGACGAGCTGGGAGTAGGCGCCGGGGGAGCGTCGTACGGTCTGGCAGGCGTTGTTGATGAGGATGTCGAGCGGGCCGTCGGCGGTGACGTCGTCGGTGAGGGCGACGACCTGGGTGGGGTCGCGCAGGTCGATCCCGACGATCTTGAGCCGGTGCAGCCAGTCGGCGGAGTCGTCCATCGCGGCGAACCGGCGGACCGCGTCCTTGGGGAAGCGGGTGGTGATGGTGGTGTGCGCGCCGTCGCGCAGCAGGCGCAGCGCGATGTACATCCCGATCTTCGCCCGGCCGCCGGTGAGCAGCGCCCGCTTGCCCGTGAGGTCGGTGCGCTGGTCGCGCTTGGTGTGGGAGAAGGCCGCGCAGTCGGGGCAGAGGCCGTGGTAGAACGCGTCGACCACGGTGAAGTCCTGCTTGCAGATGTAGCAGCCGCGCGCGGTGAGGAGCTCCCCGGCGGTCGCGCCGGTCGCGGTCGACACGAGCGGGATCCCCGCCGTCTCGTCGTCGATCCGCATCGCCGAGCCGGTCGCGGTGCTCTCGATGATCGCCTGGTCGTGGGCGGCCCGTTCGGCGCGGATCGCCGCCCGCCGGGTCTTCTTGATGAGCTTCCACATGTGCCCGGTGGCGTGCTTGACCGTGCGGACGTCCGGGTGCTCGGGGTCGAGCTTGTGCAGCGATCCCAGCACCTTCAGGGTCGTCGCGAGCTCGTCGGGGTCGACGCGGTCCAGCGGGTACTCCGGGTCAGGCACCGGATGAATCTAGTACCTGTCCGGTCAGGAACAGCAGGACGTCGCTCAGCAGGCGGTGTGCCTGCTCGCGGGTGAGCGTCTCCTTGCGGCTCCATTCCTGGATCGCGGCCTTCGCCATGCCGCCATAACAGCGCACCGTCGCCTGGGCGTGACCGTCCTCCTCGTCGATGCCGACCAGCTGGAGGACGCGCCGGGCGGCCAGGTCGTCGGCGGCGTCGACGATCGCCGCGACCTCGGGGTCGGCGCCGACGCCACCTCCGAGCACGGTCGCGTACGACGCCACGTGCCGCTCGGCGGAGTCCATGAACCAGGTGATCGCCGCGTCGACCTTCTCCTGGGCCGTGCCCTCGGCGAGCGCCGGCGTCTCCTCGAGCTCGGGGAGCATGACGATCTGCCGGACGACCTCGAGGTAGAGCCCGCGCTTGTCGCTGAAGTAGTGGTTGAGGAGACCGCGGGCCACCCCGGCCTCACGGGCGATGTCGACCGTGGAGACCTCGGCGTAGGGCCGGAGCGCGAACAGCCGCGCGGCGCTCGCGACGATCAGCTCGCGGCGCTCGTCGGCGGGCAGCCGTTGGCGCCGGCGGGCGGGAGCGGCGGTCTGGGGCACGCCTCATGCTTGCACACGGGACCCAGTCCGACGAGGACTATTGGCAAACTGCCAATACGCTTCTAGGCTGCTCCGGTCGCCGTCGACGAGGAGCGCCGCCATGCCGTCTGCCATCACCACCTGTCCGCTCTGCGAGGCGAGCTGTGGCGTGGAGGTCACCGTCGCGGACGGCCGGATCCGCGTCCGGGGCGATCGCGACGACGTCCTCAGCCAGGGCTTCCTGTGCCCCAAGGGCGCGAGCATCGGCCACCTCCACGACGACCCCGACCGGCTCCGGAAGCCGATGGTCAAGCGCGGCGGTGAGCACGTCGAGGTGTCCTGGGACGAGGCGTTCGACGAGGTCGCGCGACGGCTGCCGCCGATCATGGAGGAGCACGGCCGGGAGTCGGTCGCGGCGTACTTCGGGAACCCGACCGCCCACCAGCTGGCCGCCTCGCTCTACCTGCGTCCCCTGATCCAGGCGCTCGGGACGCCCAACGTCTACAGCGCCGGCTCCGTCGACCAGCTCCCCAAGGTGTTCGCGGCCGGCTACCTGTACGGCGACCCGGCGACGGTCCCGGTGCCCGACCTCGACCGCACCGACCACCTGGTCGTGATCGGCGCCGACCCACTGGTGTCCAACGGCAGCCTGGTCACCGCGCCCGACATGCCGCGCCGGCTCCGCGC
>NZ_JACEFC010000042.1:0-15950 GCF_014180715.1 Nocardioides stalactiti | reverse complement strand
GCGGGACCAGGGGGCGCGCCCGCCTGGTCGTCATCGACCCCCGTCGTACCCGGACCGCCGGGCTCGCCGACGAGCACCTCCGGATCGTCCCGGGTACCGACGCGCTGCTGCTCGCGGCGATGGTCCAGGTGATCCTCGACGAGGACCTGGTGGACCTCGGCGCGGCTGCGGGGCACGTCGCCGGGCTCGAGTCCCTCGGGCCGCTGGTGGCGCCGTTCACGCCGGAGCGGGTCGCTCCCCGAACCGGCATCGACGCCGCCACGACCCGCCGGCTGGCGCGCGAGCTGGCCGCCGCGGACCGGGCGGCCGTCTATGGCCGGCTCGGCACCACCGCGCAGCAGTTCGGGACGCTCACCAGCTGGCTGATCGACGTCCTCGCCGTCCTGACCGGCAACCTGGACCGCCCCGGGGGGCTGATGTTCCCGCGGGCCGCGGCAGGACAGCCCAACAGCCGGCCCGGCCATCGTCGTCCGTTCCGCCACGGCCGGTGGCACAGCCGCGTGTCCGGCCACCCGGAGATCATGGGCGAGCTCCCGGTCGTCGCCCTCCCCGAGGAGATCCTCACGCCGGGTCCGGGTCAGGTCCGGGCCCTGCTCACCTTCAGCGGCAACCCGTGCCTGAGCTCGCCGAACTCGGCGCGGTTCGCCCGGGCGCTGGAGTCCCTCGACCTCATGGTGAGCGTCGACGTCTACCTCAACGAGACCACCCGGCACGCCGACGTGATCCTGCCGGGGCCGTCCGTCCTCGAGCGGTCGCACTACGACCTGCTGCTCTTCCAGTACGCCGTCCGCAACGTCGCCAACTACTCACCGGCCGTCCTCGAGCCCGCGCCCGCAGAGCGGGTGCCGGGGGAGTGGGAGACGATGCTGCGACTCGGCGCGATCGCCGGTGGTCTCGGCCCCGCGCCCGACGTCGCCGCCCTCGACCAGGGGCTCGCCGAGGCGCTCGCCGGCCGCGCGGGCCTGGTGCCGGACGACGACCTGGTCGGGCCCGAGCGGCTGCTCGACGTGCTGCTGCGGTCGGGTCCCTACCGGCTGACGCTCGCGGACCTGCGGGCCCAGCCGCACGGGATCGATCTCGGCCCGCTGCAGCCGCGACTGCCCGACGTGCTCGCCACCGCGAGCGGTCGGGTCGAGCTCGCGCCGGCCGCGGTGGTCGACGACCTCCCGCGCCTGGAGGCGGTGCTGGACGCGCCGGCGGAGGGCTCCGAGCGGCTGGTCCTCCTGGGGCGTCGCCACCTCAGGTCCAACAACTCGTGGATGCACAACGTCGCAACCCTCAACCGGTCCGGCAACGACTGCACGGTGCAGGTGCACCCGGACGACGCCCGGCGCCTCGGGCTCGCCGACGGCGGGCTCGCCGAGCTGGTCACCCGGGCCGGGAGGGTGGTGGCCGAGGTCGAGGTGACCGACGAGGTGCCGCCGGGCGTCGTGAGCCTGCCGCACGGCTGGGGCCACACGGTGGCGGGCGCGCGGCTCGGGGTGGCGGCCCGACGAGCCGGCGTCAACGCCAACCTGCTGACCGACGACCGGCTCGTCGACGTCCCCACCGGCACCGCCGCGGTCAACGGGGTGCCGGTCGAGGTTCGCCCGGTGGGGTCTGACGAGCCCATTATTGGCAGTCTGCCAATTTCTCGTCACGTGGCCGTAACGTCCGAGGCGGTCGGCGGTTGACTCCCATGTCAGCGACTCGGGCCGACCACCGCCGCGTCCCCAGGAGGCTTCTGTGAGCCAGCCGGTCACCGCACGGCTCTCGCGCCCCCTGGTGCCGGTCGGCCAGCTCTTCGCGTTCGCGCTCGAGGTGATGCGCGGGATGTTCGTCCGCCCGTTCCAGTGGCGTGAGCTGAGCGACCAGATGTGGTTCGTCACGAGGGTCTCCCTCCTTCCGGCGATGGCGATCACCATCCCGTTCGGGGCGGTCCTCTCCCTCCAGATCGGCTCCCTGTTCAACCAGCTCGGCGCGACCTCGTTCACCGGCGCTGCCGCCGTCACGGGCATCGTCCAGCAGGCCGCGCCGGTCGCGACGGTGGTGATCGTCGCCGGCGCGGCCGGGACGGCCGTCGCGGCGGACCTCGGGTCCCGCAAGATCCGCGAGGAGCTCGACGCCCTCGCCGTGCTCGGCATCTCCCCGATCCAGCGGCTCGTCGTCCCGCGGGTGCTGGCGATGGCGATCGTCGCGGTCCTGCTCAACGGCGTCGCGACCGCCGTCGGCACCGGCGGCGCCTACGGCTTCAACGTGCTCGTCCAGGGTGGCTCACCGGGTGCCTACGTCAACGCCTTCACCGCGTTGGCGCAGCTCCCGGACCTCTGGATCGGTGAGATCAAGGCGTTCATCTTCGGCCTCATCGCCGGCATCGTCGCGGCGTACCAGGGGGTCAACGCCAAGGGTGGACCGCAGGGCGTCGGCGACGGCGTGAACCAGTCGGTCGTCGTGTCCTTCGTGCTCCTCTTCATCGCCAACACGATCATCACCGCCGTCTACTTCCAGCTCGTGCCGCCGAAGGGCCTCTGACATGGCAGAGCTGACCGACTCCGACCTCCGCGGCGCGCCGCGGCGTGCCTGGCGCGCGACCCTTGCCGGGCTCGGCGAGCTCGGCGACCAGGTCGCGTTCTACGGCAAGAGCCTCCGTGGCCTGCCGGTCGCGGTCGTCCACTACCGCCGCGAGGTGCTGCGGCTGCTGGCCGAAGTCAGCCTCGGGCGCGGTGCGCTCGTACTCGTCGCCGGCACCCTCGGCATCATCGTCTTCGAGGTGGTCGCGGTCGGGAGCGTCGTCGGCCTGGTCGGCTACCAGGGGCTGAAGCAGGTCGGCATCGAGCCGTACGTCGGGTTCCTCTCGGCCTACTTCAACACCCGCGAGGTCGCCCCGCTGATCGCGGCGAACGCGCTCGTGGCGACCGTCGGAGCCGGGTTCACCGCCCAGCTCGGCGCGATGCGGATCAGCGAGGAGATCGACGCCGTCGAGGTGATGGCGATCCCGTCGATCCCCTACCTGGTGAGCACCCGCATCGCGGCGTCGTTCATCGCCATCATCCCGCTCTACCTGGTCGGTCTGATCGGCACCTACGCCGCCACCCAGGCCGTGTCCATCCACTACTACGGACTGACCGGTGGCACCTACGACCACTACTTCACGCTGTTCCTGCCGCCGATCGACATCCTCTACTCGTTCGGCAAGGTCCTCATCTTCTCGATCCTGCTGACCCTGGTCTGCTGCTACTACGGCTTCAACGCCACCGGCGGGCCGGCGGGCGTGGGCGTGGCCGTCGGCCGGGCCGTGCGGATGGCCACCGTGCTCATCGTGGTCTCCGACTTCTTCCTCAGCCTGGCGTTGTGGGGCTCGACGACGACGGTACGGATCGCCGGATGAGCGCACGCCCGTCCTCCCGGCCGCTGCTCGGCCTCGGCTACCTCGTAGTGGTCGCGGCGCTGGTGCTGGCCTGCATCGCCGCCTACAACAAGGACCTGCCGTGGCAGGACCGCGCGGAGGTCTCGCTCGAGACCCAGCAGGTCGGACTCGGCCTGCGCGTCCAGTCCGACGTGGAGTTCCAGGGGCTCATCGTCGGGGAGGTCCGGGAGGTGACGACCGACGGCACCACCGCCAGGGTCGTCCTCGGGATCGACCCCGACCTGATGGAGCAGATCCCCGCCGACGTCGACGCCGTCGTCGTGCCCAAGACCCTCTTCGGCGACAAGTACGTCGACCTCCGCTCGACCACCGGGCCGGCCACGGGTGACACGCCCGTGCTGGAGGACGGCGACACCATCGAGCAGACCCGCACCGCGGTGGAGCTCGGGGAGATCTTCGACCGGCTGGTCCCCGCCCTGCAGACCCTCGACCCGGCCCGCGTCTCGGCCGTGCTCGGCTCGCTCGCCGACGCGCTCGACGGGCGCGGGGAGAGCATCGCCCGCACCCTGCGCAGCACCGAGACCCTGCTGGCCCGGCTGTCGCCGTCGTACGACGACCTGGTCGCCGACGTGCGGCTGCTGGCGACCACGGCGTCGGTCTATGCCGACGCGGCGCCCGACTTCCTCTCGATCCTCGACGACAGCGCGGCGATCTCCCGGGAGAACCTGGTGGCTCACGAGGACGACTTCGCGGCCGTCCTCGACGCGGCCGCGGGCACCGCGGCCCAGGCCGAGCACGTCCTGCGCCGCAACCGCGACGACCTGGTCGAGCTGAGCGGGCGGGCGCGTCCGGTCCTCGAGGTCCTCGAGCGCTACTCGGGCACCGTGCCGTGCATCCTGCGCGCGCTCGACGCGGGCAACAAGCTCGCCAACCTGGCCTCGGGTGTTCGCGGCCCCTACATCGCCCTGTCGGTCGACATGATCGTCGACCAGGCCGGCTACGACTACCCGAACGACCTGCCCACCGATCCCGGCAACGAGGCCTTCGTCGGCAACCTGCCGCCGGAGGTGCCGGGCTGGGCGCCGCACTGCCCGCTCCTGCCGAAGCGGGTGACCGCGCTCGGCGAGACGCCGCAGCCCTACTCCCAGCAGCCCTACGGGCAGACGTTCGACCTGGGCGAGCGGGCGTCCGGGGACGCCCGCGCCGACGAGGTGCGGGCGGCTCCGCCGGCACGCGAGGTGATGGCGCGGGCGATCGCCGCGGAGGCGCTCGACGTCGACCTCGCCGACGTACCGGGCTACGCCGCCCTGCTCGTGCTGCCCCTCACCGAGGGCGAGGTGACGGTCCGGTGACTACCTCCGTCCCGCCGACCCGGCTGCCCAAGAAGCGCAGCCCGATCCCGTCCTCGGCCTGGAAGATGGCCGTCTTCGCCGCGGTGACGGTGGTCCTCATCGGGCTGCTGGCCACGTTGATCGGCAACATCACCTTCACCGACAACCGGACCTACTACGCGCGGTTCACCGACGCGACCGGCGTGCTGAAGGGCGACCGGGTGCGGGTGTCGGGGATCGCGGTCGGCAAGGTCAAGGGGGTCGAGCTCGTCGAGGCCGACGACGGCCGGCAGCAGGCGATCCTCGAGTTCGAGGTGCGCGACGACGTACCGGTCCTGCGCAACGCCCAGCTGGAGCTGCGCTACGAGAACATCGTCGGGCAGCGCTACCTGGCGATCGAGGAGACCGCCGGGGACGGGGAGGAGATGCCCGAGGGCGAGACCTTCGGGGTCGACCAGACCACGCCGGCGCTCAACCTCACCGAGCTCTTCAACGGGTTCCAGCCGCTGCTGCGGGCGCTGGACCCGAAGCAGACCAACGAGCTGTCCTTCCAGATCGTGCGCGCGTTCCAGGGTGAGGCGGCGAGCATCTCGGCACTGCTCGAGGACACCGCGACCCTCACCTCGACCCTCGCCGACAAGGACGCCGTCATCGGCAGCGTGGTCACCAACCTCAACGACGTGCTCACCAGTCTCGACGTCCGCGACACCGAGCTCACGGCCCTCATCGTGGAGTTCCGCGACCTGATGGCCGGGCTGTCCTCCGACCGGAACACGATCGTCGTCCAGCTCTCGCGGCTCGAGGAGCTCCTGGTCGGCACGGAGGGTCTCCTTCGCGACGTCCGACCGCCGCTGAAGGACACGGTCCGCGGTCTGCAGCGCGTGGCCCGGGTCCTGCACGTCGATCGCGGCGTCCTCGCCGCGTCGCTGCGCGAGATGCCACGCAAGCTGCGGCTGATGGCACGGACCGGGTCCTACGGGTCGTGGTTCAACTTCTACGTCTGCGGCGCCGAGCTCCGGGTCCGGCTGCTCGGGGAGGACCTCTACCTCGGGACTCCCGCGATCTCGGCCAACGAGGCCGACTCGGTCTGTGCGGGCGCCGACGCCGTGCCCCCGAACCGGTCGGGAGGACAGGGATGAGCCGCCGCGCGGGCCGGGTGGCCTTCACCGAGCGCAACCCCGTGGTCATCGCGATCGTCGGGCTGGTCGGCATCGCCGCGACGCTGGCGCTCGTCGCCAGCTGGAACCGGCTCCCGTTCGTCGACGACAGCACGACCTACCGCGCCGAGTTCACCGACGCCTCCGGTCTCGTCGTCGGCGAGGAGGTCCGCGTGGCCGGGGTCAAGGTCGGGAAGGTCACCGACCTGCTGCTCGACGGCGACAAGGTCGTGGTCGAGTTCACGGTCTCCGGGGTGGAGCTCGGTCAGCGCACCGAGGCCGGCATCGAGGTGAAGACCCTCCTCGGTCAGCACTACCTCAGCGTGACGCCGGCCGGGGAGGACCCGATGCCCGAGCGGTCGACGATCCCGCTCGACCGCACCCGCACCCCGATCAACATCGTCCCGGCGTTCAACCGGTTGGCCGGGACGACCAAGCGGATCGACACCGACCAGGTCGCGGACGCGCTCGACTCCCTGAGCGAGACCCTGCGCCGGACCGCACCCGAGATGGACGGCGCCCTCGACGGGCTCACCCGGCTCTCCCGGACCGTCACCCGTCGCGACGCGGCGATCACCGAGCTGTTCGACCGGACCGAGCGGGTCACCGGCGTCATCGCCGAGCGCGACGAGGAGCTCGCCCAGCTGCTGACGGCCTCCGACGAGGTGCTGACGGTGCTCGACGACCGCCGCGAGCTGATCCGCGCGATCATCCGCGACACCCGCGGCCTGGCCGAGCAGGTCGCCGGGCTGGTGGACGACAACGAGGCCGCCCTGGGGCCGGCTCTGCGCGACCTGCGCAGCGTCACCAGCGTCCTGCGCCGCCACGAACGTGAGATCGAGCAGACGCTCACCTACGCGGCGCCGTACGCCCGTGAGTTCACCAACGTGGGCGGCAGCGGACGGTGGTTCGACGCGACCCTGAAGTTCCCGCGCGGCTTCGCCCTGTGCAGCACCGGTGACACGACCGACCCCGTCTACGGGCTCCTCGACCCGATCCTGAGCGCGCTCAACGGCTCGGTCAACGGCAGCGACTCGCCGTGCCTGCCGCTCGGGCCGGCGATGACCTCCCGTCTCTCCGAGGAGGGGGTGCAGCCGTGAGGAAGATGATCATCGTCAGCGTCGCCGCCGTCCTGGTGCTGGTCGGCCTGGCCACCCTGCGCCCGGCGCTCAGCGAGGACCAGCACACGCTCACCGTGATGTTCCCCCGTACGACGAACCTCTACGAGGGCGCCAAGGTCAAGGTGCTCGGTGTGCCGGTCGGCACGGTCGACGCGATCGAGGTCGAGGGGACCGAGGTCCGGGTCTCCATCTCCTACGACCCCGACGTCCGGCTGCCCGCCGACGTGCACGCGGTGATCGTGCCGCCGTCGGTCGTCGGCGACCGCTTCATCCAGCTCGCCCCGGCCTACACCGGAGGGGACGTCCTCGCCGACGGCGCCGAGCTCGGGATCGAGCGCTCCGGCGTACCGCTGGAGCTCGACGACACCTACCGGGCGCTGGACAAGGTCGCCGGCTCGTTGGGTCCTGACGGCGTCAACGACGACGGAGCGCTCTCGCGCTTCATCAGCGCGGGGGCCGACAACCTGCGCGGCCGCGGCCGGCTGCTCAACGCCACGGTGCGCGAGCTCGCCGACGCGATCGGGGTCCTCGCCGGAAGCAGCGGCGACTTCCAAGGGACCACGTCGAACCTCAACCGGCTGACGCGCCGCCTGTCGGAATCCGACGGCGTGCTGCGGAGCCTGGTCGTCAGCCTGGTCGCGGTCGCGACCGAGCTCAACGGCCAGGGCAGCGACATCACCGCAGCGGTCACCACCCTGGACCGAGCCCTGGGCCGGGTCGCCACGTTCGCCAAGGACAACCGGGCGACCCTGCGCGACAGCCTGGCCGACCTGACCAGCGTCAGCCGGGCTCTCCGACGCCACACCCGCGAGCTGGAGGAGATCTCCGACCTCGCGCCGGTGGGCCTGGTCAACCTGCTCAACACCTACGTGCCGCGCAACTGGGACCCGACCAACCGGGGCAACACCACCGTCGACGGCCGCACCGGGTCGCAGAACCTGCACGCCGCGCTGTTCGAGGACCTCAACACCCAGCTCTCCTACGCCTTCGGCGCGTTCTGCTCGGCGCTGCCGCCGGAGGCCGGCACGCAGCTGGCGCCGTTCTGCACGGCGCTTGCCGGCCTGGGCGGTGACCTGGGGGCACTGCTCCAGGAGGCCTACGACACCGAGGTCCCGCTCGACCCGAGCCCGCGCGAGGTCGCTGAACGGGAGGCCCAGCCATGAGCCGGCCGATGAACCGCACCCTGACCCTGGCCGTCGTGGCAGCGACGCTGACGTGCGTCGTCGCGACCGGCTGCGAGTACCGCGGCGCGTCGTCCCTGCCCCTGCCGGGTGGTGAGGGCAAGGACGGCTACCGGGTGACGATGGTGTTCGACGACGTCACCAACCTGGTGCCGCAGGAGACCTGCCGCGCCAACGACGTCGTCGTGGGTTCCGTCGAGTCGATCGAGCTGCGCGACGACCTCAAGGCGACCGTCGTGTGCCGCATCGACGAGGACGTCACCCTCGCCGGCAACGCCGTCGCGACGCTCCGCGAGACCAGCCTCCTCGGCGAGCGCTTCGTCGCGCTCGACCCGCCGGCCGGGGAGGGCCCCGAGGGCGAGCTGGAGCCGGGGTCGACCATCGACGAGGCGAGGACCCACGTCGTACCGAACGTCGAGATCGTTCTGGGGGCGCTCTCGCAGGTGCTGAACGGGAGCGGGCTGGAGAAGGTCGACACGATCAGCCGCGAGCTGACGGCCGCCCTCAGCCAGTCCGACCTCGGCGGGACGACCAAGGAGCTCGGGCGGTTGATCGGGCTGCTCGCCGACAACCGCGACGGCATCGTCGCTGCGCTCGACTCGGTGGACCGGCTGGCCACGTCGCTCAACGCCCAGCGCGGCGCCATCGAGGCGGCGCTCGAGGCGGTGCCCGAGGGGCTGGCGGCGCTGGACCGGCAGCGGCCCCGCCTGGTGCGGACGCTGACCGCGCTCGGCGACCTCTCCGACGTCGCCGTGCCGCTGATCCGTGACACGAAGGCCGCCACGGTGGCCGACCTCGAGCTGCTCGCTCCGATCCTCAACGACCTCGCCGACTCGAAGCACCTGCTCGCGCGGGCGCTGGAGGGGATCATCACGTTCCCGTTCCCGAGCTACACGAAGTACGTCACCAAGGGTGACTACGCCGGCATGTTCGCGACGATCGTCCTCGACATCGACTCCCTCAACCACCTGCTCGGGCGCAGCCCGGTCGGTGCGGACGTCCCCGACCTGCCGACCGACGAGCCCGCGGGCACCGACCCGGGGCTACCGGGCCTGCCCGACCTGCCGGAGCTCCCGATCGACGAGCTGCTCGACCTGCTCCCCGACCTCCAGGCTCCGCAGGCGCTGCTCAACCTGCCGGGCGGACGGCAGCGGGTCACCGGCACGACGGTCTCCGAGCCGGCGGTCGACCTCGCCTCCCTGCTGACCCTCGGAGGCACGCCGTGATCGCGCGCAGGGTGAAGATCCAGCTGGTCGTGTTCGCGGTCGTGACCCTGCTGGTGGTCTGGTACGGCGCCACCCGCTATCTCGGCGTCGGGTCGATCATCAACCCGCCGTACGAGGTCAAGATGGTCGTCGCCGACCCCGGCGGGCTCTACCCCCGCGCCGACGTCGAGCTGCTCGGCACCCGCGTCGGCCGGGTCGACGAGCTCCGGCCCGGCCCCGGCCAGGCGACCACGGTCGTCCTCCTCATCGACGACGGCGTGGAGATCTCGCGCGAGGTGCGCGGCGCCGTCGCCGCGAAGTCGGCGATCGGCGAGGGCTACGTCGCTCTCACTCCGTTGACGAGTGGCGGTGAGGTCCTCGAGGACGGCGACGTCATCGCGCTGGAGGACACCACCTCGCCGATCCCTCTCGAGCGACTGCTCGGCAACCTCGACGGCCTCGCGCGGTCGATCCCACTGGACGACCTCGAGACGCTGCTGCGGGAGAGCGAGGTCGCGCTCGCCGGGATCGGTCCGAGCCTCGGCCGGCTGGTCGAGGGCGGACGGCAGCTCGCCGAGGACGCGCTGGCCAACATCGAGGACGTCACGGCCCTGATCCGCGACGCTCGCAAGGTCCTCACCACCCAGGTCGACCTCGCGCCCGAGACCCGACAGTGGACGGCCGAGCTCGCCGGCCTGCTGTCGACGATCCGGGCCCTCGACCCGACCCTGGTGAGCCTCTACGACACCGGTCTGCGGTCCTCCACCAGCGTCACCAACCTGCTGGCCGACAACCAGCCGATCCTGCCCGTGCTCCTCGGCAACCTGATCACGGTCACCGAGATCGCCCAGGACCGGCTCCCGGGCCTGCGCAAGACGCTGACCGTGTTCCCCTGGATCCTGGAGAACCAGGTCAACAGCGCCCGCTTCTGCGACGACTACGACCCACGGACCGGCGAGGCCGTGGCCAGCACCTGCCACTACGACGACAGCGGTGAACCCATCTACACGCTCCACCTTTCCCAGCAGCTCGACAAGCTCGGGGCCCAGCGGTACGTGTCCTGCACGAAGGGCTACGAGGGGACCCGGCGCTACGACCCGCTCGGTCGTCCGGTGGACGGCGCCGGGCCGGCGCAGCCCCGCAACTCCGAGCCGAACCTGCGCGCCCACTGCGCGGCCCTGCCGACCGACCCGGTCACCCCGAACGTGCGGGGCGCGCAGAACGTCACCACCCCGGCGTTCCGGCGCCCCGGAGCGGGGCCGTCGCCGCAGCCGGACACCACGATGGTGGTCTACGACCCGGCGACCGGGCTGGTGACCGACGGCAACGCCGCGGTGCGTCTCGAGGGGAGCCGCGGCGAGGCTCCGCCGAGCGGTGACGAGGGACTGGGGTGGCTGCTCGGCCACCTCTTGGAGAAGCCGTGAGCGACGAGACGAACGACGACCTGACGGAGCCGGTGCCGGAGACGGGGCTGGAGCCGGGTCGGCCGCTGTGGCGGCGCGAGGACCTGCTCGGCTGGGCGGTCGTGGCGGTGCTGCTGGTCGCGGTCGGGGTGCTCGGCTACCTCACCTGGGACCGCGCCCGCACCGAGGACGCGCCGACCGTCGCGGACGCACCGACCGAGGTGGCGGTGACGACGGCGCGCGACTTCTTCACGCTCGACCACCGCACCATCGAGGAGGACATGGAGCGGGTCCTGGCCTCGGCGACCGGGGAGTTCGAGCAGCAGTACGAGAAGCAGTCCGCCGACCTCCGCAAGGCCGTGGAGTCGAAGAAGCTGGTGCTGACCGCCGGCGTGACCGACAACGGCACGGCGGTGGAGTACCTGGGCGAGGACGAGGCATGGGTGCTCGTGTCGGTGGACGTCCGCACCGAGGCCGACGGCACCGCGGGTGAGGACACCCGCTACCGCACCCGCCTGGTGCTGACCCGGTCCGACGACGACACCTGGCGCGTGTCCCGGTTCGAGCAGGTGGGCTGATGGCTGAGATCTCGACGCTCCAGCGCACCCTCGCCCTCGTCCTCGGCGTCGCCCTACTGGCGCTCGGCGTGACCTACCTCCGGGTCGACAACGACCCGCCCGCGCCTGCCGGCAAGGCGCCGGTGCGCGCCGACCAGGGCGAGGTCTATGTGCCGGGTTCGCTCCCCGACGACCTCGACGCGGCCGTCGAGGCGGCTGCCACCGCGATGCCGCTCGCCCTCGGCTACGACTACCGCCGCCTCGCCAAGGGCCTCGACGCGGCCACCGCCGTGATGACCGAGGACTTCGCGGAGGAGTTCCGCCGTACGTTCCAGGCGTCGGCAGCCGAGCTCGCCCGCAAGCAGAAGGCCGTCACGACGGCGACGGTCCGGGCTGCCGGGCTGGTCAGCACGGACGACGGCCACGTCCTGGCGCTCGTCTACGTCGACCAGGCCCTCGTCTCGAGCACCACGCTCGAGGACGAGGACGCTCCCGTCCGGGTCTCCCAGAACCGCGTGCTCGTCGGGCTCACCCAGGAGGACGGGGCCTGGCGGGTCGAGTCGATCGACCCGATCTGACCCTGGTGTCTCGGCCTGTCAGGGCCGGCCGGCGCGGAGCATCTCCTCGCGGGTGGCGACCTTGACCCGGGTCCGGCCCTCGGCCTCGCCGAGCGCGACCTCGTGCAGGTCGAGGCGCTCCCAGCTCTCGAACGTGGCGACCGCGACGTCACGGCCGGCGAGATAGGCGTCGACGTCGGACGGCTCGCGCAGGGGAGCGGTGGGGCCGGTGACGGCGTGGTCAGCGAGCAGGTGGCCGACCGTCTGGGCCGCGTCGCTCTTGGTGTGGCCGATGAGGCCCACCGGGCCGCGCTTGATCCAGCCGGTGACATAGGTGCCGGGGATCGGCTCGCCATCGAGGTCGAGCACCCGGCCCTCCTCGTTGGGGATGACGGCTGCACGGTCGTCGAACGGCAGGCCCGGCAGCGCGCTGCTGCGGTAGCCGACCGCGCGATAGACCGCCTGGACGTCCCAGTTGGTCACCTGGCCGGTGCCCGCGACGGAGCCGTCGCCCCGCGACTCGGTGCGCTCGGTGCGCAGGGTGGCGACGCCGTCCGGGCCGCCGAGGATCTCGACCGGGGCCTCCCCGAAGTGCAGGTGGATGCGGTGCGGCTTGCCGACCGGCTCGCGGCCCACCCAGTTGGCGAGGGTGTCGAGCACCATCTTCTGGGCCTTGTGCTGGGCGATGTGCTCCATGCCGTGGTCGTCGACGTCGAAGCCCTCCGGGTGCACGATCACCTCGACGTTGGGCGAGTGGTTGAGCTCGCGGAGCTCGAGCGGCGAGAACTTCGCGTAGGCCGGACCGCGGCGCGCGAAGACGTGCACGTCGGTCGTCGTCTTGGCCCGGAGGCCCTCGTAGACGTGGGCCGGGATGTCGGTGGTGAGCATCTCGTCGCCGGTCTTGGCGAGGACCCGGGCGACGTCGAGCGCGACGTTGCCGACGCCGATGACCGCGACCTTCTCGGCCGCGAGCGGCCAGGTCTGCGGGACGTCCGGGTGGGCGTCGTACCAGGAGACGAAGTCGGCGGCGCCGTGCGACAGGTCCTCACCCGGGATGCCGAGGTCGCGGTCGGCCATGGCGCCGGTCGAGACGACGACCGCGTCGTAGAAGTCGCGCAGGTCCTCGAGCTTGACGTCGACGCCGTACTCGACGTTGCCGAGGAAGCGCACCTCCGGCTTGGCCAGCACCCGCTGGAGCGCCTTGACGATCTCCTTGATGCGCGGGTGGTCGGGGGCGACGCCGTACCGGACCAGCCCGAAGGGCGCGGGCAGCCGCTCGAGGATGTCGACCGAGACGGCCGACCCGTTCTCAGCAGCGGCCTTGGTGAGGATGTCGGCGGCGTAGATGCCGGCCGGGCCGCCGCCGATGATCGCGACACGCAGGGGGGAGTTGCTCATGTCCTCAAGTCTGGACACGAACGGCCCGCCACAGAACGAGGTTGTGGTTGTGGGGTCACAAGGCAACCTTGGGGCGACCTTGGGTAGCCTGGGCCCGTGCTGGGATCCCGCGTGCCCGAGCTGCGCGCTCTGGAGCTGCTCACCGTCGTGTCGCGCACCGGCAGCCTCAGCGCAGCAGCGGCCGAGCTCGGCATCACCCAGCAGGCCGCGTCGTCGCGGGTCCGCACCATGGAGTCGCTGGTCGGGGCGCCGTTGCTCGACCGCACCCGGCGCGGGTCGGCGCTGACGCCGACCGGTGAGCTCGTGGTCCAGTGGTCGGCGGGGGTCATCGAGGCCGCCGAGCAGCTCGACGCGGGGATCGCGGCGCTCCGCGCAGACCGGCGCGGCCACCTGACGATCGCCGCGAGCCTGACCATCGCCGAGCACCTGCTCCCCGGCTGGCTGGTCGCCCTCCGGTCGCGCCAGCAGCAGCTCGGGCAGACGCCGACCGAGGTCACCATGACCGCGACCAACAGCGAACGGGTCGCGGCGATGGTCCTGGCCGGCGACGTCGACCTCGGCTTCGTCGAGGGCCCGGACGCCCCCGACGACCTCCAGCACCGGCTCGTCGGGACCGACACGCTCGTCGTCGTGGTCGGCCCGCAGCACCCGTGGGCGCAGCGCTCCACCCGGCGGGTCACCGCGACGACCCTGGCCGCCACGCCCCTCGTGGTGCGGGAGCCCGGGTCGGGCACCCGCACCGTGCTCGACCGGGCACTCGAGGGGCTCCCCGTCGCCGCGCCCGCGCTGGAGCTGTCGAGCACCGCGGCGGTGCGGTCCGCGGTCTCCGCGGGAGCGGGGCCGGCGGCAGTGGGGGCGCACGCGATCCGCGAGGACCTCGCGACCGGCCGGTTGGTCCGGATCAACGTCGCCGGGCTCGACCTGACCCGCCGCCTGCACGCGGTCTGGCGCGGTGGCGCGCACCCGCCCGAGGGCGCCGCCCGCGACCTGGTCGCCTGGGCCGCGGCGCGGAGGTGAGGGCCTGATGGCCGCGGTGCAGCGAGGGCAGCGGGCGTACGTCGTCGGTGGCTCGGAGGGCATCGGCCTCGCGGTCGCCCGGCGGCTGGCGGCGGCGGGTGGCGACGTCGTCGTGCTGTCGCGGTCGGAGACCAAGCTGGCAGCCGCCCTGGTGGCGCTCGAGGCCGAGCGGGACCGGCCCGACCAGGTGCTGGAGTCGCGCGTGGTCGACATCACCGACGCCGGCCAGGTCGGGCGGGTGATCGACGCGCTGGTGGCCGACGTGGGTCCGCCGGACCTCGTCGTCACCACCGCCGGCTACGCCCGACCGGGCTACCTCGGCGACCTCCCGGACGAGGACGTCACCGGCATGGTGGCGACCAACCTGCTGGGCACGGTGCACGTCGCCCGCGCGGTGCTGCCGCACCTGGAGGCCGCCGGCGGCGGCACGATCGTGACGACCTCCTCGATGGCCGGCCTGGCGGGGGTCTTCGGCTACACGGTCTACAGCGCGACCAAGTTCGGCGTCATCGGCTTCTCCGAGGCCTTGCGCCGCGAGGTCGCCCCGGCCGGGGTCCGCGTGCTCGTGCTCTGCCCGCCCAACACGCTCACCCCCGGCTTCGAGGAGGAGAACCGCCACAAGCCGCCGGAGGTGCTGGCCGCCGAGGAGAGCGTCAGCACCCTGACCCCCGAGCAGGTCGCTGAGGCGCTGCTGAAGGCACTGCGCCGCCGTCGTGGCTTCCTCGTCGTCCCCGGCCGTGACAGCCGGTTCGCCGCCTGGGCGATCCGCTACCTGCCCGTCGTCGTCGACCGGGCCCTCCGCCGTCCGACCGTCGAAACTGAGCAAAACTAGAACACGTTCCAGTATGCTCGGAAGGTGAGCAAGACGGAGTCGCTGGTCCGCGTCGGGGTGGCCTACGTGCTCGCGTTCGGCGCGGCGACCGCGTGGTTGGCGTGGGGGCCCGACACCGACCACCTGTGGTTGGACGGACTGATCGCCGACCTGGTCGCGACCCTGGTCATCTTCGTGGCCAGCAGGTGGCACAAGAACTCCAGCTTCTACGACGCCTACTGGAGCATCCTGCCGCCGTACCTCGCCGGCTACTGGGTGATCGCGAGCGACGGGGCCGGCGACGACCTGCGGACCGTGCTGGTCCTGACGGTCATCACGCTCTGGGCGGTGCGGCTCACCGCGAACTGGGTGATCTCCTTCCCCGGCCTGCACCACGAGGACTGGCGTTACCCGCTGCTGCGGGACCGCGCCGGTCGCCTCGAGATGGTCGTCGACCTGGTCGGTATCCACGTGGTGCCGACCTTCCAGGTCTTCCTCGGGATGGTGCCCGTCTATGTCGCGGTCGCCCTGACCGGCCGCGACGCCGGGTGGCTCGACCTGGTCGCGCTGCTGGTGGGGGTCGGCGCCGTCCTCCTCGAGCTCGTCGCCGACGGCCAGATGCGCCGGTTCGCCCGTGACCGCAAGCCCGGCGAGGCGATGGACCGCGGCCTGTGGGGCTGGTCCCGCCACCCCAACTACCTCGGCGAGATCTCCTTCTGGTTCTCCCTCGGACTCTTCGGCATCGCTGCTGCGCCTGAGGACTGGTGGTGGCAGATGGTCGGGGCGCTCGCGATGCTCGCGATGTTCCTCGGCGCCAGCATCCCGATGATGGAGAAGCGCAGCCTGGAGCGGCGGGCGTCGGACCC
>NZ_JACEFC010000041.1 GCF_014180715.1 Nocardioides stalactiti | reverse complement strand
TCCGTTCACGGACCCCCAGGTGGCCGAGCGGCTCGGCCTCGGCGCAGCCGTCGTCCGCCACACGCTGCAGCGGCTCGAGGCCCAAGGCCGGGTGCTGGCTGGCGAGTTCCGACCGACCGGCGTGGGCGACGAGTGGTGCGACGCCGAGGTCCTCCGCCGGCTGCGCCGCCGCTCGCTGGCCAAGCTGCGCCACGAGATCGAGCCGGTCGACCCGGTCGCGCTCGCCCGGTTCGCCGCCGCGTGGCAGAACGTCGCCCCCTCCGGGCGCGGTCTGCGCGGCATCGACGGGGTCCTCCGCGCGGTCGAGCAGCTCGCCGGTGCCCCGGTCCCCGCCTCGGCCCTCGAGCCACTCGTGCTGGCGGCCCGGGTCCGCGACTACGAGCCCGCCTACCTCGACGAGCTCACCGCGACCGGCGAGGTCGTGTGGGCGGGCCACGGCGCCCTGGCCGGGAGCGACGGTTGGGTCTCGCTCCACCTGGCCGACCAGGCCCCGCTCACCCTCCCCGAGCAGTCCGTCCCCGTCGACGACCCGCTCCAGCAGCAGGTCCTCGACGCACTCGCCCCCGGCGGCGCGTGGTTCTTCCGTCAGCTCAGCGACACCATCGCGGCGCGACGGCTCACCGACGGGCATGCGCCCGCGACCGTCGGTGACGCCGATCTGAGCGCCGCCCTCTGGGCGCTGGTGTGGTCGGGCCGGGTCACCAACGACACGCTGGCGCCGCTGCGCGCCCTCACCCGCGCGGGTCGGCCGGCCCACCGCAGCCGCCCGGCGGCCCCGCGCCCCGGACGGGTGGCCCGCTCCGGACCCCCGGAGACGGCGGGTCGGTGGGCTCTGCTGCCCGCCCTCGACGCCGACCCGACCCGGCGTGCGCACGCGACGGCCGAGCGCCTCCTCGACCGTCACGGCGTCGTCACCCGCGGGGCCGTCGTCAGCGAGCGCGTCCCCGGCGGGTTCGCCGCCGTCTACCGGGTCCTCGCCGCGTTCGAGGAGTCCGGCCGCTGCCGACGCGGCTACTTCGTCGACGGGCTGGGCGCCGCCCAGTTCGGTACGTCGGGCTCGGTCGACCGACTGCGTACCTTCGCCTCCGTGGCCGAGCACGACAAGCCGGTCGCGCTCGCGCTGGCAGCCACCGACCCGGCCAACCCCTACGGCGCGGCGCTGCCCTGGCCGACCGGCGACAACGCCGACGGGGACGGCGAGGGCGGCGGCCATCGGCCCGGCCGCAAGGCGGGCGCGATCGTGGTCCTCGTCGACGGTGTCCTGGTCCTCTACGTCGAGCGCGGAGGCCGCACGCTGCTCACCTGGAGCGACGACGCGGACCTGCTGGGTCCGGCGGCCGAGGCCCTCTCGACCGCGGTCCGTCGCGGCACGCTCGGCCGGCTCACCGTCGAGAAGGCCGACGGTGCCCCGCTGCTCGGCGCCGGTCCGAGCGTCCTGCGCGCCGCGCTCGATGCTGCCGGGTTCGTCGCCACCCCGCGCGGGCTCCGGATCCGTGCCTGAGGGCGACGCCGTCTTCCTCACGGCCCGACGGCTCGACCGCGGGCTCGCCGGGCAGGTGCTCACCGCCAGCGACTTCCGCTGGCCGTCGTTGGCGACCGTCGACCTGTCGGGGTCTCGGGTGATCGGCACCGGCACCCACGGGAAGCACCTGCTGACCCGCCTCGACCACGAGGGCAGCCTGCTGACGCTGCACACCCACCTGAAGATGGAGGGCGTGTGGCGGGTGGTCGACCGGGGTCGGCGCTGGCCGCGGCCCGCCCACGAGGCCCGCGTGGTGCTGAGGACCGAGGGGCGCGAAGCGGTCGGCTTCGCCCTGGGGATCGTCGAGCTGCTGCCGACCGCCGACGAGCAGGCCGTCGTGGGGCACCTCGGGCCGGACCTGATGGACGACGACTTCGACCGGGACGAGGCGTTGCGCCGGCTCCTCGCCGACCCCGACCGTCCGCTCGGCGAGGCCCTGCTCGACCAGACGGTCGTCGCCGGGATCGGCACGATCTACCTCGCCGAGACCTGCTTCCTCCAGGGCCTCCACCCGCTGGCGCCGGTTCGCGCCGTGCGCGACCCCGCCCGCCTGCTGGAGCGTGCCCACCAGCTCCTCCGTGCCGGGGTCTACCACGGCCGGCCGACCACGACCGGTGACCGGCGGGGCGGCACCTGGGTCTACCGGCGCCAACGGCAGTCCTGCCAGCGGTGCGGTAGCCGGGTGGTGGCCGGGGAGGTCGGTGGCCGGGGTCGCGAGCGCACGACGTACTGGTGCCCGTCCTGCCAGCCTGAGATCTCGCTGTGAGCCTCACCGCACTGGGAACGGCGTCCGCGGGTACCGCGTTGATAGAAGCGTGCACCACCACTTCAACGGACTGAAGACCGCCGCACTGTTCGGGGCCATCATCGCCCTCCTGCTCGCCGTCGGCGGCGCCATCGCCGCGGCGACGGGCAACGCGCTGTTCCTCTGGCTGTTCGCCCTCATCGGCGTCGGCACCACCGCCTACGGCTACTGGAACTCAGACAAGCTGGCGATCCGCGCGATGCGCGCCTACCCGGTCACCGAGGCGCAGGCTCCGGCGATCCACCGGATCGTCCGCGAGCTCTCCGAGCGGGCCGGTCAGCCGATGCCCCGGCTCTACGTGTCGCCGACGCAGGCACCCAACGCCTTCGCGACCGGTCGCAACCCGGCCAACGCCGCGGTGTGCTGCACCGAGGGCATCCTGCGCCTGCTCGACGAGCGCGAGCTGCGCGGCGTGCTGGGCCACGAGCTCATGCACGTCTACAACCGCGACATCCTCACCTCGTCGGTCGCCGCGGCCATCGCCGGCGTGATCAGCTCGATCGGCCAGTTCCTGGCCTTCACCTCGATCTTCGGCGGCAGCGACGAGGAGCGCCCGAACCCGCTGGCCATGATCGCGACGGCCCTGCTGGCGCCGTTCGCCGCGATGGTCATCCAGATGGCGATCAGCCGGACCCGCGAGTACGACGCCGACGAGGACGGCGCACGCCTGACCGGCGACCCGCTCGCCCTGGCCTCGGCCCTGCGCAAGCTGGAGCACGGCACCCAGCGGGCGCCGCTCCCGCCGACGCCGGAGCTGCAGAACGCCAGCCACCTGATGATCGCCAACCCGTTCCGAGCGCAGGACGTGGGTCGTCTGTTCGCGACCCACCCGCCGATGGCCGACCGGATCGCCCGCCTGGAGCGGGCAGCACTGCAGCAGCGCTAGGCAGCGGCGGAGGCGACGACCTGGTCCGGCTGCGTGCGGAGCGGGGTGGGGGCGGTGGCGCCCTCTTCGACCGCAACCGCGTCGGCGACGTCGCGGAGGACCTGCGAGAGCGGGACCTCGAGCGCATCGCACAGCGAGGCGAGCAGCTCGGAGGAGGCTTCCTTCTGGCCGCGCTCGATCTCGGAGATGTAGCCGAGGCTGACCCGAGCGACACCGGAGACCTCACGGAGGGTCAGACCGAGCTCGGAGCGGCGCTCGCGCAGCACGTCACCGAGCATTCGTCGGAACAGCGCCATGCCGATCTCCTCTCGTCTTCTGGTCCATCGGCGAGGTCCACCGCGGCCTGAGCGACTGCGGCGTGGAGCCAACGCTACCCGAGCCCCGGATGTTCCGGTGCGCGACCGGCCGACGACCTCGCCTCGGCCTCCATCATGCCCCCGAGCGCCGACAACGCGTCGGAGACGGTCGCGATCTGGATAACGGACCGGTCACCGTCGAGCGCGAGCCGCCTCACCTCGGTGCCGCTCGGACCCGCGATCCCGACATAGACCGTGCCCACCGGGTGCCCCTCCTGGGTGTCGGGACCGGCGACCCCGGTGGTGCTCAGGCCGTAGGTCGTCCCCAGCAGGTCCCGGACCCGTTCGGCCATGGCGCGCGCACACGCCTCCGACACCACGCCGTGCTCGGCCACCAGGCCGGTGGGGACGCCGAGGACGTCGGTCTTGACCTCCGTCGCATAGCTGACGATCCCGCCCACGAAGGCGGCGGAGGCTCCCGGTGTCTCCGTCAGCCGGGCCGCGAGCCGACCGCCGGTGAGCGACTCCGCCGTCGCCACCGTCGCGCCGGCCGCGGTCAGTCCCTGGATGATCGCGGCCGGTTCGGTCATGCCCGGATGCTACGGGTTGACCGTCAACGTGGCCGTCCCCGTCGCCGTCCGGACCGACCCGTCACCGGCATACCGGATCGTCACCTCGTACGGCGTCGCGCTGGCCGGCAGCCGGTTGCCGGCGACGTTGACCGTCGCCGCGCCGTCCACCAGGTCGGCTGCCCCGAGCGTCACCCCGCCGGCGGTGAGGACCACGCGGCCGGTCGGCACCACGTTGAAGGCCTTCACCTTCACCGCCATCGTCGTACCGGTCCCGAACCGGATCGTCTTGTCGGTCCCGGTGACCGTCGGCGTCGCCTTCTGGACCACCAGCGTCGTCGTCACCGTGGCCGGCTTGACGAAGGTGTCGCCGGCGTAGGTCACGGTCACGGTGTGCGTGCCGACGGGCAGCTTCTTCGCCAGGATCGTCGCGGCGGTGACGCCGTCGGTCAGGGTCCCGGTGCCGAGGGTCACGCCGCCCGAGGAGAGCACCACGCGACCGGTCGGGACGACGTTGACCGCGCCCACCCGGACCGCCATCGTCGTGCCTCGGCCGTACTCGACGGTGGTGCGCGTCCCGACCACCGTGGGCGTCGCCCGGGTCACCGTCAGCGTCGCCGTGGTGCTGCCGGGATGGACCGCTGCATCGCCCAGGTAGGACACGGTCACCTCGTGGGTGCCCGGCGCGAGCTTCTTGCCGGCGACCGGCGCGTCGACCGCGCCGTCCACGAGGGTCCCGCCCCCGAGGACCACGTCACCCACCGACAGCACCACGGAACCGGTGGGTGTGACGCCCTCGGCCGCGACCTCGACGTGCATCGTCGTCCCGCGGCCGTAGGCCAGCGACACGTCGCTGCCCGTCACGGTCGGGTCGACGACCACCGGCTCGTCCTCGCCGATGCCGACGATCTCCGGGTTGTGGTCGGACGCGCTGAACGGGGCCTCGGAGTAGAGCTGCGCCGCGTTGTAGTTGTAGCGGGTGTACTGGTTGAAGACCGTCTCGTTGGAGTTGATCTCCCAGATGTCGACGCCGGCGACCTGCGCGGCGGCCGCCGGGTTGGCGAGCACGTGGTCGAGCGAGCCGACCTGGCCGTCGAAGTTGTAGGACCACTCCCCCTCGGGCGCGAGGTTCTCGTAGCCCTCGCCGTAGAGGACCTGCATCGGGTCCTCCTCGGAGTAGGCGTTGAAGTCGCCGGTCAGGAAGACCGCCTCGACGCCCCGTTCAGCGGCGAAGTCCTCGGCATAGACCGCCAGCGCCTCCGCCTGCGCGACACGACTCGGGTTGGAGGCGCCCTGACCGGTGCCGTCGTCGGTGCCGGAGCCCTTCGACTTGAAGTGGTTGACGATGACGGCGAACTCGCTGTCGGCGTCGCCACCGAGCGGCTTGAAGACCGCCGCGAACGGCTCCCGCGCGTTCGCGAACGCCGAGACGTCGAAGAGCATGTCGGCGCCGCCGACGGTCTCCACCGTCGCCGGCTTGAAGATGAGGCCCTGCCGGATCACGTCCTGCTCGGCGAGGTTCTCGGGCAGTGATGCCGAGGCCGGCGAGGCCACGAAGTCCCAGGTGCCGGCCCCGGCGTCCTCGTTGAGCGCGTCGACCAGCGCGGCGAGCGCCTCGTCGCGGTCGTGGCCGTCGACCTGCAGGCTGTTCTCGATCTCCTCCAGCGAGACGACGTCGGCGTCGAGGGCGTTGATCGCGTTGACGATCTTGGCTTCCTGGCGCAGGAAGTTCTCCACGTCCCACGCGCCGCGGGCGTCGCAGCTCGGGCGGATCGCGATCGGGTTGCCGTCCCGGTCCTCGTAGGCCTGGCAGCCCGCCAGGTCCTCGCCGAGCGTCGTGAAGTAGTTGAGCACGTTGAACGTCGCGAGCCTGACGTCACCGCCGACGTCCTCGGGCAGCGCAGGCCGGTCCTGCTCGAAGGTCACCAGACCGGTCGGCTCCTCGACGACCTGGTGGACGGGTTGCACCTTCCAGCCGAAGCGGTAGTCGAGGACCACCGGCTGGTCGAACGTGACCGCGGCCCCGACCCGGACCTGGTGGTCCGGCGTGAAGTACGGGAACGGGGTGTCCTGGCCCGCCGCGTTGTTGCTGGTGTTCCAGTACGTCGTGCTGGACCCGTCGTCGAGCAGCACCCGGTGAGCGTCGTTGTAGGCCTTCCGCGCGTTGATCGCCGCGGTCGCCTGGGCGTCGATGATCTCGGTCGGGCTGATCAGCGGGACGCTCGAGTTGGCGGCGAGGCCGACCTCACCGACGAAGTTCGGGTTGTTGGCGGCCCCCGGGATGTAGGGCGACCCGTCGTAGACGTCGGTGACCGTGAAGTCCCCGGTCGGCTGGAAGGCCTCGCCCTCCATCTCCTCCCGGGCGGCCTCGAGCGCCGCGCCGGTCAAGCAGCCGGTGCCGGGCAGAGCGCAGTCGGTGCCCGGGATGACGGTGTTGGGGACGACGTCGCCGAGGTCGGCGACCGGCGTCACCGTGGTCGCGTTGGTCTCGGTGGGCGAGCTGGACTCGACTGCCGTGCCGGTGACCTCGACCGAGTCGCCGAGAGCCAGCGTGCTCTCGTCGAAGGAGCCGCCGAAGACGAAGATGCCGTCGGAGCGGCCGGGCGTGGTGTCGGGCCCGGGCGTCTGGAGGTAGAAGCCGTTGAAGCCGCCGGTCGGGAACGTCGCGGTGACGACACCGCTGACGGTCACCGTCTGGTTGAGGACCGGCGTCGCGGCCCCGGAACCCTGGACGTCCGCGATCTCGTCGACCTCGACCGGGTCTCCCCCGCCGCCGCCCGACGCGCCGTTCGGCAGGCCCTTGGTGTGGAGGACCGGCCCGGCCCACGACCCGTCGGGCTGCCGCTGGATCGACTGGTCGCCAGCGGTGGCATTGGTCTCGACGGCCGATCCGGTGTCGACCGAGGTCGTGCTGACCCCCGGGGTCCCGAGGGTCGCGGTGATCGACCCCTCGTAGGAGACGAACTCGACCACACCCCCGCCGGCGTTGACGAGGGCGACGCCGTCGGGCGAGCCGTTCTGGAGGATCCCCCCGCTCACGGTCGGGAAGGTGACGACCCAGGTGCCGTTGCCGTCGGCCTGGTCGGCCACGGTCCCCGAGAGGTTCTCCGTGCGATAGACGGTGTTGTTCGCGCCGTTGACGAGCTGGAGCTTCCATCCGGTCAGGTCCGTCCCGGCCGGCGCCGTGACCTCGACGAACTCACCGACGCCACCGGCGTCGTTGGCGGTGAGGTCGTCGTAGTGGAGCTCGGAGATGAACACTGCGCCGACCGCGTGGACGGGGCCCGGGCTCACGCCGAGGGCGAGGCCGGACGAGGTCAGGCCGAGCCCGAGGGCAGCGGCGAGGAGGTTTTTCGATGAGCGCACAGGGGGTCTCCGAGGGAGGTCGAGGGGAAAAGAAGGGGGCCGACCCTCGCGGGCCGGCCCCCTTCCTGGTGCTACGGGTTGACGGTGAGCGTCGCCGTCCCGGTGCCGGTCTTCACCGAGCCGTCACCGGCGTAGCGGATCGTGACGTCGTACGGCGTCGCGCTCGCCGGCAGGCGGTTGCCGGCGACGTTGACCGTCGCCGCCCCGTCGACCAGGTCGGCTGCACCGAGGGTGACACCGTTGGACGTCAGGACCACGCGGCCGGTCGGGACCACACCGGTGGCCTTGACCCGCACGAGCATCGTCGTGCTCGTGCCGAACCTGATCGTCTTGTTCGTCCCGGTCACCGTCGGCGTCGCCTTGGTGACGGTCAGCGTCGCCGTCGCCGTGCCGGGCTTGACGAGCTCGTCCCCGGCGTAGGTGATCGTCACCGTGTGCGTCCCGACGGGGACCCGCTTGGCCGCGATCGTCGCCGACGCGACACCGTCGGCCAGGGTGCCTGTCCCGAGCACCACGTCACCGACCTTGAGGACCACCCGACCGGTCGGGACCACGCCGGCGGCGTTGACCCTCACGTTCATCGTCGACGCCGTGCCGTACTCCATGGTCCGGTTGGTCCCCACCACCGTCGGCGTGGCCTTGGAGACCACCAGGGTGGCCGTGGCCGTGCCGGGCTTCACGAAGTCGTCGCCCTGGTAGGTGATCTCCACCGTGTGGGTGCCGACCCCGACCTTCCTGGCCGCGATCGAGGCTGCCGCGACGCCGTCGGTCAGGTTGCCCGTGCCGAGGGTGACGTCGCCGACCTTGAGGATCACGCGTCCGGTCGGGACCACGTTGGTGGCGCCCACCCGGACGGCCATCGAGGTGCCCTTGCCGTACTCGACCGTCGTGCGGGTCCCGAGCACCGTCGGCGTCGCCTTGGTGACCGTGAGCGTCGCCGTCGTGCTGCTCGGCTTCACCGATCCGTCACCGAGGTACTGGACGGTGACCTCGTGGGTCCCGGGCGAGAGCTTCTTGCCCCCGATGCTCGCCTCGACCTGGCCGCCGCTCAGGGTGCCGCCGCCGAGGACCACGTCCCCGGAGGAGAGAACCACGTTGCCCGTCGGCGTCACGCCGGTCGCGGAGACCTCGACGTGCATGGTCGTGCCGACGCCGTAGGTGAGCGAGGTGTCGGTGCCCGTGACCGACGAGTCGGCCTTGACGATGGTGACCGGAACGATCACCTCGGTGCCCGTCGTCTCGCCCACCAGGGTGAGGTTCTGGGCCCCCGTCGGCACACCGGCCGGCAGCGGGACATCGACGTGAGCCGTGCCGTACTGGTCGAACACGGCGGTGCCGATGGTGTTGTCGAGGGTCGCCGTACCGAGCTCGGTGTCGCCGATCTTCACGACGACCTCGGTGTCCTTGGCGTCCGCTGCCGTCGACATCGTCCAGGACGCCACGTCGAGCTCGACGTCGCCGCCGACCACGTAGTCGTCCGCGACGTTGTGGACCTCGACCGCCCGCTGGCTGTAGTCGACCGGCAACGGCGTGTCAGCGGTGTTCTCGGCCATGTAGGCGACCATCGCCTGCAGGTCGGTGACGCCCCACTGCTCCTTGTCCGTCCCGCCCGCGAAGGCGCGGAAGTTGTCGCCACCCGTGGCGAGGAACGCGTTCACCGTGACGGAGTACGACGTCGCCGGGTCGATCGGGACGCCGTTGAGCCACATCCCGGTGACCTCACCCTGGAAGGTGTTGACGCCGTTCACGACGACCGGGGTCTCCACGTAGGTGTAGGTGAAGCCCTTCGACACACCGAGCCGCAGGAACGGTCGCGACGGCACCGTGCCCGAGGGCCCGTCGGCCGTGCGCTGCCACTGCTGCTCGAGCGCGGACTCGATCTGGGCACCGGTCATGTCCATGTTGGTCAGACCGTTGGCGAACGGCTGCACCACGGCGGCCTGCCGGTAGGTCAGCTCACGGACACCCTCGGTGACCGTGCCGACCATGTCGGCACGCAGACCACCGGGGTTCATGAACGCGATCTGCGCCCCACCCTGCTCGGCCGGCGTCTGGTCGCGCTGGACCTCGGCCACCAGGTTGCCCAGGGTGGACTCGCCACCACGGTTCTCGCTGGTGCCGTTGGCGAGCTTGGCCCGGTTGAACGGGCCTGCGATCTCGCCGAGCACCTGCGAGCCGATCGGAGCGGCGAAGGCGATCGCGTCGTGCACGATCGAGACCACGGCCGGGTCCTCCGGGTAGGTCGCCTCGGTCAGCGCCAGCGTCGTCTGGGACTTCGCGGTGACGGCGCCGGTGGCGTCGTCGACCGTGAACACCAGCTTGTTGAGGTTCTGGCCGTACTGACCGGCCGAGACCACCGGACGCTTGGTGACGTCGCGGCCCTCGTCGACCCAGTCCTGGACCGTGAAGTCGCAGTTGTAGGCCAGGTGGGTGTGGCCGGAGATGATCGCGTCCACGTCCGACGACGTGTTCTGGGTGATGTTGCCCCAGACGGTCGCCGGGTCGGTGAAGTTCGCGTTGGCACAGGACGTGCTCGGCGACCCCTCGTGGACCAGCAGGATGACGATCTCCGCGCCGGCCAGCTTCAGCTGCTCAGCGGCGAGGTTGGTCGCGTCCACGATGTCGGTGACCGTGACCCCCTCGATGCCACCGGGCGAGACGAGCGCCGGGAGCTCCTCGGTGACCGCGCCGACGAAGCCGACGTCGATGCCGTTGATCGTCTTGGTCCACGTCGCCGCCAGGTCGTCCCGATCCCCGGGCTCATCGACGTTGGCCGCGATGTACTCCCAGTCGGCCAGGGTCTCGACGCGGCCCACGAGGTCCTCGTAGCCCTGGTCGAACTCGTGGTTGCCCGCGGCCGAGACCTCGAGGCCGGCCTCGTTGAGCGCCTCGATCGTCGGCTCGTCGTCCTGGACGAAGGACTCGAACGTCGTCGCGCCGATGAGGTCGCCGGCCGCGGCGAACACCGTGTTGGGGTTCTCGTTCCGCAGCTGCTTGACCGCCGAGGAGAGCACAGCGGCCGGGCAGGTGACCGGACCCGCCGCGTTGGGCAGCACGTCGTTGCAGTTCAGGCCTGCCGGGGTCTCGTCCCGGAGCAGACGACCGTGGAAGTCGTTGGTGCCCAGGACCTGGATCTCGGTGGTCTCCCGCTCCACGGCGATCGTCACCGGGACCTCGGTGCCGGTCGAGGCGCCGGTCAGCAGCAGCTCCCAGTCACCGGTCTCGGCGTCCGCCGGGACCTCGAAGCTGACGGTGGCGGTGCCGTAGTTGTCGTACGGCTTGTTGCCGATCGTGTTGTCGAGCGTCGCCGTGTCGACCACGGTGTCGCCGTCCTTGGCCTGCAGCTCGGTGTCCTTGGCGTCCGCGGCGGTGGACATGGTCCACGACGCGACGTCGAAGGTCACCGTGTCGCCCGGGGCGTAGGTGGCCGGGGCAGCCGGCGGGAACTCCACCTCGACGGCACGCTGGCTGTAGTCGACCGGCAGCGGCGCGGAGGCGGTCTGCGCCTCCATGTAGTCGACCGTCGCCTGGAGGTCCACCACCCCGGTGTCGACCTTGCCGGCCCCGTTGGCCAGCTCGAAGAAGTTGTCCCCACCGGTGCCGAGGAACGAGTTCACCGTCACCGAGTACGTCGCCGCCGGGTCGATCGCGACCCCGTCGAGCCACATCCCGGTGACCTCACCCACGAAGGTGTTGACCGGCGCGGCGTTGGGCGCGTTGACCGTCACCGGCGTCTCGACGTAGGTGTAGGTGAAGCCCTGGGACACACCGAGCCGCAGGAACGGGCGCGACGGGACCGAGCCGGTCGCCGTGCGCTGCCACTGCTGCTCGAGGACGGTCTCGATCTGCGCGCCGGTCAGGTCCATGTTGACCAACGTGTTGGCGAACGGCTGGACGTTGGCGGCCTCGCGGTAGGTGAGGTCGCGCGCGGCGCCGTTGAGGACGCCCACCATGTCCGCGCGGAGACCGCCCGGGTTCATGAAGGCGATGTCCGCCTCGACGCCCTGGTCCGGCAGCTGGGTGGCCCAGCGCTGGATCTCGGCGACCTGGTTGCCCAGGGTGGACTCGCCACCGCGGTTCTCCGTGGCGCCGGCCGAGGAGTTGTAGGACGCCCGGTTGAACGCGCCCTCGATCTGGCCCAGGACGTCGTCGCCGACCTCGTCGGCGTAGTCGACGGCGTCGTCGACGATCGTCTGGACGTCGGGGTCGACCGCGTAGCCGACACCCGCCGTGGCGAGGATGTCCTGCTCGATCTCGAGCAGCTCACCGGTCGTGGTGTCGAGGTTGAAGACGAGCTGGTTGAGGTTGGTGCCGTACTGGCCGGCCGAGACCACGGGGCGCCGCTTGACGGTGCGCTCGGGGTCGCTCTCCCAGGAGTCGACGGTGTAGCGGCAGTTGTAGGCCAGGTGCGTGTGGCCGGAGATGATCGCGTCGACCACCGGTGAGGTGTTCTCCACGATGTTGCCGAACACCGTGGCCGGGTCGGTGAAGGTCGAGGAGAGGCAGTCGGTCGTCGGGGAGCCCTCGTGGACCAGCAGGACGATGATGTCCGCGCCGGCCAGCTCGAGCGCCTCGGCCTCCGCGTTGACCGACTCGACGACGTCGAGGACCTCGACGCCGGCCAGGCCGGCCGGGTTGACCAGGCCGGGCAGGTCCTCGGTCACCGCGCCGACGAAGCCGATCTCGACACCGTCGACCGTGGTGACCCAGCTCTCGGCGAGGTTGTCCTCACCCTCCGGCTCGTCGATGTTGGTGGCGATGTACTCCCACTCCGCACCACCCAGCGGGTTGGTGGTCGGGTCGTAGGGCGCGATCACCCGGTTGACGAGGTCGTCGTAGCCGAGGTCGAACTCGTGGTTGCCGACCGAGGACACGTCGAGGTCCATCTCGTTGAGCGCGTCGATCGTCGGCTTGTCCTTCTGGACGAAGGACTCGAACGTCGAGGCGCCGATCAGGTCACCGGCAGCGACGAACAGGGTGTTCGGGTTCTGCGCGCGAAGCTCCTCGATCGCCGTGGCGAACGGCGCTGCGCCGGCGGCGTTGCCGCCGTCGGGCAGCAGGCGACCGTGGAAGTCGTTGGTGCCGAGGACCTGGATCTGCTTCGTCGTGGTCGGGGTGAAGTCCGGCACGTCGAGACCGACGATCTCCGGGTTGTGGTCCGACGTCGCGAACGGGTTGCCCGCGTCGAAGAAGATCGTCGCGTTGTAGTTGTAGCGGCTGTACTGGTAGGCCACCGACTCGTTGGCGTTGATCTGCCAGATGTCAGCGCCGGTCACCATCTCCATCGCGGCCTCGTTGCCGAGGACGTGGTCGAGCGAGCCGTAGAGGCCGCTGAAGGAGTAGCTCTCCTCGTTCGGGTCGTCGGTCGACTCGATGAGCTCGTAGCCACCGTCCTCGAGCGCGTGGATCGGCGCCTCCTCCGTGTAGGAGTTGAAGTCACCGGCGAGGAACACCGCCTCGATGTCACGAGCAGCAGCGAACTCGTCGGCGAAGGTCACCAGGCGCTGCGCCTGACGGACCCGGTCACCGTTGAAGGCACCGGTCCAGGTGCCGGCCGCGTTGTCGCCCGTCGCGAGCGGCGCCGGGGAGGCGTTGTCGCCCTTGGACTTGAAGTGGTTGACCACGACGGCGAAGGCGTCGCTGTTGGGCGCACCGGCCGCCTTGAACGCCTGGGCCAGCGGCTCGCGGGCGTTGGCGAACTGGGTGGTGCCGAAGAGGATGTCGGACTGGCCGACCGGGCGGACCAGCGCCGGCTGGTAGATGAACGCCGGACGGATCACGTCCTGCTCGGCGACCGCCGCAGCGGTCGTCGCCTCACCGGGGCTCCGCACGAACTTCCACTTCTGGTCGCCGGCGGCCACGTTGAGCAGGTCGACCAGGTAGGACACCGCGTCGTCGCGGTTGGTCTCGCCGGGCAGCTTGATGGAGTTCTCCATCTCCTCCAGCGCGATGATGCTGGAGTCCATGGTGTTGATCGTGTGGACGAGCTTGGCCTGCTGGCGGGCGAGGCTCGCCGTGGTCGCGGCACCACGCGGGCCGCTGCCGTTGTTGGTGTTGGCCTCGTTGGTCGGCGTGTCCGGGTTGTCGAGGTTCTGGACACCGCAGGAGTCGTTGCCGATCCGGTTGCCCTCACGGTCGTTGAAGTAGGTGCAGCGCAGGTCCTGCGGCGGGTTCGTCGCGTTGTCCGCGGCCGCGTAGGCCTCACCGGTGGTGTTGAAGAAGTTGAGGACGTTGAACGTCGCGATCGTGATGTCGCCCTCGACGTCGATCGGCTCCAGGTTGGTCGCGCGGGTGTCCTCGAAGGTCGCCACGCTGCTGCCGCTGTCGGTGACCTGCTGGCGCGGCTGGAACTTCCAGATGCCGTTGCGCCAGTCGAGGATCACCGGCGAGACGAGGCTGGCCTCGGCACCCACCCGCGGCGGGGACGCGGTACCGGTCAGCCACGGCAGCGGGATCGCCTTGTTGGTGTTGTTGCCCAGGTAGTTGAGCGTCGAGCCGTCGTCGAGCGTGACGAGCCGGGCCGCGTTGTCGGCGACGATGGCGTCGATCGCGGCAGTGTCGTCGGGGGCGGCGTACTCGGTCGGCTGGCGCAGCGGCGTGGAACCGGTGGCGAGCGCGATCTCGGCGAAGCCGTTGGTCTGGAAGTTGTTGGTGACCGTGAACTCGTCGGTCGGGTCGAGGAGCATGCCCTCCTGCTTCTCACGACCGGTGTCCGTCGTCGGGTAGGCGATCTCCTTGGCCACCACCGGGTCGAGCGCGACGCCCAGCTCGACCACCGCAGCGGGGCTGGCGGGCGTGATCTGGGTGCTGTCGAAGAATTCGCTCACCGGACCGGTGACCCGCACCGAGTCACCGAGCACGATCCCGGCCGGGATGTTGGCGGCGTTGGTGCCGCCGAAGATGAAGAGCGCGTCGGAGGCGTCCGGCGTGGCGGCGGGGCCGCCACCGGTGCCGCCGGTCTGGATGAACATGCCGTTGAAGCCACCGGTGCGGTAGAGCGCGGTGACGACACCGGTCGTGGTCTTGACGTCACCGGCGGTGTTGCCCGTCTCCGGAGCGAACGGCGAGCGCGCGCCGGTGCCCTGGATCTCGGCGATCGGGGTGATCTCGGGAGCGGCGTTGACCGTGAACGTGAAGGTCTCGGTGTCGGTCGCGGCCGTCGGCGCTGCCGAGTCGGTCGCGGTCACGGTGACCGAGCAGGTGCAGGTCGCGCTCGGCGTGCCCGAGACCTCACCGGTGGTCTCGTTGATGCTCACGCCGGTCGGCAGGCCGTCGGCGGACCAGGTGTAGGGCGCCACGCCGCCGGTGGCGGCCATGGTGAACGGGGCGATCGCCAGGCCGACCTCACCGGTCTTGTTGCCGGGCGCCGTCACCGCGAGCGGCGTCGGCTCGGGGTCACCGGCACCGTGGGGCGTCATGCTGAGGTCGTCGACGGCCAGCCCGTCGTC
The DNA here is from genome assembly GCF_014180715.1 of Nocardioides stalactiti. Classification (GTDB taxonomy): domain Bacteria; phylum Actinomycetota; class Actinomycetes; order Propionibacteriales; family Nocardioidaceae; genus Nocardioides; species Nocardioides stalactiti. The sequence continues at coordinate 18,522 of NZ_JACEFC010000041.1, read as the reverse complement.
GGAGCCCGACGCGTTGACGTCCGTCCACCGGATCCAGAAAGTCGCGTCAGGTGCGATCGTCAACCCGGAGACGGTGGCCGCGACGGCCGTGCGGTTCGCGGCGCTGTTGCCGTCGAGCGGCCCGACGGTGCCGACCACGAGGGGACCGGAGAAGTCGAGTGCGTTGGCATCGGTCCAGGTGCCGGTGGTCAGGCTGGTGGCGTCGAGGCTGTACTGGAAGTCGAGGCGGTCAGGAACGGCCCGGGCCGACGTTCCGAGCCGCCACTGCTCGCCCGTGTAGGCGACGTCGAGGGACGTGATCTCGGCGTCGGTGGCGTTGGTGAACGACGCGCCGATCGTGGGGATCACGGAGCCCGACTGGAGTCCGCCGAACGCCCGATCCGAAGCCGCGGTCGCTCCGAAGCTGTAGGTGTTCCCCGAGTTGGAGCTCCCGTTGCCACCGAGGTACGTGGTGTTGGCGCCCGTGCCGGTCTCGCTCAGCTCCCACCCGGCAGGCAGGGTCGAGCTCGGGGTCGCCGTGTCCGTGGACAGGGTGTCGAAGTTCTGCGTGTAGGCCACGTCGAGCGTCGACAGCGAGACGGCCGCGGCATGAGCCGCAGGCGCGGGGGCGACGCTGAGACCGGTGACGGCCAGACCGAGACCGAGCAGACCGAACAGGACCTTGGGGCGTGAAGACATGGCGCACTTTCCACGGGAACGAGCACAGCAGGGAGCCTGCCTCGTGTCGTGGCGCGCTGCTGAACCGGTGACGAGCAGGTGGTGGGGGAAGTCACACGGACCTTAAGTCGGATCACCGACAGTTGTGCAACCTTCACGGAAAACCTGACGCGAAGATTTCGCGACGAAACGCGATTTTCAGTCCGGCTGAGCGTGAAATGTCTAGACAGGTGTCGAAAGAATTTACTTTCGGACCTCTCAGGAAGCGGCCTTCTCGGCCGCCTCGGCGGCCGCCTTCCGGCCGCGGATGTCGTGCCGCTGACGCCAGACGTCGCGGAAGAACTCGTAGCCGGACCACAGGGTGAGGACGAAGGCGACGACGAGCATCACCAGTGCGACGACGTACGCGACCTCGCCCGGGACCTCGAGCCAGTCGGCGAGGCCGCTGTCGAGGAGGGGCAGGGTCAGCAGGCTGAGCGCGCCGGCCTGGGCCGTGGTCTTCCACTTGCCGCTGTTGGCCGCCGCGACGACGACGGCCTTGAGGATCGAGAGGCGGAGCAGCGTGACCGCCCACTCGCGGACGAGCACGATGATCGTGATCGTCCACATCCACCAGCTGTCCATGATGATCGCGAGGCCGACGAACGCCATGCCAGTGATCGCCTTGTCGGCGATCGGGTCGGCGATCTTGCCGAAATTGGTGACCAGGTTGTGCTTGCGGGCGATGTCGCCGTCGATCTTGTCGGTGATCATCGCGGCGACGAAGATCCCCCAGGCGATCGTGCGCCACATGACCGAGTCGCCGCCGTCGACGAGGAGCGCCCAGCCGTAGAACGGGACCGAGGCGATCCGGAGCGTGGTGAGCGCGTTGGGGACGTTCCAGTTGCTCGTCCGCGGAGCGTCGGTCGGCCCGCTGTCGGTGCTGCTCATCGCTTCTCTCCTGTCGCCTCGGCGACGAGGTCGACCCCGTCGCTCGCGACGACCACGGCCGTGACCAGGTCGCCGATCCTCGCTTCGGGGCAGCCCCGCACCAACGTGCTGCCGTCGACCTCGGGGCCCTGGTGGGCCGCCCGGCCCTCCACGTGCCCCTCGAGGTCGGTGTCAAGGTCCTCGACGAGCACCTCGACCGTCTCGCCGATCCGTTCCTCGGCGCGGTCGCTCGTCAGCGCAGCGACCAGGTCGGTCAGGTGAGCCACCCGGGCCCGGATCTCGTCCTCGTCGTGCTTGCCGTCGAACGACTCCGCCTCGGTGCCGTCCTCGTCGGAGTAGCCGAACACGCCCGTCACGTCGAGGCGGGCAGCGGTGAGGAAGTCGCAGAGGATCTGGAAGTCCTCCTCGGTCTCGCCGGGGAAGCCCACGATGACGTTGGAGCGGACGCCCGCCTCGGGCGCGTGCGACCGGACCTGGTCGAGCAGGCCCAGGAAGCTCTCCGGGTCGCCGAACCGCCGCATCCGGCGCAGCACCGCGTTGCTCGCGTGCTGGAAGGACAGGTCGAAGTACGGCGCGACGCCGGGCGTCGTGGCGATGGCCTCGATCAGGCCGGGCCGGGTCTCGGCCGGCTGGAGGTAGGACACCCGCACCCGGTCGATCCCGTCGATGGCCGCCAGCTCGGGGAGCAGCGTCTCGAGCAGCCGGAGGTCGCCGAGGTCCTTGCCGTAGGACGTCGAGTTCTCCGAGACGAGGAACAGCTCACGGGCGCCCTGGCCGGCGAGCCACACCCCTTCGGCGAGCACGTCGGAGGGCCGGCGGCTGACGAAGGAACCGCGGAACATCGGGATCGCGCAGAAGGTGCAGCGCCGGTCGCAGCCGCTGGCGAGCTTGAGCGCCGCCATCGGACCGGAGTCCAGGCGGGCCCGCGCCTCGAGGGTCGCGGGGCCGGCCGAGGGGCGGTCGGCAGGGCTGATCGGGAGCAGCTTGCGGCGGTCCTGCGGCGTGTGGGCGTGCGGCCGCTCCCCCGCCACGATCGACCGGAGCCGGGCGGCGATGTCGGTGTAGTCGTCGAAGCCGAGCACGGCGTCGGCCTCGGGCAGCGAGTCGGCGAGCTCGGAGCCGTAGCGCTCGGCGAGGCAGCCGACCGCGACCACGGCCTTCACGTTGCCACCCTCCTCGTCCTTGAGGTCGGCGGCCGCCAGCAGGGTGTCGATCGAGTCCTTCTTGGCCGCGTCGACGAAGCCGCAGGTGTTGACCACCACCGTGTCGGCGTCCTCGGGGTCGTCGACGAGCAGGAACCCGTCGGCGGCCAGCCGGCCCGCGAGCTCCTCGGAGTCGACGTCGTTGCGGGCGCAGCCGAGCGTCAGCAACGCGACCGACAGGGGCTCTCCGGTGACGGTGGGAACGGCGGCGGGCGCTTCAGGAATGGTCATGACTACCGGCAAGTATGGCGGTTCGCGCCCACCTTGAGCGAAACGCCGGAAGCCGCCCGCCCACCGCAGAACCCACCCGTGTCAGCAACCGGGGAGGGTCTTGTTGACCTCGATGCCGGTCTCCCCGAGCGCCGTCGGGTCCTTGCAGTCGACGGCGGCCGTGACGGAGCCGTCGGAGCTCCAGATCCGCACCGGCGGGACGACCTTCAGCTTCGCGGTCTGGCCGAACGCCAGCTGGCCCTTGAACTTGATGTCGCCGTTGCTGTCGCGGACGACGAGCTGGGCACCACCGGCGGGGGCGTTGAGGACGACGGGCACCTCGGTGCCCGCCGCGGCGCCGCGGTGGAGGCCGTCGCTGCCCATCTGCTTCAGCGACTGGGGCGGGTCGATGGGGACCGGACCGTCCATGACCAGACGGGCGATCGACCACACCAGCACCGCCGCCATCACCGCAGCGAGCAGGACCGACCAGTTGCGACCGCCCCGGGTGCCGCGGATCGAGCCGCCGACGCCCGTGGCGAGCTCCGACTCGAAGACCCGGCGCGGGTCGACGGGCGCGTCGGCGTAGGTCTCGTCGTAGGCCGCGACCAGCGGACCGGCCTCGATGCCCAGGACCCGGGCGAGCGTGCGCAGGTGGCCGCGGGCGTAGAAGTCGCCGCCGCACGGGCCGAAGTCGTCGACCTCGAGCGCCTCGATGACGTGGGGGCGGATACGAGTGCGCTCGGAGAGCTGGTCGACGGTCAGCCTCAGCCGGCTGCGGGCCGCTTCGAGCTGCGGACCGATGACGGGCTGGGGGGCCGGCCGGACCGCGACGTCGTCGAGGACCACCGTCAGCGTGTGCTCGGACCGGTCCTCCTGGAGGTCGACCAGGGCGTCCTCCTGGTCCTCCACGACCGTCTCGACCTGGAGCGCGTTGGCCCCCAGCGTCGGGTGCGTGGTCGTGCTGCCGCTGCCGTCCGCAGTCATCTCGACGCGGGCAGCGGACATGACCGGTCGCCCGGGCGCGAACGGCGGGCCGGCGTCCACCAGGTCCCGGGAGTCCGCCGGGGACTGGCTCGGAGGGCCGTAGCGGAAGCGCTTCTCGACCTCGGCAGCGATGCCGCGGCGCTCGATCCGGACCGTTTCCTCGTCCAGTGGCGGGACGTCGTCGACGTACGCGTCGGACGGCACCTCGACGCTCACCTCGTCGGTGGCGTCGGACGGATCGTGGTCGGACGGGCCGTCATAGGTGGCCTCGTCCTCGTCGAGCCCGGCCACGACCTCGACCACGTCGGCACGGCCGTCGGCGAGGTGGGCGAGCTCGTCGCTGACCGAGCCCGGGGCGGCGCCGACGATCCGGGTCGCCAGCGTGAGCGGCACGATGAGCTGCTGACCGCTGTCCCCCACGACGAGCAGGTGGCCGTCGTGGAGCGGCATCCGGCGCGGCAGGTGCTCGAGGCACTCGATGTCGTCCCAGGCGATGCCCTGCCAGGTGGCGCCCTCGCGCAGCCGGACGCCGAGCCGGTCGGCGACCAGCAGCGGCGCGCGGCCGTCCGCGACAGCCGCGAGGTGCAGGACGGTGATGGCGCCGAGGACCGCGAACGCGGCCCAGTCGAGCGGCCCGCCCCCGCCGAACGCACGCAGGGCGAACGCCCCGGTGAGGATGCCGGCGAGCGCACCGACGACCGCGGAGAGCACGACGTTGCGTCGTACCTCCACCTGGTCGACGTCGACCTCGTCGGTCTCCGTCTCGGCTGCCTCGTCGGCTGCCCGGTCGGTGTCGAGGAGCGGCAGGTCGGTGTCGAAGTACTGGTCGGTCATGTCGTCACTCCCCCTGGATGGTCATGATCACGGCGTCGAGCTCGTCGGGCTTCACGAGGACGTCGCGTGCCTTCGAGCCCTCACTGGGCCCGACCACGCCACGACTCTCGAGGATGTCCATCAACCGCCCGGCCTTCGCGAAGCCGACGCGGAGCTTGCGCTGGAGCATCGACGTCGAGCCGAACTGGGTGGAGACGACCAGCTCGATCGCCTGCACCACGAGGTCCATGTCGTCGCCGATGTCGTCGTCGAGCACCTTGTTGCTGGCCTGCGGGGCGGTGACGTCCTCGCGGTACGTCGGCTCGAGCTGGGCCTTGCAGTGCTTGACGACCTGGTGGATCTCCGCCTCGGTGACCCAGCTCCCCTGGACCCTGATGGGCTTCGACGCGCCCATCGGCAGGAACAGCCCGTCACCCTGGCCGACGAGCTTCTCGGCGCCCGGCTGGTCGAGGATGACCCGGCTGTCCGCGAGCGAGGACGTCGCGAACGCGAGCCTCGACGGGACGTTGGCCTTGATCAGGCCGGTCACGACGTCGACCGACGGTCGCTGCGTCGCGAGCACCAGGTGGATGCCGGCGGCGCGGGCGAGCTGGGTGATCCGGACGACGGAGTCCTCGACGTCGCGGGGCGCCACCATCATCAGGTCGGCGAGCTCGTCGACGATCACCAGCAGGTAGGGGTACGGCGTCACGACCCGCTCGCTGCCCGGCGGGACCTCGACCTTGCCCGCCCGGACGGCCTTGTTGAAGTCGTCGATGTGGCGGAACCCGAAGTTGGCCAGGTCGTCGTAGCGCATGTCCATCTCGCGACAGACCCACGCGAGCGCCTCGGCGGCCTTCTTGGGGTTGGTGATGATCGGCGTGATGAGGTGCGGGACGCCCTCGTAGTTGTTGAGCTCCACGCGCTTGGGGTCGACCATGATCATGCGGACCTCGTCGGGCGTCGCCCGCATGAGGATCGAGGTGATCAGCGAGTTGATGAAGCTCGACTTGCCGGAGCCGGTCGCACCCGCGACGAGCAGGTGCGGCATCTTCGCCATGTTGGCGACGACGAAGCCGCCCTCCACGTCCTTGCCGAGGCCGGCCACCATCGGGTGGTGGTCGTTGCGCGACGCGTTGGACCGCAGCACGTCACCGAGGGAGACGATCTCCTTGTCGATGTTGGGGATCTCGACGCCGACCGCGGACTTGCCGGGGATCGGGCTGAGGATCCGCACGTCCTCGGAGCCGACGGCGTAGGAGATGTTGCGCGAGACGCCGAGGATCTTCTCGACCTTGACGCCGGTGCCCAGCTCGATCTCGTAGCGGGTCACCGTCGGGCCACGCGTGTAGCCGGTGACCTGGGCGTCGATGCCGAACTCCTCGAGCACCTGGGTCAGCTTGTCGACGACGGCGTCGCTGGCCTTCGAGCGCGCCTTGTGGGGCGATCCGGGCTTGAGCGCGTCGCTGGTCGGGAGCGAGTAGGTGATGTCGCCGGACAGCGCGAGCTGCTCGACGCGCTGCGGCAGCTGGGCGTGCGGGGGCGGCTCGAGCTCGCCGGTCTCCGCAGCGGCCGAGGCCGCCACCAGGGGCACGTCGTCGACGAGCGGGAGGTCGATCGGCTCCCGCAGCTCCATCGACTCCTCGACGTCCCCCGCGGTCTTGCGGCTGCGCCGCTTCTTGGGGGGATCGGCCAGGAGCGGGGTGTCGTAGGCGGGGTCGCCCATGAGCGGGTCGAGGGTGTCGTCGCCCGAACCAGCGGACCCGCGGCCCCGACGGACCTTGATCGGCTGGGTCGGCTCACCCTCGTCGCTCGCGTGGTGGCGGCCGAGCAGGGTGTCGCTCAGTTCCCGCATCCGGTCGGGGACGCGATAGAGCGGGGTGGCGGTGATGATGAGGAGGCCGAAGAACGAGAGCAGCAGGAGCAGCGGGACGACGACCGCGGACGAGCGGAGCAGGTCGAGCAGCAGCGCCGAGACGACGTACCCGACCGCGCCACCGCCGTCCTGGAGCGGCGTGGTGTCGCCGCTCACCGGCTGCGGGCTTCCGTTGGCGATGTGGACCATGCCGAGCAGGCCGAAGGCGAAGGCGCTCCAGCCGATCACCTGACGCCCGACGGGGCCGTTGGCCACCGGGTCGCGCATGACTCGCCAGGCGCCGAGCAGGACGAGCAGCGGGACGAACCAGCCGACCTTGCCGACGGTGCCGGCCACGACCGTGCGGACGACCTCCATCAGGCCGCCGGGGACCTCGAACCAGACCCCGGCCGCGACGACGAACGCCAGGCCGCAGAGCAGCAGCCCGATCCCGTCGCGGCGCTGCTCGGGCTCGATCTCCTTGGCACCCCCGACGATGCTGCGGACGACGGCACCGACGCCGTGGGCGAGGCCGAGCCAGAGAGCGACGAGCACCCGCGCGAGGGCGGTGAACGTCTGAGCCACCGGGCCCGGGCCGCTGCGGACAGCGCGCGGCGCCGGCCGACGGGACGCGGTGCTCCGCGTCGCCGGCCGCTTCTTCGCGGTGGTCTTCTTGTTGGCTGTACTACGAGATCGCGAGCTGGCGCTGGTCTTGCTTCCGCTGCTGCGGCTGTTGGACGTGCTCCGGCTTCGCGACCGCGTCGGGGAAGACGTACGGGTCGCCATGCTGAAGACCCTACTCATCTGTCACATCCGCCCCAGGGATCACGTGAGCGTGTCGCAGTCCCAAACGTCACGGGCGTCACGGGCGTCCGGGCTTCTCGTCGTTGTCCAAATCGGTATCGAACTTCGACGGCTCCAGGGCTAGACCCCGCCCGGTCACGCTCCTAAGGTGCCGAATGGTGCGTGCGATCCACGCCACCTCCCAGCAATTCATGCTTTCGAAGGGATCACTCGGTGAAGATTCTCAATCGGGGCCGGAGCATCGGGCTCGGCCTCGCCCTCGTTGCCGCCGGCCTGGCGGCGCCACAAGCGCTGACCGCGTCCGCCGCTCCCGCGGCCCAACCCGACCCGTCCGTCGTCGACCGGATGCGCGAGGCCTCCTCCGGCGGGCTGGCGCTGCGCGAGAACCCGGCCACGGGCAAGGCCGGCTTCGTCCGCGCCCGCGGCGGCAACCCCGACCTGTTCGCCGGCGTCCCCGCCGAAGGTCGCAAGGGAGCCATCGACAAGGCCACCCGCTACCTCGACCGGTTCGCGACCGCGTTCGGCGCCCGACCGAGTGAGTTGACGCAGACCGAGGTCTACGGCGGCCGCGGCGGCTGGTCGATCACCTTCTCCCAGGCCTACCAGGGCGTTCCCGTCTTCGGCGCCGAGCTCAAGGCGGAGGTCGACCACGAGGGCGACCTCACCTCGGTCAACGGCTTCGCCACCCCGGTGTCCACGTCGCTGTCCACCTCCCCCCGCATCAGCGAGAAGCAGGCGCGGGCCCGTGCCCTCCAGCTCGTCAAGGCCCGCCCGAGCGGCCACGAGGACGCGCCGCCGGGCTTCCGCGGCGGCCTGGTCGTCCGCTCGATCAAGCTGATGGTCTATCGCACCGGCTCGACCCGCGGCATCGACGGCCAGAACCGCCTGGCCTGGGTCGCCGAGGTCTGGAACAAGGGCACCATCCGCGAGACCCTCGTCCTCGACGCCGAGACCAACAAGCCCCTCAACCGCTGGTCGATGATGGCCCACGCCCTCGACCGCGAGCTGTACGAGGGCTACGTCGACGACAACGGCACCCCCGCCGACCCGGACGACGACTTCGTCAACTACGACCTCGTCTACACCGAGGGCGACGCGTTCCCCGGCTCCTTGGACGAGGACCAGCGCAACGAGGTCCTCGGCGCGGGTGAGTCGTACTGGATGTTCCGCAACACCTTCGGCTACAACTCCTGGGACGGCGCCGGCGGCAAGATGTACACGGTCAACAACGACCCGACCATCAACTGCCCCAACGCCAACTGGAACGGCTTCTCGACCAACTACTGCACCGGCGTCACCGGTGACGACACCGTCGCCCACGAGTGGGGCCACGCCTACACCGAGTCCACCTCCGGGCTCATCTACCAGTGGCAGTCCGGCGCGATGAACGAGGGCTACTCCGACATCTGGGGCGAGACGGTCGACATGCTCAACGACCGCGACAACTTCCTGGGCGAGACCCAGGACGCCAAGATCGAGCGCACCGAGGGTCTCTGCTCGGAGTACACCCGGTCCCTGATCACCATGGAGATCACCGACCCGGCCGGGGTCGCCGGCGCCTGCAACGCCGCTCCGGCGTCGTTCGGACCGGTCATCACCCAGGCCGGCGTGACCGGCACCGCGATCGTCGGCGTCGACGGCACCGGCACCCTGCCGGACGGCACGCCCGACGACTCGACCGGCAACGGGTGCTTCCCGTTCACCAACGCCGGCGCCATCGCCGGCCAGTGGGTCTACGTCGACCGCGGCGTCTGCACCTTCGACACCAAGGCCGACAACGCCGAGGACGCCGGCGCGCTCGGCATCGTCGTCGGCGACCACACCGCCGGCCGCGACCCGATCTCGATGTCGGGCACGGCGAACATCTACGGCGTCATGGTCACCGTCGAGGACGGTGCGAAGTTCAAGACCGCCGGCGGTCCGGTGACCTTCGACGTCGCCGCGGTCCCGGCCACGACCGACAACTCCTACCGGTGGCTGTCGGGCGAGTCCGACCCGGGCTTCGGCGGCGCGATCCGCGACATGTGGAACCCGAACTGCTACGGCCACCCCGGCGCCGTGTCCGACGCGGAGTACCACTGCTCCGAGGACGACGCGGGCGGCGTGCACTCCAACTCGGGCGTCGTGAACCGCACGTTCGCGATCCTGGTGGACGGCCTGGACGGCAAGGTCGACGAGATCGGGCTCGACAAGGCGGCGTGGCTGTTCTGGTATACCCAGACCCACTTCCTGACGCCGACGTCGTACTTCCCCGACCTCGCCGACGGTCTCGAGGCCGCGTGCCAGGCGCTGCAGGGCCAGTCGATCGAGCGGGTCACGCTCGGCGCCCCGGCCGACCCCGACGGCTCCGACGGCGGGGTCGTCGAGCCTGAGCTGGTCGTCGGTGGCACCACCGAGGCGGACTGTGCCGCGGTGAGCGACGCGATCGCCGAGACCGAGCTGCGGCTCGACCCGACCGAGGAGTGCGAGTGGCAGCCGCTGCTCCAGCCGGGCGCCCCGTCGCTCAGCTGTGGCGACGACACCTCCACCACGACCACCTGGTCGGAGGACTTCGAGGACGGCCTGGCCGGCTGGACGCAGGACGTCGAGCTCGGCTTCCCGTTCAGCGAGGGCATCCCGTGGGAGGCCGCCGACGAGGGTCCCGCCGGGCACGACAGCAGCGTCGCGTTCGGTCCCGACCCGGTGGCCGGGGCGTGTGGTGCTCCCGGTGACCTGACCAGCCGCAACGGTCTGATCAGCCCGGACATCACCGTCCCGGAGGGCCAGTCCCCGCGGCTGTCGTTCGACCACTACGTGGCCACCGAGGCGACGTGGGACGGCGGCAACGTCAAGGCCAGCGTCAACGGCGGAGCGTTCGAGATCGTGCCCGACACGGCGTACCTCTTCAATGCGCCGGGTGGCGAGCTCGACCCGACCCAGGGCCCGATGGGCGGCGAAGCCGCCTGGACCGGCACCGACGGCGGTCAGCTCACCGGCTCGTGGGGCACGTCGGTCATCGACCTGAGCGCGATCGCGTCCACCGGCGACACGGTCAACTTCCGGTTCGACATGGGCCGCGACGGCTGCAACGGCGTCGACGGCTGGTACGTCGACGACGTGGCCGTCCAGGTCTGCGCGCCCGACCCGGTCGCCACCACCTCCGAGGCCACCGGGCCGAAGACGGTGGAACGCGGTCGCCCGTTCACCATCAAGGTCGAGGTCACCGCCGCCGACGGCAGCACGCCGCACGGGGTCGTCGTCCTCAAGAACGGCGGGTTCAAGCTCGGCCGCGATGCCTTGAACAACAACGGGATCGCGCGGATCCGGGTCTCCCGGATCTTCGGGATCGGTGACCACGAGCTGTTCGCGAAGTTCCGTGCCAACGAGGACTACAAGCGCAGCACCGACACCGTCACGATCACCGTCGTCCGACGCTGATCCAGCACCACGCAGAGAACCCCCGCCCTCCGGAAGGAGGGCGGGGGTTCTCGCGTCGTACGGAGTGCTGCGAGCGGATCAGGCCTCGACGACCACCGGGATGATCATCGGACGTCGCTTGTGGGCGTTGCTCACCCAGCGACCGATGACCCGGCGGACCGTCTGCTGGAGCTGGTAGGTGTCGGTGTTGCCGTCGGAGAGCACCTGGTTGACCGCGTCGATGATCGGCTGCTTGATCGGCTCGAACATCGAGTCGTCCCAGGCGTGGCCGCGGGCGTGGATCTCCGGACCCGCGCTGACCTTGCCGGCCACCGAGTCGACGACCACGATCACCGAGATGAACCCCTCCTCGCCCAGGATCCGGCGGTCCTTGAGCTCGGACTCGGTCACGTCGCCGATCGACGTCCCGTCGACGAAGACGTAGCCCACGTCGACCTTGCCGGTCACCGACGCGACGCCGTCGACGAGGTCGACGACGACGCCGTCCTCGGCGTAGACGACGTTCTCGACGCCGGTCTCCTTGGCGAGCGCGCCGTTGGCGAGCATGTGCCGGGTCTCCCCGTGGACCGGGAGGACGTTGCGCGGCCGCACGATGTTGTAGCAGTAGATCAGCTCACCGGCGCTGGCGTGGCCGCTGACGTGGACCAAGGCGTTGCCCTTGTGGACCACGCGGGCGCCCCAACGGGACAGTCCGTTGATGACCCGGTAGACCGCGTTCTCGTTGCCGGGGATCAGGCTCGACGCGAGCACGACGGTGTCGCCGGCCTCGAGGTGGACGAAGTTGTGCGTCCGGTTGGCGATCCGCGCGAGCGCGCTCATCGGCTCGCCCTGCGAGCCGGTCGAGATGAGGACCTGCCGCTCCGGCGGCAGCGTCGCCAGCTCCTTGGCGTCGACCATCACGCCGGGCGGGACGGTGAGGTAGCCGAGGTCGCGGGCGATGCCCATGTTGCGCACCATCGACCGACCGACGTAGGCGACCTTGCGGTCGTGCTTCACCGCGGAGTCGAGGATCTGCTGGACCCGGTGCACGTGGGACGCGAAGCAGGCCACGATGATCCGCTGCTCGGACTCGCGGAAGACCTGGTCCAGGACCGGGGTGATCTTCTTCTCCGCGGTCGTGAAGCCGGGGACCTCGGCGTTGGTCGAGTCGGTGAGGAAGAGGTCGACGCCCTCCTCCCCCAGCCGCGCGAACGCCCGCAGGTCGGTGATCCGACCGTCCATCGGGAGCTGGTCCATCTTGAAGTCGCCGGTGTGGAGCACCAGCCCGGCGCCGGTCCGGATCGCCACCGCGAGCGCGTCAGGGATCGAGTGGTTGACCGCGACGAACTCCAGGTCGAACGGGCCGAAGCTGATCCGGTCGCCCTCACTGACCTTGTAGAACGAGGTCTGCTTGATCCGGTGCTCCCGGATCTTGCCGTTGACCAGCGCCAGGGTCAGCTCGGAACCGACGAGCGGGATGTCGGCCCGCTCGCGCAGCAGGTACGGCGTCGCCCCGATGTGGTCCTCGTGGCCGTGGGTCAGCACCAGCGCCTCGACGTCGTCGAGGCGGTCGCGGATCGGTGCGAAGTCCGGGAGGATCAGGTCGACGCCCGGGTGGCTCTCGTCGGGGAACAGGACGCCGCAGTCGACGATGAGCAGGCGGCCGTCGTACTCGAAGACCGTCATGTTGCGGCCGACCTCGCCGAGGCCGCCCAGCGGGATCACCCGCAGGCCTCCCTCGGGGAGCTCCGGCGGGGCGCTGAGCTCGGGGTGCGGGTGACTCAAGCGAGGACCCCTGCAGCCTCGAGGCCGACCCGCAGCGCTGCGAGCTCCTCGTCGTCGAGCTCGATGAGCGGGGAACGGACACGTCGGTTCTCGAGCACGCCGATCATCTCCAGCGACGCCTTGGCGGTCGTCGCTCCGTAGTTGGGAACGCCCATGATCGCGTCGATCGCCGGGAGCATGCCGGTGAAGATGTCGAGCGCGGCCAACGGGTCGTGGTGGAACGCGTCGTGCATCGCACGCAGACGGTCGCCGACCACGTGGCCGGCGACGGAGACGAAGCCGACGGCGCCGTGGGCGAGCCAGGCCAGGTTGGCCTCGTCGTCGCCCGAGTAGATCGCCAGGCCCATCTCCTTGATCCTCACGCCGCGCGCCATGTCGCCCACGGCGTCCTTGAGCGCGACGACCGGCTCCCAGCCGGCCATCACCTCGAAGGACTCCAGGGCGATCTGGCTGCCGGTGCGACCGGGGACGTCGTAGAGCATCACGGGGAGCTCGGCGGCGTCGACGACCTGGCGGAAGTGGTTGAGGATGCCGCGCTGGCCGGGCTTGTTGTAGTACGGCGTCACGAGGAGCACTCCGTCGGCGCCCACCTTGGCGGCCTGCTGGGCGAGCCAGATCGAGGTGCTCGTGTCGTTGGTGCCGACGCCGGCGACGAGCTTGGCCCGGTCGCCGACCGCGTCCTTGACCGCGGCGAGGACCTCGCCGTCCTCCTCCTTGGTGGTCGTCGCGGACTCGCCGGTGGTCCCGGAGACCACCAGTCCGTCGTGGCCGTGGTCGACCAGGTGGCGGGCGACGCGCTGGACGCCGTCGAGGTCCACCGAGCCGTCCTCGCGGAAGGGTGTGACCATCGCGGTCAGCACGGTGCCGAAGGGCGCGGAGCTCATGGGCACAGGCTATCGCGCCGCCGCCACCTCAGACGTGCGGCATGACCTCCGTCGCCACGAGGTCCAGGTGCTCCAGGTCGGCCAGGTCGAGGACCTGGAGGTAGATCCGCTGCGTCCCGAGGGCCCCGAACCGGCCGATCTTGTCCACGACCTCCTGTGGCGACCCGGTGAGGCCGTTGGCCCGGAGCTCGTCCACGTCGCGGCCGATCGCCGCTGCCCGACGAGCGACCTCGCTCTCGTCCCGGCCGACGCACAGCACCAGCGCGTTGGACCAGGTGAGCCCGTCGGGGTCGCGGCCGATCTTCTCGCAGGCCGCGCGCACGCGGTCGAACTGCGTCCTGGTCGTCGCCTCGTCGACGAACGGCAGGTTGAACTCGTCGGCGTACCGCGCGGTCAGCGCAGGGGTCTTGCGGGGACCCTTGCCGCCGATGAGGACGGGCGGTCCTCCCCGGTGCCCGGTGTCCTGGACCGGCTTGGGGAGGGCGGGCGAGTCCGCGAGGCGGTAGTGGTCACCCGCGAAGTCGTAGGTCTCCCCCGCCGGCGTCGACCACAGCCCCGTCACGACCTCGAGCTGCTCGGCGAGCCGGTCGAACCGCTCCGCGGTGTCGGGGAACGGGATCCCGTAGGCGGTGTGCTCCTGGGTGAACCAGCCCGCCCCGATACCGAGCTCGACCCGGCCGGCGCTCATCGCATCGACCTGGGCGACCTGGATCGCCAGCACGCCGGGGTGGCGGAAGGTGGCGCTCGTCATCAGCGTGCCGAGCCGGATCGTGGAGGTGTCGCGCGCCAGCCCGGCCAGGGTCGTCCACGCGTCCGTCGGTCCGGGCAGGCCGTCGCCCGACATCGACAGGTAGTGGTCGGAGCGGAAGAACGCGCCGAAGCCCAGGGCCTCGGCGGCCTGCGCGACCGCGAGGAGGTCGTCGTACGACGCACCCTGCTGGGGCTCGGTCATCACCCGGAGCTCAATCGTCATGGGGCGAGCCTCCCAGGGTGGATCAACCGCAGGCGAAGACCCGCTCCCAGCGGACGATGTCGAAGCCCTCGCGAGGCTCACGCGCCACCTCGCGCCACTTGGAACGGCTGAACTGCGGGTAGTGGGTGTCGCCCTCGGGGCTCGCGTGGACCTCGCTGATGACCTGCACGTCGGCATACGGCAGCGCGGCGTCGTAGACCACCGCGCCGCCGCCGATCGACACGTCGCCCTCGAGGGTGTCGGCCAGCGCGAGGGCCTCGGGGACGCTGGCGCACACGTGGACGCCGTCGGCGCTCCACGCCGGGTCGCGGGTCAGCACGATGGTGGTCCGGTCGGGCAGCGGCCGGCCGATGCCCTCGTGCGTGGTCCGGCCCAGGACGAGGACCGTGCCGACCGTGGTCGCCTTGAAGTGGGCGAAGTCCTCGGGGAGGTGCCACGGGATGTTGCCACCGAGGCCGATCACGCCGTTCTCCGCGACCGCTGCGACCATCGTCACGGTCTTGCCACCCGGGGTGCTCATGGGGTGGTCATACGGCGATCGGGGCCTTGATGCCGGGGTGCGGGTCGTAGCCCTCGACGCTGATGTGCTCGAGGTCGAACCCGTCGATCTCGGAGACGCTCGGGTCGAGGACCAGTGTCGGAAGCGCGCGGGGCTCGCGGGTGAGCTGGAGCCGGGCCTGCTCGAGGTGGTTGGAGTAGAGATGGGCGTCGCCGAGGGTGTGGACGAAGTCGCCCACCTCCAGTCCGGTCACCTGGGCGACCATGTGCGTGAGCAGCGCGTAGGACGCGATGTTGAACGGCACCCCGAGGAACACGTCGGCCGAGCGCTGGTAGAGCTGGCAGCTGAGCCGCCCGCCGGCGACGTAGAACTGGAAGAACGCGTGGCACGGCGCCAGCGCCATGTCCGGGATGTCCGCCGGGTTCCACGCCGAGACGATGTGGCGGCGGCTGTCGGGGTTGCTCCGGATGTCGGCGATCACCTGGGACAGCTGGTCGATGTGGCGGCCGTCGGGCGCTGGCCAGGAGCGCCACTGGGCGCCGTAGACCGGCCCGAGGTCGCCGTTCTCATCGGCCCACTCGTCCCAGATGGTGATGCCGCGGTCCTGGAGCCACTTGACGTTGGTGTCGCCGCGGAGGAACCACAGCAGCTCACCGAAGACCGAACGGGTGTGGATCTTCTTGGTCGTCACCAGCGGGAAGCCCTCGGTCAGGTCGAACCGCATCTGGTGGCCGAACACGCTGAGCGTGCCCGTGCCGGTGCGGTCGCCCTTCTCGGCACCCTCGTCGAGGATCCGCTGGACGAGGTCGAGGTAGGCCTGCACGACTCGAAGCCTAGTTGCTCGCGGGGACGGTCGGTCGGCTCACGCGCTCAACGACATCGGGCCGTAGACGAGCCGGTCGAGCTCGAACAGGGTCACCTGAGCGACGCCACCCTCCTTGAGGCCCTCCCAGGTCTCGCCGATCCACGACTCGGCGTCGGCCTGGCTGGCGAACCGCTGGTCGCCGTACTCCTCGGCGGCATCCCCGGACAGGGCGACCTCGCCGCCGTCGGCGTCCTCCAGCCGCCACCACCACGGGCGCTCGGCCGGGGTCGGTGCACGGAAGGCGGCGGGCTGCTCGGGAAGGTTCATCAGGACTCCCGCACCGAGGTGTCGACGAACGGGGGCTTCACGATCTTGAAGACCTCACGCCGGCCGCGGACGTCGACGCCGACCTCCGCGTCGTCGGCGACGGCCGTCGCGACCAGGGCCATCCCGATGCCCTGCTTGAGGCTCGGCGAGAACGTCCCGGAGGTGACCTCGCCCAGCAGCACGTCGGGGATGAGCGAGACCGACATGTGGGGGCGTGGGATCGCCCGTCCGGTCGCGACGAGGCCGACGAGCTTGCGGCGGGCGCCGCGCTCCTTCTCCGCGAGCACCGCGTCGCGGCCCCAGAACTCCGGCTTCTTCCAGCCGACGGCCCAGCCGAGCCGCGCCTCGTTGGGGGTGACGGTCGGGCCGATGTCCTGGCCGTGGAGCGGGTAACCCATCTCGGTCCGGAGCGTGTCGCGCGCGCCGAGGCCGCACGGCAGGATGCCGTGCTCGGCTCCGGCCTCCAGCACGGCGTCCCAGAGAGCCGGGCCGGCCGCGCTCGGAGCGATGAGCTCGTAGCCCCGCTCGCCGGTGTAGCCGGTGCGACACACGATGACGGTGTGGCCGTCGTGCTCGGCCTCGACGAAGGTCAGGTAGTCGTGGCCGACCGGCAGGCCGACCTTGGCGAGGACGTCGTCGGAGCGGGTGCCCTGGACGGCGAGGACGACGTGGTCGGCGTGCTGGTCGATGACCTCGACGCCCTCGGGCGCCGCCGCCGCCAGCCGGGCGAAGACCTCGGCGTTGTTGGCCGCGTTGGGGACGAGCAGCACGTGCTCGTCGTCGCGGTAGTAGCTGAAGATGTCGTCGATGATGCCGCCGGTCTCAGGGTCGAGGCAGAGCGTGTACTGCGCCCGTCCGGGGCCGATCCGACCGAGGTCGTTGCTCAGCGTGGCGTTGACGAAGGCGGCCGCCCCCGGTCCCTGGACCAGGACCTTGCCGAGGTGGCTGACGTCGAAGATCCCGACGGCGGAGCGCACGGCGTTGTGCTCCTCGACGATGCCCGAGTACTGGAGCGGCATGTCCCAGCCGCCGAACTCGGCGAACTTCGCGCCGAGGCCCTCGTGCCGGTCGTGCAGGGGCGATCGGGACCCGGGCGTGGGCGAGGTGGCGTGCATGCGGCAAACCCTACCGAGCCGCGTCCCTCGACCGTCCGTCCCCGTCGTCGGTCACGGGGCGTGCCACTAGTCTCCGGCCCATGACGTCCTACGCCCTGCGCACCGCGAGTCCCGCCAAGACCCGGGCCGAGGCCGTGGTCGTGGGCGTGGTGCCGGGCGAGGGCGGTCGCGCGGGGTCGGCCCGTCTCGCCGACGGCGGCGAGGACGTCGCCGCCGCTTACGGCCGCAAGCTCGCGCCGCTGCTGGCCACCCTCGGCCTGACCGGCCGCGCCGGCGAGGTCGCCAAGGTCCCGACCTCCGGCACCCTCGGCTCGCCGCTGCTGGTCCTCGTCGGCCTGGGCGCCGACGCCGGCCCGGCCGCCGTACGCCGGGCCGCCGGTGCCGCCGCCCGAGCCGTCACCAACGCCGCCTCCGTCGCGATGGCGCTGCCGGCCGACTCCCCCGAGCTCGTCCGGGCGGTGCTCGAGGGCTACCGCCTCGGCGGCTACACCTACACCCGCTACAAGAGCAGCGGCTCGCCCTCGGCCCCGGCCGAGATCGTCGTCCTCTCCCCCGGTGCCCGGCGCAAGGAGATCGTCGCTGCGTTCGACGACGCCCAGCTCGTGGCCGACGCCGTCATCGGCGTCCGGGACTGGGTCAACACCCCACCGGGCGACCTCACCCCGGCCCGGTTCGCCGAGGAGATCGTCCCCGCCTGCAAGCCGGTCGCCGGGGTCAAGGCGACCGTCCTGGACGAGGTCCGGCTGGCCGAGCTCGGGTGCGGCGGCATCCTCGGCGTCGGCGCGGGCTCCGCCGCGCCGCCGCGACTCGTCGAGCTCGACTACCGGCCCCCCAAGGGCGTGGCCGCGAAGGTGCACCTGGCACTGGTCGGCAAGGGCATCACGTTCGACTCCGGCGGTCTCACCATCAAGCCCGCGGCCAGCATGCCGACGATGAAGGAGGACATGGCCGGCGCCGCCGCGGTCGTGCAGGCCGTCCTCACCATCGCGCGGCTCGGCCTGCCCGTCCGGGTGACCGGCGTCGCCGCGCTCGCCGAGAACATGGTCGGCGGCGCGTCGTTCCGGCCCGGCGACGTCCTCACCACCTACGGCGGGACGACCGTCGAGATCACCAACACCGACGCCGAGGGACGCCTGGTCCTCGCCGACGCGCTCGGCAGGGCAGCCGAGCGCAAGCCGGACCTGCTCGTCGACATCGCGACGCTCACGGCCCACATGTCGCTCGCCCTGGGTGACCGGATGTGCGGCGTCCTGGGCGACGACGCCGTCGTCGCCCAGGTG
>NZ_JACEFC010000040.1 GCF_014180715.1 Nocardioides stalactiti | reverse complement strand
CCCCCGGCGACGGCACCCACACGGGTGCCGGCGTCCCGGCCCGCCGCGAGCGCACCGTCCCCGAGCCGACCCCCTTCACCCGGGTCCTCGGCGTCGAGCTGCGCAAGATGTTCGACACCCGGTCCGGCTTCTGGCTGATGGCGAGCATCGTCATCACCTCCGCCGTCGCGACCGTCCTCACCGTGCTGCTCAGCGACCGCGACGGGCTCACGTTCGACTCGTTCGCCGCGGCCGTCGGCAGCCCGATGTCGGTGATCCTGCCGATCGTCGGCGTGCTCGCCGTCACCAGCGAGTGGAGCCAGCGCACCGCACTGACGACCTTCACGCTGGTGCCGAGCCGCGGCCGGGTCATCGGCGCCAAGCTGCTCAACACCCTCGCGATCGGCTTCGTCTCGATGCTGCTCGCCCTGGGCGTCGGCGCGATCGGCAACCTGGTCACCGCCTCGATCACCGGCAACGACGCCGTGTGGGACATCCCGCTCTGGCAGTTCAGCCAGATCGTGCTCGCCAACGAGATGGGGATGCTGCTCGGCTTCGCGCTCGGCCTGCTGTTCCGCAGCTCCCCGGCGGCGATCGTCGGGTACTTCGTCGTCAACCTGGTGCTGCCGGGCCTGTCCGAGGCGCTCGCCTCGGCACAGCAGTGGTGGGCCGACAACGACGCCTGGTTCGACGTCAACGCGACCCGGTTCCTGCTGTTCGACTCCACGCTCACCTCGACCGAGTGGGTGCAGCTCGCCGCGACCTCGGCACTCTGGATCGCGCTGCCGCTGGCGATCGGCCTGCGCCTGGTGATGCGCTCGGAGGTCAAGTAATCCGGGAAGATCCCGGATCCGCGAAAGGATCACCCCTTCGCCGACGTCCTACGGACGGAGCCACTCCCGGCTCCGTCCGTAGGACCTTCGTCCTCTGCTGGCGTAGTCCGTTCGGACCAGACGAAGCCGACCCGACGCCCGATGTGGCGCCTGTCTCGTGAGCGAGAGGCTGGGTGGCAAGACAGACGAAGCGAGGAACCACCATGAGCACCGCTCCCGCACCGCTCCTGCCGATGGGCCGCCCCGAGCTGCGCCCCACCCCCGGCCAGGTCCAGGCGACCTGGGCGACGATCCTGCTGTCCCTCACCCTGTTCTGGTACGGCGTCGCGATGGGCGCCAACGCCCTCTGGCACCAGCTCGGCCGCTAACCCGTCGAATCGGGACCTTCCTGAAACGAATCGGGAGATACCCGCGGTTGGTCCGCAGATATCTCCCGACTCGATGCAGGAAGGTCCCGATTCGACGGGTTGGGGGGGTCAGCGAGCCGCGGAGCCCTCGGTGTAGTCGGCGTCCTGCTGCTTCCACGCGAAGTGGGAGCGGAGGAGCTTGCCGGTCGCCTCGATCGAGTGCGCAGCCTCTTCCTCGCGGAGCTTGAGGAACTCAGTGCCGCCGCCGTCCTGGTCGGCGATGAACCGCTCCGCGAAGGCACCGCTGCGGATGTCGTCGAGGACGCCCTGCATCGAGGCCTTCACGTTGGCGTCGATGACCCGCGGGCCGGAGACGTAGTCGCCGTACTCAGCGGTGTCGGAGACCGACCAGCGCTGCTTGGCGATGCCGCCCTCCCACATCAGGTCGACGATGAGCTTGAGCTCGTGGAGCACCTCGAAGTAGGCGATCTCCGGCTGGTAGCCGGCCTCGGTGAGGACCTCGAACCCGGCCTGGACCAGGTGCGAGACGCCACCGCAGAGGACGGCCTGCTCACCGAACAGGTCGGTCTCGGTCTCCTCGGTGAAGGTGGTCTTGATGACGCCCGCACGGGTGCCACCGATGGCCTTGGCGTAGGACTTCGCGAGGTCCCAGGCGGTGCCGGAGGCGTCCTGCTCGACCGCGATGATGTCCGGGATGCCGCGACCCGCGACGTACTCGCGGCGCACCGTGTGACCCGGCGCCTTCGGGGCGACCATGATCACGTCGACGCCCTCGGGCGCCTTGATGTAGCCGAAGCGGATGTTGAAGCCGTGGCCGAACACCAGGGTGTCACCGGCCGCGATGTGCGGGGCGATCTCCTCGGCATAGATGGTCCGCTGGAACTGGTCGGGCGCGAGGATGACGACGACGTCGGCCTCCTCCACGGCCTCGGCGACGGGCAGCACCTTCAGGCCCTGCTCCTCGGCCTTGGCCACGCTCTTGGAGCCGGGCCGCAGGCCGACCCGGACGTCGACGCCCGAGTCGCGGAGGTTCAGGGCGTGGGCGTGGCCCTGGCTGCCATAGCCGATGACGGCCACGTGCTTGCCCTGGATGAGCGACAGGTCAGCGTCGTCGTCGTAGTAGATCTCAGCCACGGGGGGCTACTCCTTCGTTTCGGGTTCTGATGTTGGATCAGCTGTTGGCGGCGGGCGGCACCGGTACGGCGACCGGCTTCCCCCGCTCGGAGATCGACCGCGGTCCGCGGCCGATGGCGATCGCGCCCGACTGCACGAGCTCGCGGATGCCGAACGGCTCGAGCACGCGGAGGAAGTCGGCGATCTTGCCCGCGTTGCCGATGGTCTGGATGGTCACGGCGTCAGCCGCGACGTCGACCACCTTGGCGCGGAAGAGCTGGACGGCGTCGAGCACCTGGCCGCGGGTCTCGGGGGTCGCGCCCACCTTGACCAGGACCAGCTCACGCTGGACGGCGGCCGTCGGGTCGAGCTCGACGATCTTGATGACCTCGACCAGCTTGTTGAGCTGCTTGGTGACCTGCTCCAGCGGGCTGTCCTCGACGTTGACGACGATCGTCATCCGCGACATCTCGGCGTGCTCGGTCGGGCCGACCGCGAGCGACTCGATGTTGAAGCCGCGACGGCTGAAGAGCGCGGCGATCCGCGCCAGGACGCCCGGCTTGTTCTCGACCAGGACCGACAGGGTGTGCTTGGCCATCAGAGGTCGTCCTCGTCGAACTGGGGAGCCAGGTCCCGCGCGTACTTGATGTCGTCGTTGCTGGTGCCGGCGGCGACCATCGGCCACACCATGGCGTCGCGGTGGACCCGGAAGTCGACCACGACGGGCACGTCGTTGATCTCCATCGCCTTGGCGATCGTCGCGTCGACGTCGTCGGGGCTCTCGCACGCCAGGCCCACGCAACCGTAGGCGTCGGCCAGCTTCACGAAGTCGGGGATCCGCTTCGAGTGCAGGTCGGTGTTGCTGTAGCGGGAGTTGTAGAACAGGGTCTGCCACTGGCGGACCATGCCGAGCGACTCGTTGTTGATGATCGCGACCTTGATCGGGATGTTGTTGATCGCGCAGGTCGCGAGCTCCTGGTTGGTCATCTGGAAGCAGCCGTCGCCGTCGACCGCCCACACCACCTTGTCAGGCATGCCGACCTTGGCGCCCATCGCCGCGGGGACCGCGAAGCCCATGGTGCCGAGGCCGCCGGAGTTGATCCAGGTGTTGGGGCGCTCGTAGGAGACGTAGTGGGCCGCCCACATCTGGTGCTGGCCGACGCCTGCGGTGTAGATCGCGTCCTCGCCGGCGAGCACGCCGAGCCGCTCCAGCACGTACTGCGGGGCCAAGCCGCCGTCGGCGGGCTTGTCGTAGCCGACGGGGTACTTGGACTTCACCCCGGCGAGGAACTGCACCCAGGCCTCGTAGTCGCCGGTGTGGCCGGCGTCGGCCTCGGTGCGCAGCGCCAGGACCAGGTCGAGCAGGACCTCGCGGACGTCGCCCACGATCGGGACGTCGGCGTGCCGGTTCTTGCCGATCTCAGCCGGGTCGATGTCGGCGTGGATGACCTTCGCGCCGGGGGCGAAGGAGTCGAGGTTGCCGGTCACCCGGTCGTCGAACCGGGCGCCGAGGCTGATGATGAGGTCGCTCTTCTGCAGGCCCGCGACCGCGGCGACGGTGCCGTGCATGCCCGGCATGCCGAGGTGCTGCGGGTGGCTGTCAGGGAACGCGCCGCGCGCCATCAGGGTGGTGACGACGGGCATGCCGGTGAGCTCGGCGAGCGTCATCAGCTCCTTGGACGCACCCGAGCGGATGGTGCCGCCACCGACGTAGAGGACGGGCCGGCGGGCGTCGAGGATCAGCCGGGCCGCCTCGCGGATCTGCTTGGCGTGCGGCCGGGTCACCGGGCGGTAGCCGGGCAGGTGGATCTCGCTGGGCCAGGTGAACGTCGTCATCGCCTGGAGCGCGGACTTGGCGACGTCGACGAGCACCGGGCCGGGGCGACCGGTCGAGGCGATGTGGAACGCCTCGGCGATGGTGCGCGGGATCTCGGCGGGGTCGGTGACGAGGAAGTTGTGCTTGGTGATCGGCATCGTGATGCCGCGGATGTCTGCCTCCTGGAAGGCGTCGCTGCCGATCGCGGCTGCCGGGACCTGACCGGTGACGGCCACCATCGGCACCGAGTCCATGTGAGCGTCGGCGATCGGCGTCACCAGGTTGGTCGCACCGGGGCCGGAGGTCGCCATGCAGACGCCGACCCGGCCGGAGGCCGCGGCGTAGCCCTGAGCGGCGTGGCCGGCGCCCTGCTCGTGCCGGACCAGGATGTGCCGGATGGGGCTGTCCATCAGTGGGTCGTAGGCCGGCAGGATCGCGCCGCCGGGGATGCCGAAGATGTCGGTCACGCCGGCCGCCTCGAGGGACTTCACCAGGCTCTCAGCCCCGGTGACGGTGCCCGCGGGGGTCCCGGCCTGCTGCTGCTCACTCATCCGACTCGTTCCTTACATCTCGTGATCCCGTACTCAACAAAAAACCCCTCGGTTGCGAGGCAACGAGGGGCGGACGCGCAGCGCTGAATCAGCCGGCGCGTCCGGTGCGTACGAGAATGAGGTCGTGGCGCATGGCGACAGCGTACGCCGTCGCACCCGGTGCCGCGCACCCAGCCTCCCACGCATCCCACATGTCGGGACGGCCGTCTCATTCCTGACCCGGCTCACGGCGTCCAGGTCGGCGACGGCGAGGGTCACGAAGCTGATCCGCTGGTCCATCCCTCCCGCCTGCCACGCGCCGAGGACGCCTCCAGGTCGGTCAGCAGGCCGGGGACGGCGCCGAGGACCGCGGCGGCCTCGGCCTCGGCGGCCGCGACGATGCGGCAGCACTCCGCGCGGGCCGCGGGGTCGGAGGGCAACGCGCGGCGGACGTGGTCGACGAGGAGCAGAGCGTCGCGGTGGTCGCCGAGCAGGGTCTGGATCCGGGCCCCCAGCTTGCCGAGGGCGGCCGCATCGTCCCCCAGCACCGAGGCGGGCGGCCGGGTGACGGCGTCGGCGACGTGGCGCAGCCGACGGCCGGCCTTGCGGAGGGCATGGGCGGACTCCGCGTCCGCGAGGTCCTCCCTGCCGTGGGCCAGCACCCGGTCCACCTGGGTGGCGACCTTCTCCGCGGCCACGACGCCGGCCGGGCGGGCGCTGCCGGCCGCGAGGACCGGGGCAGCCGACCAGGCGAGGAGCGCCGACCGGAGCCGCACCGACTCCTCCGAGGCGACCCAGGCGACCAGCGCGGCGTGGGCCTCGACGTGCGCCACCCGCAGTGGCGCGACCAGCGCCGCCACCAGGTCGTCGGCCACCCCCACCTCCCCCGCCACCCGGACGCACGACTCGATGCGCACCTCCAGGTCGCGGACGAGGCCGAGGTGGTCGCCGTGGTCCGCGAGGCCGGCGCGGATCCGGCCGGCCGAGGACGGCTCGAAGAGCTCGCTGAACGCGGCGAGCACGTTGCGGAGGCGGCGGACGGAGGTCCGCAGCTGATGGACCGCGTCCGGCTCGTCGGCCAGCGCGGCGTCGCCCTTCGCGTCGATCGCGGCGACCAGGTCGCCGACGATCTCCGCCAGCATCTCGCCCGCGGTCGGCTGGCCGGTCATGGCCCCACCCTGCCACCTCCTGGTGACCGGGAAGCCGACTCGAAGAAAACTCGAAGGCGCAGGGTCCACGCTGTCGCCGTGGGCTCACTCCAGCACCTCGCTCCTCGCCGCGCAGCGGCGCAGGGCGATCTCGCGACCCTGGCGAGCACCGTCGACGAACGCCGCTACGTGTGCCCCGAGCAGCTCGAGCGCCGGCTCGACCAGCTCCTCGGCACGACCGGGGACACCCGGCTGCTCCTGCTGAGCGGCACCGGTGGCTCCGGCAAGAGCGCGGCCCTGCGCGAGGCCGCCCGCCGTGGCACCCGCCTCGGCCTCCACGTCCTCGTCCTCGACGGCCGCCAGCTCGCCGCCGTCGGTCCGCGCCTGGCCGACGTCTTCGCCGACCTGCCGGACGGCGACCTGCTGGTCCTCGTCGACGAGCTGGCCGAGCTCGGCGCGCGCGCCCACGCGCTCGGCCGCACCCTCGCCTCACTACCCGGGAGCACCCGGGTGGTCGCCGCCGCCGTCGAGCAGCCGGCCGGCTGGGTGCCGCCCGAGCTCGCACCGCTGGTCGCGACCCTGCGGATGCCCCCGCTCAGCTCGTGCCAGTCCGACCTGCTGCTGCGCCGCCACGGGGTCGAGGAGTCCTGCGCGCGGACGGCGGTCAGCACCTGGGCGTGCGGCCTGCCCCTCGCCCTCGTCCTCGGTGCGGCCGCCTGGGTCGAGCACGGCGCGGCGGCGATCGAGCCCGGCGGCGAGGTGCTGGCCGCCACCGCCGAGGACCTGGTCGGCCACCTCTCCGGGCTGGCCCTCGACCAGCTCGACACCGAGCTGCTCGAGGTGGCGGCCGTCGCCCGCTGGGTCGACGAACGCCTGCTGGCCGACGTGCTCCCCGAGCGCGACCGCCGCACCGCCCTGGACACCCTGTCGTCGTACGCGTTCTCGGAGCGGAGCGGCAACGGCGTGACCCTGCACCCCCTGGTCGCGCACGCCGTCGCGGAGCGGGTACGACGCGACGGGGTGCGGATCTCCGACCTGGTGCTGCGGATCGCGTCCCACCTGCGCGACCGGGCGAGCCTCGGCGACGCACGGGCGCTGCACCAGCTCGCCGGACTGAGCGAGGACCCGAAGCTGCGGGCGGGGATGGCGCCCGACCACAGCGCGACCCTCTACGGCGACGACCTGCGCCCGTCGGAAGCGGCGGAGATCGCCGGCTGGGCGCCGGGTCTCGCCGAGGCCGTCCGGCCCTGGCTGACTCCCCCGCCCGCGTCGTCGTGGCGCACGCCGACCCAGGTCGTGCGGCACACCGACGGTCACGTCGTCGCCGCTGCGGTCGCGCTGCCCCTCAACGAGGCGGCCGCGCTCGCCCGTGCCGACGACCCGCGCGGCGAGCTGATCGTCCCGCTCCTCGATTACGCGGCGCGTCACGACATCACGGACCGGGTCGTCATCAGCCCGTTCCAGCTGATGTCGCCGACCGCGATGGACGAGGACCCCAACGTGATGGCGCTGCGCAACGGCCACACCCTGCGCCGCTGCCGGGTGCCCAACCCGCGGTTCGACCTGGTCAACGAGTTCGGCTGGAGCGAGGTCGAGCGGGCCGTCGTGGCGGACTGCGGCTACGTCGAGATCCCCGAGCTGCGGCGCGAGGTGCGCGGCGAGGAGGTCCGCACCTGGATCGCCGACGTGGGGCCGTGCGGCCTGGTCGGGCTGCTCTTCCGCGCCGTGGCGAGCGAGCACGGCGTCCTGCTGCCGGAGCCGCGCACCCAGGGCGAGCTCGTCCTCGCCGCGCTGGACGACTTCCACGACGACGGCGTGCTCGCGGCGCTCCCCTGTGCACCGCTGGGCCACGACCTCCGGCACGCGGGCGACCGGGTCCGGACCTGGGTCCGCCGTACCCTGCTCACCGCGCTCCACGACCAGCCGGACCTCGCCGACCTCCTGGAGCAGCGCTACCTGGCGCCAGCGGCGACGCACGACCAGGTGATGCGGGCGACCTTCCTCAGCCGCGCGACGTACTTCCGCCGGCTGCGCACCGCCCGTGACCTGGTCGCCGCGACGGCGGACCGTGGCGGCGCGCCCCTCTGACGGGTCTCGGCTAGCAGGGGTCGGCGAACGCCGCCGACAGCGACGTCCGCTGTGCCCCGTCGGGTCCGAAGTTGGCCGGGTCGAGCCAGGTCTCGTGCGCGGCCCGGACCTGCGGCCACTCGGCGTCGGTGACCGAGAACCAGTCGGTGTCGCGGTTGCGACCCTGGGTGACCATGTGGTGCCGGAAGCGGCCCTCGTGGACGAAGCCGAGCCGGGCGGCGGCGCGACGCGACGGCTCGTTGAGGCTGTCGCACTTCCACTCGAAGCGGCGGTAGCCGAGGTCGTCGAAGGCGTGCCGCATCAGCAGGTGGATCGCCTCGGTCGCTGCGCGGGTGCGCTGGAGGCGGCCGCCGAGGAGCACCCCGGCGACCTCCACCTGCCCGGTCGTCGGGTCGATCCGCATGTACGATGCGATGCCGCCCGCACGTCCCGCGCCCTCGCCCTCGAGCGGGACCAGCCCGAAGGTCACGACGCCGGGGGTGTCGAGGACCCCGGCGAGATGCATCCACAACGCCGGGAGGTCCGTGGGCCTCGGGACCGGTCGATAGGTCCAGAGCGGGCCGTCGTCGGGGCCGCAGACCGCCGCGAACAGGTCGGAGTAGTACGCCGAGGACAGCGGGACGACGCGCACGTAGCGGCCCTCGAGGGTGACCGGCTCCGGCGTGGGCCGGGTCTCCCACCCCGGGACGGGATCGCCGACGGTCTGTCCAAACGGGTTCAGCTCGGGCACGACGACGACCTTACGGCGACCAGCTCGGCGAACCGGCGGACCACGTCGAGCCGTGGGTCGGCGTCCTCGTCGGCCCGGTGGACCACGGACAGCTCCTGCCACAGAGGCGGTTCGAGGCTCCGGACGGTGACGTCCCCGGGCGGCAGCCAGCGGCTGTCCACGCTGTGCCACAGGCAGGACGCGAGCCCGTGCAGGACGGCCTCCATCCACACGCTGCGCTCATCGCTCTCGACGGCGACGACCGGTTCGATGCCGAGCGCGGCGAAGAACGCGTCGAGCGCAGCCCGCCGGTCGCTGCCGAGGGTGGGCAGGACGAGTGGGACCCCGGCGAGCCCGACGAGCGGCACCGGGTCGGGCAGGTCGAGGGCGGCTGGGGACACGAAGCGCACCTCGACCCGGCCGACCGGGATGACCGCGAGGTCCGACTCGATCGTCTGGTCACAGATCCCGAGGTCCGCGCGCCCGGACCGGACCAGCTCGTGCACGCTGGACGCACCGCCGGCCCCGAGCAGCCGGCTCGAGGTCGCGAGGCCGTGGTCGTCGAGCGCCCGCAGGATCGGGATGGCGACGGCCGCCTGCAGGGTCGGTGAGGCAGCGATCGTCAACGACGACTCGGGTGCGCCGGCCTCGTGGGCCTGGTGCAGTGCGGCGAGGCTGCGCAGCACCCGCCGGGCCCGGGCGAGCACGACCTCGCCCTCGGGTGTCAGCCGCACCCCGCGGGCGGACCGGGCGAAGACGGTCACCCCGAGCTCGCGCTCCAGCGCGCGCACGGCTCGGCTGAGCGCGGGCTGCGCGACGAACAGCTGGGCGGCGGCGGCGGTCATGCTGCCGGTGTCGGCCGTCTCGACCAGGTAGGTCAGCTGCTGGATGTTCATGGGCCTTCGGAGGTCTGCGCGCGGCGGTCATGCCGAACGGGTCTTGGCTCGGAGCCGCCCGGCGGCCCGAGGGTGGGGCAGTCCCGCCCCCGAGGACCATCCCGAGGAGAACCATGTCAAACATCCCCGTCCGGCGTCGGCTCGTCCGGCTCGCCGTCGCGTGCGTCGCGACCGCCGCCGTCGCCGTCCCGGCGACCGCCCCCACCGCGGTCGACGCCGCTCCCCCGACCGTCACCCCGACCTCCGCCGCGCAGGCGCCCCCCACCCCGCTCGACGGCCTCCGGGTGATGCTCACCAACGACGACAGCGCCCGCGGGCTCGACCCGAGCTTCGGGACCGACGGCAAGGGGCTCTACGAGCTCCGCAAGGCCCTGTGCGCTGCCGGCGCCGACGTCCTCACCGTGGCGCCGTACCTCCAGCAGAGCGGTGCGGGCGCGCGGATGACCACCCCCGGTTTCAGCCCGGTCCCGCTGACGGTCCAGGCCGTCACCCCGCCGGCGGCGTACGTCGGCGACTGCGGCTCGGCTCCGAGCGCCGGCGCGGTCTTCGGCGCCTGCCAGGGCGCCGGGCCCTGCTCGTCCTCGACGCCGTCGGCGTCGCCGGCCGACGCGGTCAACATCGCGCTGAGCCGGTTCGCCGCGAACTACTGGGGAACCGGCCCCGACGTCGTCCTCTCAGGAGTGAACTTCGGCCAGAACGTCGGTACGACGCTCAACCACTCGGGCACGGTCGGCGCGGTCGTCACCGCCCATGAGTACGACGTGCCCGCGATCGCGTTCAGTGCCGAGGTGCCGCGCGAGCTGGCCCAGATCCCGAACGTGCCCTTCGCGGCCACCGCCGCGTTCGCGGTGCGTCTCCTCGAGGAGCTGCGGGCCGGCAAGGCGCTCAAGCCCGACCTCGTGCTCAACGTCAACCACCCGTTCGTGACCGGCGGCGGCCCGGCCGGTGGCCCGGTCGCCACGGTGACCGGCACCTCCAGCGACCTGGGCCTCACGTTCTCGGGCACCGTGCCCGCCAGCGGCGGGACCTATCAGCTCACCGCGGGTGCGCCGGAGACGGAGACCCGTCAACGGGCCGACACGACCGCCCTGGCCGCCGACAAGATCTCGGTGACGCGTCTGGACGGCGACTGGTCGATCAGCCAGGTCGGACCCCCGGTCAACCTGGCGCTCTACCGCCTGCGCTGACCCCCGGCCGCGGTCCGGCGCCGTCCTCCTGCCCGCCTCACCAGGCGGAGCGGAGGACGGCGTCGAGGTCGTCGGTGACCGGGTCGTCGGCCGAGCGCACGAACACGGCCGTCACCGTGCCGCCGCCGGCGGCGTCGAGCCGGGCCGCCACGCTCCGCCAGGCCGCGAGGTTGGGGTGGTCGACCTCGGGGCACGCCTCGGCCGGGGCGAGCGCGGTGATCGCCTCGTCGAGCTGCTGGCGGGTCATCGCGACCGAGCCGGTCGACCCGTCGTGCTTGAGGACCGTCGCCAGCACGACCGCCGGCAGGCCGTGGCGCCCGCCCGGCGCGTTGACGTGGGGGAAGTCGCCGTCGACGGCGACGCCGTAGGACACCGGCGGGACCCAGCCGTCGATCTGGGCCGCCAACCGCTCCCGGATCGTGGCCAGCCCGTCGAGGGTCGACCACTCGTCGAGCGGGTCGTCGTCGAACGCGCGCAACCCGTCGAGGCTGGTGCGGTTCTTGCGACGGCGGTAGTCGGCCGACCCGTCGACGCCCTTGCGCTCGAAGTAGCGCTGGAGCAGGTCCCGGTCGCCGGTGTAGTCCATGAGCGGGACCCCGTAGCCGCAGGAGTCGGAGACCCGCGCGACGTCGACCACGACCACCGCGCGGGCGCCGGGGACGGCGGCGAAGCGGGCGGACAGGTCGGCGTACTCCTCGTCGTACAGCGTCACGACTCGGCCGGTGCCGTGGAGGCGCACGATGTTGGGCGGGCCCTCGAACGCACAGAACATGACGGTGATCCGCCCGTTCTCCCGCAGGTGGGCGATGGTCTCGCTGCCGCTGCCGGTGCCGTCGAGCCAGGCGAACGTGTGCTCGTCGAGCACCGCGAACGTCCCCGGTAGGCCGCGGGGCGACAGGTTGACGTGGCCGTCCGCCGCGAGCGGCGCGGTCGCGATGAAGAACACGTGCTGCGCCTCGATGAACGTGCGGAGGCGACCGGTGATGCCGTCGTGCACCTTGCCCATCGGGGCCTCCGTCCTCAGACCGACGACTATCCGGTGATCGCGCCGAGCGCGGCCGACTGCACCGTCTTGGCGTACTTGCCGAGTACACCGCGGGTGTACTTCGGCGGGTTCGGCACCCAGCCGTCCTTGCGGGCGGCGAGCTCCTCGTCGTCGATGGTCACCTCCAGGCGACCGTTGGCGACGTCGAGCAGGATCGGGTCGCCGTCGCGGACGAACGCGATCGGACCGCCGTCCACGGCCTCGGGCGCGATGTGGCCCACGCAGAGACCGGTGGTGCCGCCGGAGAACCGGCCGTCGGTGACGAGCAGGACGTCCTTGCCGAGCCCGGCGCCCTTGATGGCGCCCGTGATGGCCAGCATCTCCCGCATGCCCGGACCACCCTTGGGGCCCTCGTAGCGGATCACGACGACGTCCTTGGGCTTGATCGCGCCCTCGGCGAGGGCGTCGAGCGCGGCACGCTCGCCGTCGAAGACGCGAGCGGTCCCCTCGAAGACCTCCTCGTCGAAGCCGGCCGACTTCACGACGGCGCCCTCGGGCGCCAGCGAGCCGTGCAGGATCGTGATGCCGCCGGTCTTGTGGATCGGCCGCGACAGCTCACGGATGATGTTGCCGTCGACGTCCGGCGGGGCGATGTCGGCCAGGTTCTCGGCCATCGTCTTACCGGTCACGGTCAGGCAGTCGCCGTGCAGCAGGCCCGCGTCGAGCAGCGCCTTCATCACGACCGGGATGCCGCCGATCTTGTCGACGTCGTTCATCACGTAGCGGCCGAACGGCTTGAGGTCGCCCAGGTGCGGCACCTTGGCACCGATCCGGGTGAAGTCGTCGAGCGTCAGGTCGACCTCGGCCTCGCGCGCCATGGCGAGCAGGTGCAGCACCGCGTTGGTCGAGCCACCGAGCGCCATCACCACGGTGATCGCGTTCTCGAACGCCTCCTTGGTCATGATCTGGCGGGCGGTGATGCCCTTGCGGAGCAGCTCGACCACGGCCTCGCCCGACTTGTGGGCGAACCCGTCGCGGCGCCGGTCGACGGCCGGCGGGGCAGCGCTGCCGGGCAGCGACATGCCGATCGCCTCGGCGACCGAGGCCATCGTGTTGGCGGTGTACATGCCGCCACAGGCACCCTCGCCGGGGCAGATCGCCCGCTCGATGCGGTCGACCTCCTCGCGGGTGATCTTGCCGGCCAGGCAGGCACCGACCGCCTCGAAGGCGTCGATGATCGTGACGTCCTTGCCGTCGACCTGGCCCGGCATGATCGAGCCGGCGTACAGGAAGACCGAGGCCAGGTCGAGGCGCGCGGCCGCCATCATCATGCCGGGCAGCGACTTGTCGCAGCCGGCGAGCAGCACCGAGCCGTCGAGGCGCTCGGCCATCATCACGGTCTCGACCGAGTCGGCGATGACCTCGCGGCTGACCAGCGAGAAGTGCATGCCCTCGTGGCCCATGGAGATGCCGTCGGAGACCGAGATGGTGCCGAACTCCAGCGGGTAGCCGCCCGCCGCGTGCACGCCGTTCTTCACGGCCTTCGCGAGCCGGTCGAGCGACAGGTTGCAGGGGGTGATCTCGTTCCAGCTCGACGCGACGCCGATCTGGGGCTTCAGGAAGTCCTCGTCACCCATGCCTACCGCACGGAGCATGCCACGGGCGGCGGCCCTCTCGAGGCCGTCCGTGACGTCGCGCGATCGGGGCTTGATGTCGGGGGCGTCGCTCATGCGTCGAGCGTAGTCGGCGTGTCGCGCGCCTCCGCGCCGGTGTCCGAGTCGCGGCAGGGGCGGCCAGCAGGAAGTTCAATCTTGTATCAGTAGCCGCTACGGATGTAGGTCGGTGGCCCGCGGACCCAGTCTTGGAGTGCACCACCATCACACCGACAGCCGGGGGGCCGCCACCGTGACCACACTGCTCATCTGCCTCGACCTCGACCCGGCGCGCGCCGACGAGGTCGTCGGGCTCCTGCGCGCGGAGATGGCGCCCTGGATGCGCCAGCAACCGGGCTTCGTCTCCAGCCGCTGGTTCCTCGCCGAGGACCGCCACCACTGCACGGTCACCGTCGAGTTCGACAGCGAACGCGAGGCCGCCGCCGTCGCGGAGGCCACCCTCGCCCTCCCGGCCAACCCCGCCCGCTCCTGGAACGTCGGCCGGGTGGACACCGTCGCCGACCTCGACCTCGCCCCGCGGCCGGGGCTGCGCCTGGAGCGTTAGGGGGCCAGGTGCGCGCCCAGCGCACCCCGGTCGCTGGCGCCGGTGCGCTGGAGCAGCCGGGCCACGTGGGTCTCCACGGTGCGGACCGACAGGAACAGCCGGTCGGCGATCGTCTTGTTGGGCAGCCCCTCCGCGACCAGCTCCATCACGTCGTACTCCCGGGCGGTGACGCCGAGCCGCTGGAGGTGGGCGGGGACCCGGTCGCTGCCCGCGGCGCGGCGCGGTACGGCGATGCCCGCGTCGCGCATGGCGACCCGGCACGCCGAGGCGGCCTCCGTCTGGCCGTAGTCGACGAGCCCGTCGAGAGCCGCCCGGAACCACTGCTCGGGCTGGCCCCAGCCGTCCGCGGCGGCGGCCCGGGCCACGAGGACCCGGGCGTGGACCTCCATCCAGGGCTCGCGACCGGGGAACGCCCACTCTGCGTCGGCGAAGAGCCGCTCCGCCTGCTCCCGCTCACCCGCACGTCCCAGGGCGACCGCGTCGGCGTACCGCAGGACGAACCGGTTGTACGGCGAGGTGGCCTGCGGACCGGTGCGGACCTCCTCCCGTGCCGCAGCGCCCCCGTCGGGCGAGACGCCGAGAACGGTCTCCAGCAGTGCCCACAGGCCGCGGGTGGAGAACGGGAAGGACGGGTGGTCGCGGGCGGCCACGACGGCGGCCTCCCAGTGCTGGCGCGCCTCCTCGTAGAGCCCACGCGTCAGGGCGACCGGCCCGAGCACGTGGCCCGGCACGACGACCGCGATCATGCCCTTCTCGTGCGGCATCTCCTCACACACGGCGAGGTCGGCCGCCATCTCCTCGTCCTTGCCCATCAGACCGTTGGTCAGCGCCCGCACGAGGTGCGCCACCGCCAGGTCGGGGAGCCGCAGCCGGGTCATCATGGTGATGGCGTTGTCGATGGCCTCCATCGCGCGTTCCAGCTCGAAGTACCGGGTGCGCAGCATGTTGAGGTCCAGCTCGATCCGCGCGGCGGTGGCGATCGCGCCGGCGGCGAGCGCGGCCTTGCGCGCGGCCAGCAGCCGCTCGTCGGTGGGCCGTCGCTGGACGATGTCGAGCGCGCCGAGCGCGGCGAGGTGCCGGCACCGCCACAGCGCGAGGCCCGCGCGGTCCGCGAGCCGGAACCCCTCCTCGAACGCCCCCTCGGCCTCGATCACGTCGCGCCCCCGCGCCGCGCTGCCGAGCACCTCCCACGCCTCGCAGGCGACCTCCGGACGGTCGGCCCCGACCGTCTCGAGCGCGGTCCGCGCTCGCTCGACCGCCAGGTCGGCGTCCTGGCGGCCCAGGGCGAGGCGCGCCGCGAGCACGTGGACGAGCGCAGTGTCACCGGACGCCTGCGCGAGCGTCGCCTCCGCCTCGTCCCACCGGCCGCCGGCCAGGAGCGCCCGGGCCAGCCGTAGCCGCAGGCGGCCCAAGCGCTCGTCGTGGCCTGCCTGCCCCGGCCGCTCCGCGAGCTCGGCGACCAGCGCCTCCCCGACCGTCACCGCGGCCGGGATGTCGCCGGCGAGCGCGTGCATCTCGACCGTGGCCTCGCGGATGTCGAGGTCGAGCCCCGCCCCGGGCTGCGCGGCCGCACGTTCGAGGGCGTCCCGGGCGCTGGTGAGGGCTCCGCGGGCGATGGCCTCGTGCGCGGCGCCCAGCCAGTGCCGGGCTGCTCGCGGCGCGTCGCCCGCAGCCTCGAACAGCTCGGCGAGCGCCTGCTCGGCACCCGTGTCGCGGTCTCCGACCCGCTCCTCGAGGGCCTCGGCGAGCGCGCGAGCCAGTCGCCGCCGGTCGGGCGGGAGCACGGTCGCCAGGACCGCCTCCCGGGTGAGCGCGTGCCGGATCGCGAACCCGTCGCCGTCGGCGACCACGAGCCGCTCGGTCCGCAGCTCACGGATGGCTGCCGAGGTGGTGCGGTCCTCGAGCCCCAGCGCGGCCCCGACGACCTGCCAGTCGAAGTCGGTCCCGAGCAGCGCGGCCGCCTCCATGACCTCGCGGGCCGCGGGTGTCAGGGCGCCGAGCCGGGTCTCCACCGAGCGGGCGAACGACGGGGGCACCGTGGCCGACAGCTCGGCGGCGACCCGCCAGCCGTCGTCGTCCTCGACCAGCGCCCCGGAGGCCCGCAGGTCGGCGAGCACCTCCTCGACGAGCAGCGGGAAGCCCGCCGAGAACCGCAGCACCCAGTCAGCCAGACCGTCGGGGACGGGTCCGTCGAGGCAGGCGGCGAGCATCGCGGAGACCTCGGGCTCGCCGAGCGGCTCCAGCGCGACCACGTCGGCCGCCTGGCGCGCGTGCAGGGCACTGACCAGCTCACTGACCGCCGGGGCGTCGTACGGGCGGGTCGTGGTGACGAGCACCAGCGGGACGTCGCGCGCGTTGTCGGCGACGTACTCGAGCACCCCGAGCGTCTCGGGGTCGGCCCAGTGCAGGTCCTCGACGACGAGCAGGACGCCGGGACCGCCGATCGCTGTCGCGAGGCGCAGCAGGCCCTCCCCGACCAGCATCACCGAGGAGCCGCCGTCGCCCGGGGCCGTGCCGAGCTGCGGCGCGAGCCGCCCCAGCGCCGGGAGGTACGGCGCCAGCCGCGGGTCGTCGGGGACCGTGCCGGTCCGCAGCCACCCGAGCAGCGCCTCCCCGAGCGGGCGCATCGGCATCGGCGCGGCGGAGCGGACCGCACGGCCGGCGAGGACCGCCATGCCCGCCTCCTCGGCCTCGGCGAGGACGGTCGCCGCGATCCGGGACTTGCCCACCCCCGGCTCGCCCCGCACGACCCACACCCCGCCGTGCCCGGTGGCGGGCAGGGCGAGGGCGTCCCGGAGCCGCGCCATCTCGTCAGCCCGGGAGACGAGGACCGGACAGCGCACGGAGGGATCGTAGGCCCCCGCCCGTCCCCCGCGTTGGCTCGGTGATGGATACGTAGTCCGCGGTGTTGGTTGCGTGGTGCACGCGGATGTGGCCCACCCCCGCCACGGAGCACTGTTCTGTCATCTCCCCAGGGCAGCCAACCAGGGCAGGCCCGCCACGAAAGGCAGAGCAATGCGCAAGCAGATCATCGGAGCGACCGCCGCCATCCTCAGCGCGGGCGCCCTCTCGATCGGCCTCCCGGCCGCCCCCACCCACGGGATCGCCTGGAAGACCCAGAACACCCTCCCGTTCCCCGCCGGCGCCGCGAGCAACGTCGAGATCGCCGCGACCGGCGACGGCGACGCCGTCGCCGCCGCGATCATCGACGGCGCGGTCTATGCCACGACCGCGACCGACGGTGTCTGGAACGGCTACGCGCAGGTCCGCGGCGACGTCGACGCCACCGGCCTCAAGCTCGCCGCCGGCCCGGGCGGCAAGGTGGCCCTGGGCTGGGTGGAGGACCTCGCGGGCGACCTCCGCTACCGGGTCGCCCGCCAGACCGGCCCGAGCAGCTGGAGCACCGCGCAGTTCCTGACCCCGGGCAACGGCGCCGACGTCACCGACGCCGAGCTGGGGATCGCCGGCAACGGCCGGATCGTCGTCGCGGCCACCATCGACGACGTCAACGACGACATCAACGACCAGCTGATCGTCACCGAGTGGCCCGAGGCCGGCGCTCCCGGGACCGCGAAGGTGATCTCCACCGACCACGCATGGGGTCCCTCCCTCGACGTGAACACCAAGGGCGAGGCACTGCTGGCGTGGACCTACAACGGACTGAACACCGACGTCGTGAACGTCGCCCGGCGGGCCGCCGGCGGCACCTGGAACCTCGGCAACTCCACCCAGAACTCCGGTGACGTCGCCGCCGCCCCGGACGTCGCGCTCAGCGACAACGGTCAGGGTCAGGTCATCTTCGCCGTGGTGAAGAACGGCTTCTACGTCGCCGAAACCAGCCGGATCCTCCCGAACGGCACCGTGGAGCACGCCGACACCGCGTCGCCGCTCGACGAGTACGTCTACGACGTCAGCGTCGACATCAACGACAGCGGTTCCGCCCTGTTCACCTGGATCGCCAAGAAGGACCAGCTGGCCAAGGTGCGCTACTCCACGGCCGCGAACCAGGCCGACCCCGGGACCGCCCAGGCCCTGCCGGGCTCGTCGCTCGACGTCGTCAACCCGGTGGCGAAGATCGCCGACGACGGCCTCAAGGTCATCCAGTACGCCAGCGCCGGCTACGTCACTACCCAGTACCGGACCGGTGCCGGCGCCCAGCAGTTCGTCCCCTTCACGACGACCAACGGCCACGCCATCGACCAGTCCGTCGACGTCGACCCCGAGGGCAACGCGGTCTCGGTGGTGTACAAGCCCGGCGGCTCGGTGTTCGCCCGGTTCCTCGACGCCTCCGGTCCGACCGTGGAGCTGGAGACCCTGCCGGCCAACATGCTGGTCAACCCCCCACTGCCGATGACGATCTTCCCGATCTCCTGGACGATGGACGACTCGCTCTCGGCGATCCCGAACAGCGACGTCTACGCCACCACCGCCGCGTGGAACGAGGCTGGGCACAGCGACCCCTACGTGATCGTCGACAACGTCTCGGGCACCGAGGCCGAGGTCCCGTGGATCCTCGGTACGACGTACTGCATCCAGGTCCGCCCGACCGACACGGCCGGCAACTCCACCACCACGGAGAAGCAGTGCACGACCGTCCCGCTCGATGACCGCGCCCTCGTCGGCGAGGGCTGGAACAAGACCGTCCAGACCGGCAACTTCCGCAACACGCTGCTCACCACCAACCAGCAGGGCCGGGTGCTGACCCGCAACGCGGTCAAGGCCAAGCGGCTGGCGCTCGTCGTCCGCAAGGTCGCCAACGGCGGCACCGTGAAGGTCACCTTCGACGGCGACGTCCTCGGCACCTACAGCCTCGACGGCACCGGCAAGAAGAAGGTCATCCCGATGGCCACCTTCGGCACCGTCAAGTCCGGCCAGCTCAAGATCCAGGTCACCAGCGCCGACGGCAAGCTCGTCAGCATCGACGGCGTCGTCATCGCCAAGTGACCTGACGGCCACCACCTCGGAATCGGAAGGCAACACCGATGAGCAAGCAGCTCCTCACCACGCTGGCGGCGGCAGCCGTCGCCGCCAGCACGGTGGCCCTCGCCACCCCCGTCGTCGCGGCCGACTGGACCCACGCCGACGTCATCACCACCACCGCCGACACCGCTGTGAACCCGGGTCGCAACTTCGAGGTCGTCGGCTACGGCGACGGCTTCGCGGCGGCGGTCTGGTTCGACACCGGGCCGGCCGGGCGGAGGGTGATGGCGGCCCGGTTCAAGCCCAACGCCAACAACGGCGAGTGGGACCTGCCGGTCGCGATCTCCACGTTCGGACACTCCGCCTACGACCCGACCATCGAGGTCAACGGCAACGGTGACCTGGTCGCGGCCTGGACCGAGAACCACGACGGGGTCGAGGAGCTCTACGCCGCCGTCCAGCCCGTCGACGGCGTCTGGTCGCCCGCCCGCAACCTCACGCCCGGCGCGACCAACGTCGTCCCCGGCATCGACGTCGGCATCGCCGACGACCGGACCGTCTACGCCGCTGCGGAGTACACCGACGCCGACGACGCCACCTTCGGCCTGCGCGTCGTCGAGTGGGCCTACCCGGCCCTTCCCGAAGAGCCGCTCCTGGTCGTCGCCGACGGCGGCGAACCCGCGCTGGACGTGAGCGGCGCGGGCGAGGTCGTCCTCGCCTTCACCGACGGTGGCGCCGACCAGTACGCCTACACCCGGCACTCCCCGGGCGGCACCTGGAAGGCCGCCGTCCCGCTCGGCAGCGCCACGCAGGAGACGGCGGCGGCGACGATCAACGACGACGGCGAGGCGGCCGTCGCCTACGTCTCGCTCGGGTCCGCCAACGCGACCGTCCAGCTGGTCGCACCGGCGGGCGGGAAGAAGGGCACCGCCAAGGTGCTGGCCAGTGGGGTGAGCGGCACCTCACCGGTGATCGACATCGACGGCACCGGTCGCCTGCTCGCCGCATGGGCCGACGTCACCGGCAGCGCGGCGATCATCCATGCGAGCAGCCTCTTCGGGGGCGCGTGGACGACCACCTCGTCGCCGGCAGTCGGAGGCACTGTCGGCAACCTCGACGCCGGGATCGCCGAGAGCGGCGCCCAGGCGGTCGGTTACACGGCCAGCAGCCGGCAGGTCGTCCTGCACCGACCCCGCTCGGGCGTCGACTTCACGCCCTGGGTGTCGGCCGACGGCTACGCCGCCCGCGGTTCGGTCGCCACGGACCTCCGGGGCAACGTGGTCGCCCTCGGCGCGCTGCTCGGGCCCGACTCGACCCTGCGTGCCCGCTACCTCGACACCGTGGGTCCGACCGTCACCGCCACCGGCTGGTCGGGGTCCGTGCTCACCACCGAGGTCCTGCGCTCGCCCGGCATCTCCTTCGAGACCGCCGGGGGCGACTGGCTCTCCGGCCTCTCCTCGGTCGACGTGCTGGCCCGGGTGGCACCGTGGAACGCCGCCGGCTACGGCCCTCGCACGACCCTGGCCGACGACCGTCCGGCGGGCGCGACCCAGGTCGACCTCCCCGCAGGCGCGTCGTACTGCCTGGCGGTGCGCGGCACCGACGGCGTCGGCAACAACGGCGAGATCAGCAAGGAGGTCTGCTTCACCACGCCGCTCGACGACCGGGCGTTCACGGCCACCGGTTGGACGCTCGTCGACGGCCCGGCGCCGTACCAGGGCACCCTGACGACCACCAAGACCAAGGGCCGTGCGCTGGTCCGGACCGGCGTGCGCGCCCGTCACCTGGCGCTCCTGGTGACCAAGGTGGTCGACGGCGGGAAGGTCCAGGTCAAGCTCGGCGACGAGGTCCTGGGCAACTACTCGCTGGAGGGCACCGGCTCGAAGCAGCTCATCGACGTCGCGACCTTCGACGAGGTCCGCACGGGGACGCTGCGGATCACCGTGATCTCCGAGGGCAAGCCGGTCCGCATCGACGGCGTGGTGATCGCCAAGTAGGACCCCCGGTTCCTGACCGGCGTCGTGGTGGGGCGACGCCGGTCAGCCGCCTTTCAGTCAGGGACGACGCCGGCCTTGAGCGACATCACGTCGGGCAGGTCGCTCACCACGTTGCGCCAGGTCTCCCCGTCGTCGCGCGACGCCCAGACCGACCCGTTGCGGGCCCCGAAGTAGATCCCGGCCGGGTCGTGGCCGTCGGCGCACATCGCGTCGCGCATCACACCGACGTAGAACGCGTCGGGCAGGCCCGCGCCGTACGCCGTCCACGAGTCGCCCGCGTTGTCGGAGCGCCAGACCCGGGCGGCGCCGGCCGGCGGGTAGCGACCCTCCTCCCCGCCGGCGAGCGGGAAGACGTAGACCGTGTCGGGCCGGTGCGGGTGGACGACGATCGGGAACCCGAAGTCGCTCGGCAGGCCCTCGCCGATCGAGGTCCAGGAACCGCCCTCGTCGTCGGAGCGGTAGACACCGCCGTGGTTCTGCAGGTAGAGCCGCTCGGGGCGGCTCGGGTGGCGGGTCACCTTGTGGACGCACTGGCCGAACTCGGGGTAGCGCTGGTCCTCGGGCAGGAAGTCCGCGCGGATGCCCTGGTTGCGCGCGGTCCACGTCGAGCCGCCGTCGGTGGTCTGGTAGACGCCGCCCGTCGAGATCGCCGCCGTGATCGAGTCGGGGTCGGTCGGGTGCGGCAGCACCGTGTGGAACGCCTGGCCGCCGAAGCCCTCGCCCCACTCCGCCCGCTGCGGGTGGTTCCAGAGGCCCTCCTCGAGGGCGAAGGTCGCGCCGCCGTCGACCGAGGTCCACACCGCACCCGGCTCGGTGCCGGCGTGGAGCACCCCTGCGGTGGCGCCGGGGACGACCTGCCAGATCCGCTCGACCGTCGCCCCGCTCCCCTCCGGGAACGTGATCGCCCCGCCGGGCGTCTCCTGCCACGTCTCACCGAGGTCGTCGGACCAGCGCAGCTGGGGCCCGAGCCAGCTCGACGACGCACCGGCGAAGAGCCGTGGCCGGTCCCCGCGGGTGTCGACGAGGCAGGAGTAGACCTCCTCCATGTCGTGGTGGGGTCCGGTCCACGACCAGTCCTCGCGGCTGTCGTCGGACCGGCCGACCCAGAGTCCCTTGCGGGTGCCGGCCATCAGGATGGTGCCCATGCGTCCTCCTTTTTCGAGCTGTTCCCTACATTGACCGAGTGACGCCCACGTTGTCATCGGTCACCGACAACCGAATCCCGACGCGGGGTGCGGCGATCGGGCTGGTGCTCATCGGGATCGCCTCGGTCCAGTTCGGGGCGGGCGCCGCCAAGAACCTGTTCGACGAGGTGTCCCCGACCGGCCTGGTGTGGCTGCGGCTCGCGTCGAGCGCCCTGGTGCTCGTCGTCCTCGCCCGGCCACGCTGGCGGGGGCGGGACCGCGTCGACTGGCTGATCGTGCTCGGGTTCGGACTCTCCCTCGGCCTCATGAACTGGGCGTTCTACCAGTCGTTCAGCCGGATCCCGATCGGCATCGCCGTCACCATCGAGTTCATCGGGCCGCTCGCGGTCGCCGTGGCCGGCTCGCGCCGCCCCCGCGACCTGGCGTGGGTCGGCCTGGCCGGCCTCGGCGTCGCCCTCCTCGGCGCCGAGCGTGCCGACCTCGACCTGGTCGGTGTCCTCTTCGCCCTGCTGGCCGGAGCCTGCTGGGCCGCCTACATCCTGCTGAGCGCCCACACCGGACGCCGCTGGGAGGGGCTCGACGGCCTCGCCGTCGCCAGCCTCATCGCCGTCGTCGTGCTCACGCCGGCGCTCGCCGCCACCGATCGCGGTCCGCTCGGCGACACCCGGATCCTCGCCCTCGGTGCCGCCATCGGGCTGCTCTGCTCGGTCATCCCCTACAGCTGCGAGCTGGTGGCGCTCCGGCGCCTCACCCCGGCGATGTTCGGCGTGCTGATGAGTCTCGAGCCCGCGGCCGCCGCGTTCGCGGGACTGCTCGTCGTCGGCGAGGAGCTGGCGCTCGTCCAGTGGCTCGCGATCACCTGCGTGGTGCTGGCCAGCATCGGCGCGACCCGGGCGCACGCGCCCGTCGACGCGACCCCGCCGCCCGCCGCGGGCTGAGACGCGCGGACTTCACCGACGCGAGGCCGGGCCTCGCACCCAGGATCATTTCACCGAAGCGTCACGTGGCGGTGATGTGCGCGAGCAACGAACCGGACTACGGTGGTCCCACCCCCGATCTTCCCCCATCGGAGCCCCCCATGATCTCCACCCTCCGTCCTCTTCTCCGTCTCGGCCAGGCCATCTCCGAGTGGCCCGTGGCGTCCCAGCAGGCCGCCCGCCGCAACGCCATGGTCGCCCTCACCGCATGCGCGCACCGTCGTGCGGAGCGCGAGGACGTGGCGTCGTACCTCGCCGAACGGGCCGCTGCCCGCTCCGGCCCGTCCCGTCCCGCCGCCGACCCGGGCGTCGCCGCGCACGCCTGATCGTCCCGGTGTGCGGCAGGGCACACCCCGGTGAGGCGCGCCCTCGGGCAGAATCGCCGCATGCCCATCACGACGCCCGACGCCGCCGCGACCGACCTGGTGTCCTTCCACGACATCCTGTCCGACGACGGGACGCACGTCCGCGCGTGGACCAACGACCCTGACGGGACCATCGACGGCCCGACCGTCGTGCTCTGCAACGGCCTGGGCACGAACCCCTACCAGTGGCCGGCCCTGCTCGACCCCGCCTGCGGCGTCCGCGTCGTGTCGTGGAACCACCGCGGCGTCGGCGGGTCGGAGCGCCCGCGCGACCGGTCCCACGTCGAGATCGAGCACTTCGTCGAGGACGCCCTGTCGGTCATGGACCACTTCGGCATCGACCGGGCGGTCCACATGGGCTGGTCGATGGGCGTCAACACCATGTTCGAGCTGGCGCTGCGCAACCCCGAGCGGGTCGCCGGCCTGTTCGCCGTGGCCGGGGTCCCCGGCGACACCTTCCGCACCATGCTGGCGCCGCTCCGGCTCCCCCACCAGGTCGCCCGCCTGCTCACCATCAACGCGTGCCGGGCGGCGAAGCTGACCGGCTGGGCCGTCAGCCCGATCACCACCCGGATCCCGATCGGGCCCAAGGCGGTCGCGCTCATCACGCACAGCGGCTTCATGTTCCCGGTCCCCGACCCCGAGATGGCCGCGCGCGGCATCAAGGAGTTCATC
This sequence comes from Nocardioides stalactiti, assembly GCF_014180715.1. Classification (GTDB taxonomy): domain Bacteria; phylum Actinomycetota; class Actinomycetes; order Propionibacteriales; family Nocardioidaceae; genus Nocardioides; species Nocardioides stalactiti. Next base: position 10,087 of record NZ_JACEFC010000040.1, on the reverse strand, counting down.
AGCACCCCGGTCGAGTGGTACGCCCACCTCGCCCTCGGGACCTCCCGGCACGCCCGGGTCTCGCTGAGCAGCATCCAGGCACCCGTGCGCTTCGTCGCCGCGAAGTACGACGTCCTGGCCGGCGCCCGCGACATGTGGACCGCCGCCGAGCGCCTCGCGGACGCCGAATACTTCGAGCTGCGCGGGTCGCACTTCATCCAGATGGAGCAGCCCGAGGTCGTCCACGACCTGCTCCTGGAGTTCCTCGACAAGGTCGGCGTCACCGCGTCCTGATCCGGCGTGCCCGGCCTGGGTATCGTCGGGCCATGAGCGCCCGTCGTACGGCCCTGCATATCGGCTCGGCCCTGGTCGCCGCGACAGCGCTGCTGACCTCCTGCGGCGACGACGCCCCGGACGGTGAGCCGGTCTCGCCGACCGCGGTGGACCGGCCGACCTCCCCCGCAGACGGACCGGAGGTCGTCGACACGGTCGCCAGCGGCCTGTCGGTGCCCTGGGGTCTCGACTTCCTGCCCGACGGACGGGCCGTCGTGACCGAGCGCGACACCGCGCGCGTCCTGGTGGTCACCCCGCCCGCGGGCGGTGGTGAGGGCGACGTGGTCGAGGTCGGCCGGGTCCCCGAGACCGTTGCCCAGGGCGAGGCGGGGCTGCTCGGCGTCGCGGTGTCCCCGGACTTCGCCTCCGACGCGACCCTCTACTTCTACGTCTGCACCGAGGACGAGAACCAGGTCGTGCGCGCCGAGCTCGACGGCGACGTCCTCGGCCCGACCGAGACGATCCTGGACGGCATCCCCAACGGCGCCGTCCACGACGGCGGTCGGCTGGCGTTCGGCCCCGACGGCTACCTCTACGTCGCCACCGGCGAGACCGGCGACGACGCCCTGGCCCGGGAGCGGACCGGCTACGCCGGCAAGATCCTGCGGATCACCACCGAGGGCGAGCCGGCGCCCGACAACCCGTTCGGCGACGAGGTCTGGTCCTGGGGTCACCGCAACGTCCAGGGCCTCGCCTTCGACGACGACGGCCGGCTCTGGGCCAGCGAGTTCGGCTCCAACGCCTTCGACGAGCTCAACCTGATCGAGGCCGGCGACGACTACGGCTGGCCCGAGGTCGAGGGCGGCGGGGGCGAGCCGGAGTTCCACGACCCCGAGCTCACCTGGTCGACCTCCGAGGCGTCCCCCTCGGGGCTCGCGTACGCCGACGACACCCTCTGGATGGCCGGCCTCGGCGGGCAGCGACTGTGGCGGATCCCCGTCGACGGCGCGACCGTCGGCGACCCCACGGCGTACTTCGAGGGCGACTACGGCCGCGTCCGCACCGTCGAGGTCGCGCCCGACGGCCGCCTCTGGCTCACCACCAGCAACCACGACGGTCGCGGCAACCCCGCCGCCGAGGACGACCGGATCCTCGTCATCGAGCCCTAGGAAGGCGCGGGCTGCTCCAGCCCGAGGGGTGTCGGGAGCGGCACCGGGTACCGCTCGCGCATGAGCGAGAACAAGGACGAGAGCACGAGCAGCGGCGCGGGGATCTCCGACGACCAGCTCCCGCCGGACCTGGTGCCGGGCGAGGACAACCCGCTGGCCGAGGGACTGCCGCCGGACGCGGAGGTCGACGACCTCATCCCCGAAGACAGCGGCCTCGACGGCGACGAGGAGGCGTCCGAGGAGGATCCTGACGACGACGTCGAGCCCGCCCCGCCGCCCCGCGACTGACGCGAGCGGCGGACATCACGCCGGCCGGTCCTCAGGGCAGCCGCGGTCCGTCGATCTCGTGGACGACGATCCGCCCCAGGTCGGGACCCCAGGTGTCGGCGAAGGACCGCACCGCGTCGGCGTCACCGGGCCTCACCCACAGCACGAGCCGCGCCCGGCCCGTGATGGTGGCGCCGTCGAGTCCGTAGCGCTGGTCGGCCGCCAGCACGAAGCGCTGCCGCTCGGCGGCGAGCGTCCGGCTTCGCTCGGAGGTCGCGCGGACGAGCACCCAGGAGCCCGACGTGAGGGTGACCGTGCCGGCCCCCTCGGCCTCGTAGCCGTCGGCGTGGGCCACCACCTCGGCGAGCTCGAGCGGCACCAGCTCGACCTCGACCTCGCGGATCCCTGACGTCGCGGTCTGGCGGTAGGCGAGGACGTCCGCCGAGTCCTGCGCCGCCACGAGGTCCTCGGCCATCTCCTCGGTGCCGACGACGTCGTAGCCGACAACCAGCGTCGCCTGCTTCGGTCCCCGCAGCCGTACCTCGACGGTCGCCACGTCGTCGTCGGCGATCTCGTCCTCGTACTCCGCGAGCACGTCGGCGACCTCCGAGGCGCGAGCATCGCTCTCCATCGTCACGTCGACGTACGACGGCGGGTCGGCGAACGGGATGAAGTCGTCGCCCTGCGCCTCCTGGGCGGAGACCCGGACGACGCCGGGCTTGCCCTCGACGGCCCGCTCCAGCGCCCGGTCGGAGGGCGAGCAGCCGACGAAGGTCGCGCCGATGAGGGTCAGCGTCCCGACGAACAAGCCGCCGGCCAGTGCTCCTTGGGTCGTGTCCATCCCCTCATGCTCGGCGCACCGGGGGCGGAGCGGATGAGCACACGTACTCAGCCGCGGACGAGCACCCGCTTCGCCGGCTGCATCCGCGACGCCGGCGCGGAGAGGGTGCGGAGGTGGATGTTCTGGAGCAGCCCGATGGCGAGCATGCCGGCGAACATCGACGAACCGCCGTACGACACGAACGGCAGCGGGACGCCGGTGACGGGCATGATCCCGACGCACATGCCGATGTTCTGGAAGGCCTGGAACCCGAACCAGCAGGCGATGCCGGCGGCCGCGATCCGGCCGAACACGTCGTCGGTGCGCGCGGCGATCCGCAGCGCCCGCCAGATCACGACGCCGAGCAGCACGATGATGAAGCCCGCGCCGACGAGGCCGAGCTCCTCCCCGGCGACGGTGAACACGAAGTCGGTGTGCTGCTCGGGCACGAAGCCGGAGCTGGTCTGCGACCCCTCGAACAGGCCCTGCCCGAAGAGCCCGCCGTTGCCGACGGCGATCCGCGCCTGCTCGACGTTGTAGCCGGCGCCCTTCGGGTCGCGACCGGGATCGGTGAAGGCGAGGAACCGGTCGACCTGGTAGGCCTCGAGGAAGCCCGACGCGACCGCGAAGACGGCGACCCCGACGCCGGACCCGACGAGCACGACGAGCCAGCGCCGCTGCGCGCCGGACGCCGCGATCACGCCGAAGACGGTGGCGCTGAGGACGAGCATGGTGCCGAGGTCGGGCTGGGCGAGGATGAGCACGGCCGGCACGGCGGCGACGGTCAGCATGAGGACGACGTCGACGGTCCCGACCCGGTCGCGCCAGCGGCCCTCGCTGCGCTCGGCGACGACCAGAGCCATCCCGACGACCACGGCGAGCTTGGCGAGCTCCGACGGCTGGAGCGAGAGCCCGCCGAGCATCAGCCACGAGCGCGACCCGTTGATGGTGGTGCCCATGACGAGCACCAGGACCAGCCCGAGGACCGCGAGACCGTAGGCGACGGGCGCGAGGATCCGGACCCACCGGTGATCGGTCGCCGCGACGACGACGAGCAGCCCCAGCCCGATGCCGAGGTTGACCACCTGCTTGGCGAGGAACGCCTTGGGGTCGCCGCCGGTGAGGTCGTCGCGGTGGATCGTCGCCGACCAGACCAGGATGCAGCCGATCGTGCCGAGCAGGACGACCGCACCGAGGAGCAGCAGGTCGAGGTCGCGCCACTGCAGCCACCGGTCGCCACCGGTACGGCGCGACCGGGTGGCGGTCCGGCTTAGCGTGGAGCCCGTCATCAGTCCTCCTCGCGGACGGGCGGCAGGATCGAGCCGTCGCGGCCGAACACGGGGAGCCGCTCGGGCGGCAGGGTGCCGTCGATGGCGGCCTTGCCGGGCACGACCTCCTCACCGACGACGCCGTACAGCGCCTCCCAGATCTTGCGGATGCCCGGACCGGACGTGCCCGAGCCGGTACCGCCCTGGCTGATCATCATCACGACCACGTAGTCCTCGGTGTAGGAGGCGACCCAGGAGGTCGACTGCTTGCCGTAGACCTCGGCGGAGCCGGTCTTGGAGCGGACCTGCACCTCGTCGAGCGGGAAGCCGGGGAACCGCCAGGCCATCGTGCCCTCGCGGCTGACGTTCTTGAGCGCCTCGTCGATGTAGGTCAGCACCGACGCCGGCAGGTCGACGTTGCCCGCCTTCGACGGCTTGATCTCGCGGACCGTCTCGCCGTCGGGCGACACGATCGCCTTGCCGACCCGCGGCTCCCAGAGGTCACCGCCGTTGACGATCGCGGCGTAGGCACGGGCGAGCTGCAGCGGCGTCACGATGGTGTCGCCCTGGCCGATCGCGAAGTTCACCGCGTCGCCCGCACGATAGGCGTAGCCCTCCACGCAGAACTCGTAGGCGAACTTGTAGACGAAGTCGCTGGTCTTCGCGTCCTGGGGCTTCTCGGAGATGCCGCAGTAGTAGTCCTTCATCGACTTGTAGTAGGCGCGCTTCCACCTGCGGTCGGCGATCCGGCCCGACGCCTCGCCCGGGATGTCGATCCCGGTCGGGCTGCCGAAGCCGAAGTTCTTGGCCTCCTCGACCAGCGGGTCCCGGGCGTCGACGTCGGCGACGTCGGAGCCGAAGCGCGCCCAGTAGTCGAAGCCGATCCGGTAGAAGAAGGTGTTGCAGGAGACCTTGAGCGCGTCGGCGAAGGAGATGGACCCGTAGGCGCCGGACTCGTAGTTCTTGAACACCCGGCCCCCGACCTGGAAGCCCGAGGAGCAGTCCAGGCGCGTGTCCGGGCTGTAGCCGTGGGTCAGCGCACCGGCCGTCATGAACGGCTTCCACGTCGACCCGGGCGCGAACTGGCCCTGCATCGCGCGGCCCAGCAGCGGAGTGCCGGCCGCCTCGGAGTACAGCCGCTTCAGCTGCTTCTGGGTGATCCCGTCGGCCCAGACCTCGGGGTCGTACGTCGGCTGGCTGGCCATCGCGATGATCCGACCGGTGTCCGCCTCCATCACCACGGCGGCGCCCGAGTCGGCGACGTAGGGGCGGCCCGTGACCGTGTCGACGGTGGAGCGCGCGATCATCATCATCTCGTGCAGCTGGCGCTCGACGACCCCCTGCACCTTGGCGTCGATCGAGGTGACGAGGGTGTCCCCGGGCTGGGCCTGGACCTCACCGTCGTCGCCGATCACCTCACCGTTGGCGTTGACCTTGACCCGCTGGTAGCCGGGCTGGCCGCGCAGCCAGGCGTCGTACTCCTTCTCGACGCCGGCGCGACCGACGACCGACGCACCGTTGACCGAGGTGTCCTCGCCCTGCTCGGCGGACTCGAGCTCCTCCTTGGTGATCGGGCTCAGGTAGCCGAGGAGGTGGGCCGCGTTGATGCCGAAGGGGCGCGGGTAGTCGCGGACGCTCTGCTGGACGACGACCACGCCCGGGAAGTCCTCCGGCTGCTCGTTGATCCGCAACGCGACGGCGTCGTCGAGGTCCTGGGCGACCGGTACCGGCTGGTAGGGCGAGCCGTTCCAGCAGGTGCCCTCGCGCGCACCGTCGGTGCCGCAGAGGACCAGCTTGCGGGAGATCTGCCTCGGCTCGAGGTCGAGCACCCGGCCCACGCGCTTGAGCAGGGCGCGCCGCACCCGCGGCTCCATCCTGCCGACGAGCGTCCGGTCCACCGAGGCGACCCAGGTGAGCCGGTTGGTGACGAGCGGGCGGCCCTCGGCGTCGACGATGAGGCCTCGCTCGGGCTGGACGACGACGTCCCGGACCGACTGCGAGGCCGCCTTGCCCTGGTAGTCCTCCCCCGTCACGACCTGGAGGTAGTAGAGCCGGCCGGCGAGGGTCGCGAGCAGCGAGAACGCGAGCGCCTGGATCACGATCAGCCGGAGCCGGCTGCGGTGCGAGGAGCTGCTGGTCGGCGCGGGCATCAGACAGGCGTCCGCCGAGGGAGGCGCGGGGTCACCTGAGCCGGTCGGGGGCCCGGCTCGCGGGTGAACAGCCAGACGGTCGCCGGGACGACGACCACGGCGGCGAGGACGTCGTAGGCGACGGCCGCGAGGACCACCTCGAGCAGCTCGCCGACACCGACCGCGGGGTCGCGGAGGACCAGGCCGGACAGGGCGAAGAGAGAGGTGCCGACGAACGCGCCGGCCGCACCGGCCGCCAGCATCACCGGGTACGACGGCCGCTGTCCGCCGGGCTGGTGGTCGTGGGCGACCCGCCCGACGACGTAGCCGACGACGAGCAGCGCGAGCGCCCAGCGGCCGGCCGCGTGGTCGGCCGGGGGCGCGACGTCGAGCAGCAGGCCGGCGCCGAAGCCGAGCAGGGTCGCGAACCGCGCATCGGTGACGAGGGCCGCGCCGACGACGGCGAGCAGGACCAGGTCGGGGACGACGCCGTTCCAGGCGAGGTGCGGGAAGACGGTGACCTGGAGCAGCAGCGCCACGACGACGGTGCAGAGCGCGGCGACCAGACGCGGGGTGCCCCTCATCGGGTGCCTCCCGGGACGCAGTCGGCCGCGATGACCCGCTGGTCGTCGCCCGCCGGTACGACGACGCCGACCAGGCCGAGGGACGTGAAGTCGACGTAGGGCTCGAGCACGGCCCGGAAGGTGCCGAGGCGGAGCTCCTCGAAGGTCTTCGACACCTCACCGATCGGGACCCCGGAGACGTAGGGCGCGCCGCCCTCGCTCCCCCAGGTCACGACCGCCTGACCCTTCTGCGGGACGACGGTGTTGTCGAGGAGGCGCAGCTCGAGCGGCCGGTCGGCCTCGAAGCCGCCCTGGCCGTCGACCATCCCGTTCTCCATGTTGTCGCCGACCCGGCCGCCGACCGTCGACGCGGGGTCGATGATGAGGAGCACGGTGGCGGTCTCGCTGGTGACCGCGAGGACGCGGCCGACGAGGCCGTCGTTGTTGAGGACGGTCATGTCGGGGCGCAGCCCGGCGTCGGAGCCGGCGTCGATGGTGACGGTGTCGGAGAACGACTGGGCCGAGCCGTAGCCGATGACGTGCGCCGGGGAGACGGCGTAGCCGAGGTCGCCGATCATCTGGCACATCCCGGCGAACTCGTCGTACCGGTTGTCGTTGTAACCCGCGCGCTCGAGCTCGGCCTCGAGGTCGGCGTTGCGGTCCTTCGCCACCGCGAGGTCGTCGCGGAGCGCGTCGTTGGTCCGGAGCGCGCCGGGCAGGCCGACGATCGGGCCCATCACCTCGCTCACGGCGGCCTGAGCAGGACCGATCACCTCGCCGACGACGCGGCGCACGGGAGCGATCGGCGAGTCCTTCCCGCCGGACAGGTCGACGACCATGAGCGCGACGCAGGCCAGCACGAGGGCGACGAGCAGGGAGCGGGACGGCATCCCGCTCGCCTCGAGCCGCTCGCGCGGCGTCGAGACCTGACGCACTGGTCGCTGCCGCGGCGGCCGGGTGTCGAGACTCATCAGAAGCGCCTCGGGTTGGTGATGAGCACCTGCTGGAGCGCCTCGAACTCCTCGACGCAGCGTCCGGCACCGAGCGCCACGGAGACGAGCGGGTCCTCGGCGACGTGGACGGGCATGCCGGTCTCGTGACGGATCCGGTCGTCGAGGCCGCGGAGCAGGGCGCCGCCGCCGGTGAGGACGATGCCGCGGTCCATGATGTCCCCGGCGAGCTCGGGCGGGGTCTGGTCGAGGGTGACGCGGACGGCGTCGACGATCGCGTGCAGCGGCTCGTCGAGCGCCTTGCGGATGTCCGCCGCGGTCACGGTGACGGTGCGCGGTAGCCCGGTGACCAGGTCGCGGCCGCGGACCTCGCCCTCACGCTCGCCCTGGGCGGGGAACGCGGAGCCGAGGCTGATCTTGACCTCCTCGGCGGTGCGCTCGCCGAGCATGAGGCCGTGCTCCTTCTTCATCCAGGCGACGATCGCGTTGTCGAGCTCGTCGCCGGCGGTGCGGATGCTGAGGCTGGTCACGATGCCGCCCAGGGAGATGACGGCGACCTCGGTGGTCCCGCCGCCGACGTCGACGACCATGTTGCCGGTCGGCTCGTGGACGGGGAGCCCGGCGCCGATCGCGGCGGCCATGGGCTCCTCGACGACGTACACGCGGCGGGCGCCCGCCTGGTAGCCGGCCTCCTTCACCGCACGCTGCTCGACGGGGGTGATGGCGCTCGGCACGCAGATGACCATCCGCGGCTTGGCGAAGTAGCGGCGGCGGTGGACCCGGGCGATGAAGTGCCGGAGCATCTGCTCGGTCGCCTCGAAGTCGGCGATGACGCCGTCGCGCAGTGGGCGGAGCGCGGTGATGTTGTCGGGGGTGCGGCCCATCATCGCCTTGGCCTCGTGACCGACCGCGATCACGTCGCCGGTGGAGTCGTTGATGGCGACGACGCTGGGCTCGTCGAGGAGCACGCCCCGTCGACGGACGTAGACGAGCGTGTTGGCGGTACCGAGGTCAACGGCCAGGTCCCGGCCGATGATGCTTTTCGCCCTCAACGCATGCCCTCGCAGACGTCCCTCGGGTCCTGCCCTGGACCCTTCGTGCGCAACGGGGAAGCCGACGACTCCCCTCGCGGGTCGTTGCCGGGGCGGTTCCCGAGCGCACGATCCGGGACCCTCCGCTTGCGAGAGTAGGAAAGGTTCGGCCCCTCACCTCGGAGGCACGCCGAGGCGGGTGAGACGGATGTGACTCGTGGGAACTCTCAGAGAGCGGGGAACCAGAGCGAGATCTCGCGCTCGGCCGACTCCGGGGAGTCCGAGCCGTGGACCAGGTTCTCCCGGTTGGAGAGCGACAGGTCACCGCGGATCGTCCCCGGCGCGGCCTTGCGGCCGTCGGTGGCGCCGTTGATGCCGCGGACCACCTCGATCGCCTCGTCACCCTCGAGCACGACGGCCACGAGCGGGCCGCTGGTTACGAAGTCGCGCAGCGGCGGGTAGAAGTCACGCTCGACGTGCTCGTGGTAGTGCGCGTCGGCCTGGGCGGCGTCGATGAGCCGGTGCTCCATCGCGACGATGGTGAGGCCCTTGGCCTCGAACCGCGACAGCACCTCGCCCACCAGGCCGCGGCGGACGGCGTCGGGCTTGAGCAGGACCAGAGTGCGTTGGGTCACGCGGGGACTCTATCGAGGCCCGGCCGGGGGCGGGGCACGCAGTACCGCAACCAACGTTGACAGCGCTACTGTGACAGTCGGGGTGTCAGACGGCAAGGAAGGTTCACCATGAGCACGGAGGGCGTGAGCACCGACGACATGCTGACGATCGACGACCTCGCCAGCGCCGCCTCGACGTCGGTCCGCACGGCCCGCTACTACGCGAGCCTCGGCCTGCTCCCTCCCCCGATGCGGCACGGCCGGCACGCGTACTACGACGAGCGCCACCTGGCCGGCCTCCAGCTCATCCGCGCGCTCCAGGAGCACGGCTTCTCCCTGGCCGAGATCCAGGACTACCTCGAGCGGATGCCGGAGGAGGCCTCGGCCGAGGACCTCGTCATCCAGCGCGTGATGCTCTCGCCGTGGGCGAGCCACCGGCCCGAGAGCGTCACCCGCGCCGAGCTCGAACGACGCGTCGGACGCCGGCTGTCGGAGGAGGACGTCCGGTGGCTCGCCGAGATGCGGGCGATCGAGGTGACCGACGAGGGCTTCGACCTGCTGATGACCTTCTCGATCACCGCACAGCTCCTCGACCTCGACCTCCCCATCCGCGCCGTGCGCGACGCGGACGCGGCGATCGTCCGGCACATCTCGGCCCTCGTCGACGACCTCACCGAGGTCGTCCGCCACCAGGTGCTGGCGCCGTTCCGCGCCGAACCGCGCAGCGATGCCGAGCGCGACCGCTTCGAGCACAGCCTCACCAAGCTGCGTCAGCTGACCCTCGAGGCGCTCGTCGCCTCGTTCCAGCGCGCCTCCAACGAGGCGATCGTCCGGGCACTCGGCGCGGACGGGTCGGGCACCGCCCGCCGAGGTGGATGAGGACCCGCCGCGGTCCGTCTCACGGGATCACCCGCGGCAACAGCTGGGCGAGACCCGCCAGCGACGCCGTCAGGACGGTGTGGACCTGGTCCCGGTCGAACCGCTCGGACTCCAGCCACTCCCAGAGCGCCTGCCACGCCAGCTC
>NZ_JACEFC010000004.1:76332-78099 GCF_014180715.1 Nocardioides stalactiti | reverse complement strand
CGCCGGCGACGACCATGGCGAGTGCCGCGCCGCCGGCGACGACCTGTCGCCGGCGGGCCGCGGCGGCTCGTGCGGGCACGGCGTCGGCCCGGATCTCGGGGCCCTCGGGGACGGCCCGCTGGAGCAGGTCCCGCAGTCGGTCCTCGCTCATGACTCCTCCTCCATGAGCCCGGACTCACGCAGGGCGCGCAGGGCGCGGGCGGTCTGGCTCTTCACGGTGCCGGTGCTGATGCCGAGCACGGCGGCGGTCTGGGGCTCGGTGAGGTCCTCGTAGAACCGGAGGACCACGACCGCCCGCTGGCCGCGCGGCAGTCGGGCCAGCGCGGCGAGCACGTCCTGCCGGACGTCGAGGTCGGTGCCCCCGACCTCCACCTCGGGCAGCACCTCGGTCGGTTCCTCGCCGTTCCACCGCCGCCGCCACCAGTCGGTGTAGGTGGTGACCAGTGCTCGGCGGACGTAGCCGTCGACCGATCCGTCAGCGGCGATCGTGTCCCACCGTCGCCAGCACTTCACCAGCGCGGTCTGCACCAGGTCCTCGGCCCGGTGGGCGTCGCCGGTCAGCAACCACGCGGTCCGCCACAGGGCGCGGCCCCGCGCGGCGACGTACTCCTCGAACGCGGGAGCGCTGCCGGTCTCTGCCACCGTGCCAGCCTGCTGCATCGGCCACCTCCTGACCGGACAACGAGGCCGGGCCCGCCGATGGTTGTCGCACGGGTAACAACGCGTGACATATGCCACGGCTGGGACGCTGAAACCCGTTCCCCCTCTGCGCCGTATCCTCACGACCGTGACGACAGGCGACACGAGCAGCGAGGCAGGGGCACCCCTGGCCCTCGCTGCCGAGCAGGACACGCACAGCCAGGCGGACTGGGAGGCGGCGACCGCGGCCGTGCTCCGCAAGGCGCGCCGGCTGGGTGAGGACGACCCCGACGCGGCGGTCTGGGACAAGCTGACCCGGACCACGCTCGACGGCATCGGCATCACGCCGCTGGGCCTGCCCGGCGGTTCCACCATCAGCGTCCGGCCTCGGCGTGCCGGCGCCTGGGACATCCGCTCCTTCGTCTCGCACCCGACCGCCAAGCTCGCCAACGAGGAGGCACTCGTCGACCTCGACGGCGGGGTGACCAGCCTCTGGGTCGCCGTCGACGAGGAGACCGATCTCAAGGCGGTCCTCGCCGGGGTCCTGCTCGACCTGGCGCCCGTCGTCCTCGACGCGCCCACCGCTCCGACCGCCGCCGCCACGGCGCTGCTGGCGTACGCCGACGAGCGGGGCCTCGACCTCCACCCGGACAGCAACCTCGGCGCCGACCCGCTGGGCGCGATGCTCCGCGACCTGCCGCTGGCCGTCGACGAGGCCGTCGCCGAGCTGCGCGACCTCGCCACCCAGGCGACCGACGCCGGGGTCCGCGCGATCGTCGTCGACGCGACCGCCGCCCACGACCTCGGTGCCAGCGACGTCCAGGAGCTCGGTTGGTCGATCGCGGTCGGCGTCGCCTACCTGCGCTGGCTGACCGACCACGGCCTGGACCTCGCCACCGCCGCGAACCTCGTCGAGTTCCGCTACGCAGCGACCGACGAGCAGTTCCCGACCATCGCCAAGCTGCGGGCCGCCCGACAGCTGTGGGCCAGCGTGCTCCAGCACTCGGGTCTGCCGAGCGACGTGGACGTGGCCCAGCGTCAGCACGCTGTGACCAGCCGGCCGATGCTCAGCAAGTACGACCCCTACGTGAACATGCTGCGCGGCACCGTCGCGGCGTTCGCGGCGGG